>JBJEQK010000182.1:0-6446 GCA_051881715.1 Acutalibacteraceae bacterium
GTCATCCTTTCTCGCCAGTCTGCCAGCTTGTCGAAAACACTTTTTCGACAAGCTGAGCCAAAACAGTCCAGTGGACTGTTTTGGCGTGGGGAACCCTCGCCGGGGGTTCCCCGGTGCGAAGCACAAATCCCACAATTTTCCGTGAAGAGTGTGTTTTTTTGCGCTGTGCGCTTGCCAACCCATGCGCCGTGCGATATAATTATGGTATAAAGTTTCATAGAAGGTGATAGTATGGCAAAAGTCACTGCGTTTCTGATGACGATCGTGATGTTCCTGTTCCCGACATTGAATATTCCCAAAGTTGAGGTCACCCCCGAAACCCACAGCAACAGCTACACCTGCGTTTTTGTACACGGTCTCGGCGGCTGGGGAGAGGACAGCCTGATCTACAGCATCGTTCCGTACTGGGGGATGCTGGGCGGTGATGCCATGCAGTATTTGCAGGCGCGCGGGTTCGACTGCTGTGCGGCAGATGTCAACCCTTCTGCGAGTGCATGGGACAGGGCTTGCGAGCTGTATGCCCAGCTGACCGGCACCCGCACGGATTACGGCGCAGAACACAGCGCACGCTTCGGACACAAACGCTTCGGCAAGGACTATTCCCGCCACCCCCTTGTTCGGGAGTTCAGCGCAGAGGCAAAGATACATCTGCTCGGTCATTCCTTCGGCGGTGCAACGGTTTTGCAGTTTGTGGACCTGATGACCAACGGCAGCAAGCAGGAGCAGGCGGTGTCCCCGGAGGATGTGTCCGGTCTGTTCACCGGCGGCAAGAAAGACTGGCTGTACAGCGTGACCATGCTGTCGGCGCCGATGAACGGCACGACCGCCTATGACCTCAAGGAGATCGTGCCCAAAGAGAAGAATGCCACTTTCCCGGAACGCTTGGTGGTGGCGATGTGCGGTTTGGCGAGTATTCCGCCGCTGGACGGCAGGGATTCGCAGGACAGTGCGGCGTACGACATGACCATAGACGGTGCGGCGCAGCTGAATAAAAGACTGCACTTGCCCGACAGCCTGTATTATTTTTCCGTTCCCTGCTGTACCGTGACGCAGACTGCGGACGGCACATACGAAGCACTGCCCTCCACGGAGCCGTTATTTGTCGCCTCGGCGAACCGAATCGGTCGGTACACCACGACCACGCCGGAGGGAACCGTGGTGGATGCGTCTTGGCTTCCCAATGACGGTCTGGTCAATACCATCTCCGCCGTGGCGCCTTTCGGCGCAAAAACGACACAGCTGGATCGGAACCATGTCTGTCCCGGTGTTTGGAACGTTTTCCCGACCTACGAGGGCGACCATATGTCCCTGATGGGTGGTTTTATGAAAAATAACAATGTCCGCTTGTTTTATGTGGATTTGCTGGATTTGCTGTATTCTGTTTAAACAAATAAAACCGGGGAGGAAAAGCAATGGATCCTTTGGAATTTGTCATGGATAAGTTTTGGAAATGTATTGCCGTCAGTGACAATCATCTGCACGCCAAACAGACGGAACCGACGGGCATTACTAAGGTGTGCGATCTGCCCTATGCGGCGGACGGGGACAGACTGCATCTTTTGGACGTGTATTATCCCGAAAACGGCGGCGGGCACAATCCCGTGATCATCGACGTGCACGGCGGCGGGTGGATGTATGCCGACAAGGATCTGAACAAAATGTACTGCCTCAACCTTGCCAAGCGGGGCTATACGGTGTTCAACATGAGCTACCGTCTGGTGCCGCAGGTGCGTGTGCCCGATCAGCTTCGGGACGTGATGCAGGCGCTGTCATGGATCGAAACGCATATGGCGGATTATCCCTGCGACCCATCCTGTGTGTATTTGACGGGAGATTCTGCGGGCGGGATGCTGGCGCTGTATGCCGCAGGACTGCTGGCGGACGCAAAGCTGCGTAAAATTTTCGGCACAGCGGACTGTGCCATGGAGCTTGCGGGACTGCTGCTGACTTCGCCCGCTGCCTATATGGACGGCGACGGCGTTATGGGTGTGTACACCAAAAAAATGTGGGGCGGGGAGCTTAAGCAGTACCGCAACCCCGAGGTGATTTTGGACAGGGTGACCTTGCCGCCGGCGGCGCTGATTACCAGCAGCGGTGATTTTTTGGCACGCGGGCAGACCCACCGCCTTTGCAAGGCACTGGGGAAGCGGGGCGTTCCTGTGCAGATCAAGGACTTTCCGAAGTATGATGGCAAGGCACTGCCCCACGTATTTAGCGTTCTGGAACCCGAAAGCAAAGCCGGCGTCGAGGCGATCGACGGTGCGCTGGACTTTTTGAATACACATAGGAGGGTGAAAACTGTATGAAAAAGATACTTTCTTTGCTCCTTGCGTTGATTCTCTGTGTCGGAACGCTCTGTACGGCTTTGGCCGCAGATGCGCCCCGGGCACAGCTGTACACGATCTATCAAAACGGAATGCTCTTTCAGCAGAAAAAGGATGCTGTTTTTGCCGGTACCGCATCGTCCGGCACCGAAGTGTGCTGTACGCTGTTCGATGCGCAGAACGCGGCGGTCGCCGTGGGGATGGGTCGTGTACAGGACGGCGTTTTCACCGTGTCCGTTCCTGCGCCCGCAGGCGGTTATGACGAGTATACCGCTGTGCTGACGCTGGACGGAAAGGAGTTTGCATCGCTGACAGGCATTGTTTTCGGAGAACTGTGGCTGGCAAGCGGTCAGTCCAATATGCAGATGGGGCTTGGGAACAGTTTGACCGGCAAGGAGATGATGGAGCAGGGGATTGTGGGCAGCCGCTGGCTGCGCATTTTGGAGGTGCCGCCCTACCCGGAATATGCAGGCGACCCCGACCGCATTCCCGTATCGCCCCAGCAGGATATTCCCGGGGCGCAGTGGTTCTGCGCAGACAGCACACAGGTCTATGCCACCAGCGCAGTGGGCTACTTCTTCGGCAGTAAACTGCAAAAGACACTGGATATCCCGGTGGGTGTTGTCCATGTGTCGCTGGGCGGTTCCTCGATTTACACGTGGCTCTCCCGCGAAGGCATAGAGGGGGACGAGCAGGTCAAGGCGGATCTTGTTGCACAAAACCGATTTATCGCAGTGCAGGACTGGGATGAAACCCGGCGCGACCCCTATGCGGATATGAGCGCCAACTACAACAAAAAGATCGCACCTCTGCGGCATTTCCGCCCCGCCGGGATGATCTGGTATCAGGGAGAAACGGATATCATTCAGAACTGCCCCTACGGCGCATATTCCCGTGCCTTTTCCCTGATGCAGAAGACCGATTCTGCCCTGTTCGGGTATGAAAACGGCGAGCAGATGCCCATCGTTTATACCCAGATTGCCACCTGCAGTTACGGGGAGAACCGTTTGCAATCGTTCAATACTGAGCTGGCGGAGATCGCACAGGCGGACAGCAAAACCCGTGCCATGACGACCATTTACGACGTCCCGCTGACCTATACAGCCGACGTTGGTCCCATCCACCCTGCGTGTAAGGCGCCTGTGGGTGAACGTATGGCGTATGCGGCGTGCGGACTGGTCTACGGACAAAATACGCAGACCTGCACCGCCGCTACGGTCAGCCAAACGCAGATTCGGGACGGCAGTGTGTATGTGACACTGCGCAATACGGGCGAAGGGCTTGCGGTGAAGGGCGACACCCTGCACGAATTTTCCGTTTGCGGTGCGGACGGCATTTACGTCGGCGCCAAGGCGGAGATCGTGTCCGAGGATACGGTTCGCATTTGGAGCGAGACGGTGCTGCAGCCGGTGTCTGCCGCCTATGCCTTTGCCCAGAGCAACCACGCAGCCAATCTCTACGCCACCGATGCCGAGGGCTTTGCCATGCCCGTGTCCGTTTTTGTGACGGACAAAGCCGTCGGGAAGTACTACTGGCAGGACAGAGCCTTTGCTGCCTGCGATTATGCGCAGATGTGGCGGATGGTTGACGGCGAACGAACCGGATTCTATGATATCTGGCAGGGAAAAAATGCGACTCTTTCCTATACGCAGGATGCATTCAGCGGAGATGCCGCCCTGCAGATCAGTGCGCAGGGCAAGCGCTTCTCTGTGGCAACGGTCTTTGATTTTCCGAAAAACAAAGTCGTTCGAGGGAAATTTGTGGATGCAGATGCGGATTACAGCGCCTATGGCAAGATCACCTTTGCTGTGCGCAATGACGGCGCACAGGACATCACACTGGACGCGGTTCGCTTCTATATATCCGGGCATATTTGGTTTGCACCGTCTGTAAACGGTACCGGCAACCCGGACGCCGTGATTCCGGCGGACGGACAGTGGCACGAGATGGAGCTGGACATGAACAGTCTGTATCTCTTCGGCAATGAATGCGCACTGACATTTTCCCGCAGGGTTCTTACGCGTCTGCAAAACCTCAGCCTGCATTTTAAGGGCGAGGGTGCCGTGTGCGTGGATGATTTCCGCTTTACCCCCGACAGCACGCAGATCGCCAAGGCACGCTTCGTGCCCAGCCTGCAAAATGCCGACAATCTGTGGGAAACGCTGTGCGGTTTGTTTGTGGGGCTGATCGCCCGATTTGTGTAAACCGCTTGAATGCGCCCTTTATCTCGGAGCAAAAATACAGTATTTTTTCATTTTTATGCAAAAAAATCCATTTAATCCTTGCATTTATCGTGGTAGTATGGTATGATTACTCAGTAATTTTGCAAACAGGAGTGATGGAGTATGTTCCAAGCCGCAAATATCGTCATTGCGGTCGCCATCGTGCTGTATCTGTGTATGATGATCGGCATCGGCATCCAAACATCCAAGAAAAACAAAAGCGCTGAGGATTTCTATCTCGGCGGCAGAAAGCTCGGCCCGTTTGTGACGGCGATGAGTGCGGAGGCGTCGGACATGAGCGGCTGGCTGCTGATGGGCTTGCCGGGTCTTGCGCTGATGACAGGACTTGCGGAAGCGTCCTGGACGGCGATCGGTCTTGCGATCGGCACCTATCTCAACTGGCTTTTGGTCGCAAAGCGTCTGCGTATCTATTCCGAGCGCATCAACGCAGTGACGGTTCCCGAATTTTTTGCCAAGCGCTTCGGGGACAAGAGCCACACCCTCTCCCTGATTGCTGCAATCATCATTATCATCTTCTTTATCCCCTATACCGCTTCCGGCTTTTCGGCGTGCGGCAAGCTGTTCTCCTCCATGTTCGGCATGGACTACATGACCGCCATGCTTTTGAGCGCCGCCGTCATCGTGCTGTACTGCACACTGGGCGGCTTCTTAGCGGCGTCCACCACCGACCTGATCCAGAGCATCGTGATGACCGTTGCACTGGTGATCGTTTTGGGTCTGGGCGAAGGCTTGATCGGCGGCTTCGGTACGGTGTTTGAAAATGTCAAGAGCTTTGACGGCTACCTGAATATCTTCAAGGGCTTCGATGTGGCCAGCGGCACTGCGGGCAGCTACGGCGCCCTGCCGGTGGTCTCCACGCTGGCGTGGGGTCTGGGTTACTTCGGTATGCCCCATATCCTGCTTCGCTTCATGGCCATCGACGACCCCAACAAACTCAAGACCTCCCGCCGTGTGGCGACCGTCTGGGTCGTGATCTCCATGGGTGTTGCCGTACTGATCGGCGTTGTCGGCTACAGCCTGATGCAGGCGGGCATCGTCGGTCCGTATGATGGCGCTTCTGCGGCAGAAACCATCATCGTCGATATTTCCAAGTTCCTGAGCACCAAGGGCTACATTCCCGCCTTTGCGGCAGGCATTTTCCTGTCCGGCATTTTGGCGTCCACCATGTCCACAGCGGACTCTCAGTTGATCGCGGCTTCCTCCAGCATCACGCAGGATATCCTTGTGGGCGGCTTCAAGGCAAAGCTGTCCCAGAAGAAAACCATGATCATTGCCCGTATTTCGGTTATCGTTATTGCGGTGATTGCGGCATTCTTTGCCCGCAACCCCAACTCCTCCGTGTTCCGCATCGTTTCCTTTGCGTGGGCAGGCTTCGGCGCCGCATTCGGTCCGGTCATTATTTTCTCCCTGTTCTGGAAGCGTATCAATAAGTGGGGTGCGCTGGCCGGTATGGTCAGCGGCGGCGCTATGGTGTTCCTGTGGAAATTTGTCATCGCTAAGGCAGGCGGCGTGTTCGCCATCTATGAACTGCTTCCCGCATTCATCGTGGCGTGCATCGCCATCGTCATCGTCAGCCTGCTGACCAAGAAGCCCGATGATGAACTGACCAAAACCTTCGACAAGATCAAGGCAGAAATGAAAGCATAAACGGCTTAAAAAGTGGTTCATCACGGATTTTTGTGGGATTAAAAGTTTCGGTCAAGCCTTTTTAAAGGCTTGCGGATTCCAAAGGCGGCGCCTTTGGTCGCCGACCGCAGTCGGCGAAATCCTAACAACAGCAAAGCGCAGGAGGGGAGCCAAAACAGTCCGGTGGACTGTTTTGGTGTGGGGAACCCTCGCCGGGGGTTCCCCGGTGCGCAGCACAAATCCCACAATTTTC
>JBJEQK010000183.1:0-6389 GCA_051881715.1 Acutalibacteraceae bacterium
TGCTCTATTTCAATATTCTTTTTTCCTTATCCCCCAACTTTCCGTGATGAGGGAATAAAAAGGAAAAAGGAGTATGAAAATGAAAAGCATGAAAAAGATTTTGTCTCTGCTTTTGGCTGTTGTGCTGGTTGTCGGCTGTATGACAGTTGCGGTTTGGGCAGAGGGAGAAAAGAAGCTGGTCGGGAGTATTACTATTACCGTCGATCCGATCAAGACATTGCAGGATTGAAATGCAGTGATTTTAAGGAATTTATCCATGTCACGGAGCCGATGGTCGGTTTCAATGACGGAAAGCCGTCTGTCAGTGCAAAAAACATCGAAGATGACGCTGAGCTTGGAACTGCGGACACTTTTAAAATGGGCGAAAAGTATGCCTTGGTCATTTCGTTAGTAATAGACGAACATTTTATCGCAAACAATTCTACCACGGTTTCCATTAACGGCACCACAGGCTATGCAGCGGGTATCTCTGCGGATGGAAAAAATGTTGAACTTTATGGCTTCACAATCGAAGCAAAAGATTTCAGACAGCCTCACACGCACACATTTGGGGAAGAAAGAAAAACAGTTGAGCCTACTTGTGTAGAGCAAGGATATGACTGTTTCGAGTGCCTGACTTGCGGATATTTGGAAAAAAGCAATTTCAAGCCGACTGTCGAACACGACTGGGATGATGGCAAGGAAACAACTGCACCGACTTGCACGGAAAAAGGTAAAGTGACTCGCATTTGCAAGGTTTGTAAAACTACCAAAGTTGTAGATGGAAGCGACCCTCTCGGTCACAGCTGGGATGGCGGAAAAGAAACTAAACCGACTTGTACGCAAGCGGGATACACGGTCTTTAGTTGTACTCGTTGTAAAATTACTAAAACGGAAGAAGGAGAAGGCGCACTTGGCCACAGTTGGGATGAGGGCGTAGTTACTGCTCCGACCTGCAATGATGGGGGTTACACGACCTATACCTGCAAAACCTGCAATGCAACAAAGAAAGAGGACGAAAAGGACGCACTCGGTCACGATTGGGACGCATGGTTTGTCGTTGAATTGGAAGAGGGAAAATCTATCCACAAGAGAATGTGTGCGAGATGCAAAGCTGAAGAAATGGGAGACCACTATTTTACACAGTGGGGCACTGAAAAAGTACACGGTTTCTTTGAGGACGGTCTTTCGGAACGTCACTGTGTCATCTGCAATCACCGGGAAACCAAGGTGATTTACAGCACGGTAAACAGAGTGCTTTACAGCGCAGAAGGCTTTGGCGTATTCCTGCTGGCTGTTGCCCTCTCTCCGATCAACTGGATCCTCAAATGGGCAAATCCCGCACTTTATGAAAAGATTACGGCTATTTTGTCCCCCGGTAAATAAATCTCCATTTTCGCCGCATACCTTCGGGTGTGCGGCAAATTTTTTTGCAGAAATTGTTTGTAAGCATTGCAAAAAGGATTTTTTTTTGGTAAAATAATATGTAATTTATTTCTGAAAGGAGAACCCCTATGAATTACTCCCACGAAGTGGAAAAAATGTGCGTTGTCGCAAAGGGTCCGCATCACGGTCCCGCTCCCATTCCCGAAGAGGGCAAATGGGTCAAACCCTACGAAATCAAGGACATCTCCGGCTTCTCTCACGGTGTGGGCTGGTGTGCTCCCCAGCAGGGCGCCTGCAAGCTGACCCTCAACATTAAAGATGGTATTGTGGAAGAAGCCCTTGTCGAGACCCTCGGCTGCTCCGGCATGACCCATTCCGCCGCCATGGCTGCGGAAATCCTCCCCGGCAAGACGCTTTTGGAGTGCCTGAACACCGACCTTGTCTGCGACGCCATCAACGTCGCCATGCGTGAGATCTTCCTGCAGCTCGTTTACGGTCGTACCCAGTCCGCTTTCTCTGAGGACGGTCTCGTCGTCGGCGCCGCTCTGGAGGATCTGGGCAAGGGTCTGCGCTCCCAGGTGGGCACCATGTTCAGCACCAAGAAGGCCGGCGTTCGCTACATGGAGATGGCAGAGGGCTATGTGACCCGCATGGCGCTCGACAAGGACGATCAGGTCATCGGCTATGAATTCGTCAAGCTCGGAAAGATGCTCGAGGACATTCGCCACGGCGTCACCCCCAACGAAGCCTACGAAAAGAACAAGGGTTCCTACGGCCGCTTCGCAGACGCTGTCAAGTATATTGACCCCAGAGAAGACTAATCGGAAAAGGAGGAGTTCACAATGGCAATTACTTTTGAAGGTAAAGAAAGAAGAATGGACAAGATCAACGCTTGTCTTGCAAAATACGGCATCGAAAGCCTGGAGGCCGCCCGTGAGATGTGCCTTGCCAAGGGGATCGATGTGGAATCCATCGTCAAGGGCGTGCAGCCCATCGCCTTTGAAAACGCGGTTTGGGCATACACCCTCGGCGTAGCGGTCGCCCTGAGCCAAGGCATCAAGGACGCTTCCGACGCTTCCGCCGCCATCGGCATCGGTCTGCAGGCGTTCTGCATCCCCGGCTCCGTCGCAGAGCAGAGAAACGTCGGTCTCGGTCACGGTAACCTGGGCGCGATGCTTTTGAAAGAGGAAACCAAGTGCTTCGCATTCCTTGCCGGTCACGAATCCTTTGCCGCCGCTGAGGGCGCCATCGGTATCGCCAGAACCGCCAACAAGGTGCGCAAAGAGCCCCTGCGCGTCATCCTGAACGGTCTGGGCAAGGATGCCGCTATGATCATTTCCCGCATCAACGGCTTCACCTATGTCAAGACAGACTATGACTTCCACACGGGCGAGCTGAAGATCGTTGAGACCACACCCTACTCTGACGGCGAGCGTGCCAAGGTTCGCTGCTTCGGCGCCAACGACGTTCTGGAAGGCGTTGCGATCATGAAGCATGAGGGCGTGGATGTTTCCATCACCGGCAACTCCACCAACCCCACCCGCTTCCAGCACCTCGTTGCCGGCACCTACAAGAAGTGGGCAATGGAAAACGATGTGAAGTACTTCTCCGTCGCTTCCGGCGGCGGCACAGGTCGTACCCTGCATCCCGATAACGTGGCGGCAGGTCCCGCTTCCTACGGTCTGACCGATTCTATGGGTCGTATGCACGGCGACGCACAGTTCGCCGGCTCCTCCTCCGTCCCGGCGCACGTCGAGATGATGGGCCTGATCGGCATGGGCAACAACCCCATGGTCGGCGCCACCGTCGCCTGCGCCGTTGCCGTGGCAGAAAGCAGCAAGGCGTAAGGACAAGCCTCATTCTAAAAAACACAGAACCTCCGATCTCGGTCGGAGGTTTTTTTGTTGACCGATAAAAACGGTTCAGAATGCCCGTTCGTTCCCGAAAACAGGAACATAGTGGTAAAAGGCTTGCATTTCCGTTTTGAATGCTCTATAATAAACTTGTTAAAAAAAGGAGGGTTTGCTGTGAAAAAATCAATCTGTGTTTGTTTGGTTTTTCTTTTCCTTGTGCTCATCCCCTTGCAGGTCATGGCGACGGAGGAGCCGACTTTCCTCGTCGGCGATGGGGCGGCAAAGCCCGGCGAAACGGTGCAGGTGCCCGTAAGCATTGCCAATAATTCCGGCATCATCGCCCTGCGCATCCACATCGCCTATGACGCCGATGTGCTGACCTTGCAGTCCGTGACGGACGGCGAGCTGTTCTCCGGCGGCACGATGCTCATGGGCGGAAATGTGCAGGCGAACCCCTACACGGTAATTTGGGAGGACAGCCTTTCCCGGGAGAATTACACGCAAAACGGCACCCTCGTGACCCTGCAATTCCTCGTTTCGGAAACGGCGGAGCCGGGCGACACAACGGTCAGCGTAACATATGATGCAGGCTCCACCTTCGATACGGATCTGAACAGTGTGACGTTTTCCACCCGAAACGGCGTTGTGACCGTACAGCAGCCGCAGACTGCACCGGAACTGGTCGTTCCCGAGGGGGCGACGACGGTGATCGACACGGACAGGCATTTTATCTACGGATTAAAGCTTTCGATCACGCAGACGGAGCTTCTGAACGATTATCTGGGCGTGACCGGCAACGGTCATTTGGAGCTGGATTCCAATATGGGCTATGTGGGCACAGGCGCCAAGGTACGGCTGGTGGACGATTCCTCCGGGGAAACGGTGGCGGAATACACGCTCATCCTCTTCGGTGATCTGGACGGCGACGGCATGGTCAGCAATCAGGACATTGTGGCAGCGAAAAACATGAATGCCCAAATCGTCGACTACACCATGGACGAAGCCGCAGCGTTTGCGGCTGACCTGTTCGAGGACGGGATGCTGTCCAACCAGGACATCACGATTCTAAAGAGTATGCAGGCAGGACTGATCACCCTCGACCAAGCCACCAGAGAACAGCATAAAGCCTGAAACAGTGCAGGGACCGCCGCAGTGAAAAATTTCGGCAGTCCCTGTAGTTTTTTTCAAAAATGTATTGACTCTGCCGTTACGTCATAGTATATACTCACACTCAAGGGAGGCGATGGAATGAAGCTTCATATCCGGGAATTTGCAGCTCTGACGGGAGTGAGTGTGCGCACACTGCACTACTATGACGAGATCGGCCTGCTGAAGCCCTCCGCTGTGGATGCGCAGAACGGCTACCGTTTTTACGACGAGAACGCCTTCGAGCGAATGCAGGAGATTTTGTTTTACCGTGAGCTGGACTTTCCCCTGAAAGAAATCCGGATGATCCTCTCCTCTCCCGATTACGACAAACAAACCGCGCTTCAAGAGCAGAAGCGTTTGCTGACGCTGAAAAAAGAGCGTCTCGAACGGCTCATTTCGGCTCTGGACGGCGCAATGAAAGGAGAAACAGTTCGTATGGATGTTTTTGACAACAGCGAGTATGAGGCGAAGCGTGCGGAATATGCCAAGGAAACCAAAGAACGGTGGGGTCACACCGACGCCTATCGGGAAAACGCTGCGAAAACAGCGGCGTATTCGGCGGACAAGTGGGCGCAGGTGAACGCCGCTATGGATGCGAAAATGGCGGAATTTGCACAGTGCAAGGCAGAGGGCTTTGCCCCCGACAGCAGCGATGCGCAGGCGGTGGTGCGCAGATGGCAGGATTTTATCACCGAAAACTTCTACACCTGCACCAAAGAGATTTTGGCAGGTCTGGGCGAAATGTATGCGTCGGACGAACGCTTCCGTGCGAATATCGACGGGCGGCACGGGGACGGTACGGCGCAGTTTATGCGCGATGCGATAGAGGTGTACTGCCGCTGAACCAGCGCGCATATACATGAGCGAGGTGATCGTTCATGTGGACAAATGCGCAGATTTTGGATTATGCGGCACTTCGCCGATGTATAAACGGGTTGTGGGAAACGTATCCTTTTTTGAAAGTGACGCAGATCGGCAGAAGTCATGCGGGACGCAGTATTTTTTCCCTGTCCTTGGGCAGTGGGAAAAAATGCGTTTTATTTGCCGCAGGCTTCCATGGGTCGGAGTGGATAACGGAATTGCTGCTGCTTCGTTTTGCAGAGGAGCTGTGCCGCAGTATTCAACTAAAAAGCGATTATGCCGGGGTGGATGTGGCGTCTTTTTTGCAAAGGAGGGAAATCGTCCTCGTCCCCTGCGTCAATCCCGATGGGACGGAGATCTTTCTGCATGGCGCCGAGGCGGCAGGAGAGTTTGCGCCGCTGGTAAGGCGTGCGTGGGAGGACAACATCCTGTGGAACGCCAATGCCGCCGGGGTGGATATCAACCATAATTTTGACGCAGGATGGGATCTTCTGCGTGCCGCAGAGAAAAAGAACGGCATCGACGCCCCGGCGCCGCGGCAGTTCGGCGGCGTCTGTGCGGAAAGCGAACCCGAGACCCGTGCCCTGTGCGATCTCTGCCGGCGAAAAAAGCCCGGACACATACTGGCGTTTCACAGTCAGGGGGAGGAGATCTTTTGGCGCTACGGCAAAAAGGACCCGCCTGAAGCACGCACGCTGATGAGCATCTTCACCGCCGTCAGCGGCTACAAGCCGGTGCGCAATGCGGGACTGTACGCCCACGGCGGATTTAAGGATTGGTTCATTCGGGAGTTCGACCGACCGGGCTTCACAGTGGAGATCGGCAAAGGGACGAATCCCCTGCCCCTGACGGATCTGGACGGCATCTTGGAAAAACTGCGGCGCATGATGGTCTTGGCGGCGGTGCTGTAAATACAGAACAAAACAGAATCACGCAAAAAACTGGCACAAAGGAGCGCAAGTTCTGCGTTCATTTGTGCCGGATTTATTTGGTTCATCACGAACTTTTGTGAGATTAAAAGTTTCGCTCAAGCCTTTTCAAAGGCTTGCGGATTCCAAAGGCGGCGCCTTTGGTCGCCGACCGCAGTCGGCGAAATCCTGACAACGCCAAAAGCGCAGGAGGGGAGCCAAAACAGTCCGGTGGACTGTTTTGGCGTGGGGA
>JBJEQK010000184.1:0-26591 GCA_051881715.1 Acutalibacteraceae bacterium
CGAAAGTCTGTCAGAAGCGGACAGCTCCGTGACCTACACCGTTCAGGGCACTACCCTGTCTTTCTTCTGGCCTGCATCGTAAATTTTCGGGGCTGTTTTCTTTTCGGTTAGAAAACGCCCCGATTTGTGAGGTTCACTATGTCCCGAAAATCCACCAAACTATTCTCATGGAAGCTGTGCATCCCGCCGCTGATCGTTTTGGCGTGCGTCTTGACGGTGTATGCAATCCATGGGATTTTTCCTTTTGGTACGGAAAGCATTGTCTATGACGACATGGGACAGTGCAGTGTTCCGATTTTTTACACCGTATGGGACGCCCTGCATGGCAGCGGAAGTATTTTTTTCAATTTCCGCACCGCCGCAGGCATATTCATCAGCAGTGCGTATGAAAGCGTGCTCAGTCCCTTAAATACGCTTTTCTTCCTGCTGTGCCCGCGGGACAAAATACTGGAAAGTATGTCCTTTTTCCTGCTGTGCAAGCTGATGATCTCCTCGTTCACCGCTATGCTTTTGTTCCGCTATCGGTTTCGGATTCACGATGTCTGGCAGATCCTGTTCGGTGTTTTATACGCCTTTAACCCGTTTCTTTTGCAGTACTATTCCAACGCCTCATGGATGGAGCTTGTGATGCTGTTCCCCTTGGTTCTGCTGGGTGCGGACAGGCTGTTTCAGTCCCGAAAGCCGCTGCTGTATATTCTTGCGTTGTCCTACTGCCTGATCATGCAGCTGTACATCGCCTACATGATCGTGCTGTTTCTGTTTTTGAGCGGCGGTATGTACATCGGACTTCTTCTGCCGAAAGCGCAGAGAAAGGGCGCCGTACTGCGTTTCGGCGTGTCCTCGGTACTGGCTATTTTGCTCTCTGCCTTTTCTGCACTGCCGACCTATTTTTACATGACGGCAAGCTCCCGGTACCAAAATACCAAGAATTATTTTCAGATCTTGATGAGCACTGCTTCCAACCCCCGCACCAAGGAGGGGATGCTGCTCATTCTCACAGCGCTCCCCTTTGCCCTGACGTTTTTGCTGTTTTTAAATTTCCGCAAAGAGAAAAAGACCATCGCCTTTTTCGGCATGACCCTTGCGCTGTTTTTGATCCCCATCGTTTTTGAAAACGTCAATCTCATGTGGCACATGGGCAGCTATGTCAACTTTTCCATGCGGTATGCCTTCATGTTCCATTTGATGCTGCTTTTGTCCGCCGCATATTTTCTGCACCGTTTTCCCGACAGACTCTATCAGGGCACCAAGCACTCCCGCATCTTCGTTACGGCGCTTTCGTTATTTGCCATGGCCGTCAACTTCGTGCTCATGTCCGGGCTGTACGAAAACGCTGAAAAAGGGCTGATCTCCAAATCCAACGAGATGACGATTTGGATCCTTTTCCTGCTGGATTTTGCTTTCTTTGCCCTGCTTCTTAAATTCGGACACAAAACCGTGAGCTGTATTCTGATCTCCTGCTTTGTGCTTTGGGAATCGGGATTTTACTTTAACCGTGCTGTCAACACCGGCTCCGCAAGAAACTTTGAGTACAGTTTGGATTTTATCGAGGAATGCGACAATATCTACACTGCACTTCCTTTCGAGCGGGACAACCTTTCCCGCGTGAAAAATATCGACGGCACCCTCAACAGCAATTATCCCCTGATCGCAGACTGTCCGTCGATGTCGAACTTTACGCACATCATCCCCGCCTCCATTAAGCGCACCATGCAAAAGCTTGGCTACTCCAGCGTCTATACCCGTATTCTGGATACCGGCGGAACACTGTTTACCGATGTGCTCCTCGGGTACAAATATACGCTCTCCCTGAACCCGCTGAGCCACAAAGATTACAGCTACATTGGTACCGCAGGACGGTATCTCGTTTACGAAAACAAGTACACCCTGCCCTTCGGCATGGTCGGTTCCACGGCGCTTCTCGGGGAAACACTTTTTGAGACGACCGCTTACCAAACGCAGAACAACCTTTGGCACGAATTCTCGCTCAGTGACTCCGATCTGCTGACTATCCCGGAAACACAGGAAAAGAAGTCCGATTCCGCTGCCATTTATGAACTGGACGTGGAAGGCACCAAGGAACTGTACCTTGTATGCAAAGGCTCCACCAAGCGCAAGAATATGCAGATCTACGTCAACGGTGAACCCATCCGCGTTCCTTCTCTGGGAGAGCCGGAGAATACACGCTACAACACCCGATTCAACAACAGTCTTTTGGACATCGGAGAGTTTACGGACACCCACGTGACGATCCGAGTGGAACTTTTGAACAGCACGATCACCATGTCCTCTCTGGAGACACGCATCGCTTTGCTGGATAAAGCCGCCCTGCAGCAATTTTGTTTGCAGCAGCAAGATGCAGTCACTGCGCAGGCCGGTGCACGAAGTCTGACGATCACCGCCTCGGCACAGCAGGAGGATCAGGTTCTTTTCCTGCCGCTGACCTATGACAGCGGATGGACGTGCAAAGTGAACGGCAAGACGGTGGAAGCAGATGAAGCGTTGGGTACGTTTATGGCAATCCCCCTGGAAAAAGGACAAAACGAGATCACCATGACGTTCCTGCCCAAGGGGTTCAAACTTGGCGCCTGTATCAGCATCCTCTCCCTGATCGCCTGCGCCTTTTGGTGTTGGAAACAAAAATCCTGGACAGAAGAAGCCGATCAAGGTTCCCCGCTTCTTTTGGGGTTCTACTACGTGCTGGACTACGGCACCATCGTTGCGATCTATCTTGTCCCCATGATCTGTAGAGTTTACACATTCCTGACCCATTGACGGAAAGGAGGATTCCATGAAAAAAATCAGCATTCTTGTCCCCTGCTACAACGAAGAAGAAAATGTCGTCCCCATGAGCGAAGCCTTGACCGACGTTATGCAGACATCCTTAAGTGCATATGACTACGAAATTGTGTTCATTGACAACCATTCCACCGACATGACACGTCCTCGGATCGAAGAGATCTGCCAAAAGGATTCCCGCATCAAAGCGATTTTCAACTGCCGCAACTTCGGGCAGTTCAATTCACCGTACTACGGTATGCTCCAGTGTACGGGGGATTGCGTGATCTGCATCTGTGCGGATTTTCAAGACCCGGTGGAGCTGATTCCCCGCTTTGTCGAGGAATGGGAAAAAGGCTACAAGATCGTCTGCGGGATCAAAACCTCCAGCCGGGAAAACAAGCTCATGCGCTTTTTCCGCACCTGCTACTACAAGCTGATCCGCAAAATGAGCAGTACGGAACAGATCGAGCACTTTACGGGCTTCGGGCTGTACGACAAAAGCTTCATTCAAGTACTGCGGGATTTGAAAGACCCTACCCCGTTTCTTCGAGGCATCGTTGCCGAGCTCGGACCGACCCGCAAAGAGATTCCGTACGAACAGGCGAAGCGGCGTGCCGGAAAAACCCACAACAATTTCTACACCCTGTACGATGCCGCCATGCTCTCTTTCACGTCCTACACCAAGATAGGTTTGCGTCTCGCCTCTTTTCTCGGCATGATCATCGCCACGCTCAGCGCTGTGATCGGTCTTGTTTATCTGGTGCTGAAGCTTTGCCACTGGGATCGCTTCCCCATGGGCACGGCGCCTGCACTGATCGGTATGTTTTTCCTCGGCGCGATCCAGTTGTTTTTCATCGGATTTCTGGGAGAATATATTTTAAATATCAATACCCGTGTGATGAATCGACCTTTGGTCATCGAAGAAAAAAGAATCAATTTTGATAAGGAGGATTCCCATGACAACCACATACCTTTACAATGACAATTTCATGCCTGCAATCCAGTCTGCCGACAAACCGGTGATGGTGGACTTCTCCGCAAGCTGGTGCGGTCCGTGTCGCATGATCGCCCCGATCGTAGAGGAGATCGCAGGGGAATATGACGGTATGCTCGACGTTTACAAGGTAGACGTGGACGAAGCGGATGCCGTTGCGGCACAGTACGAAGTGATGAGCATTCCGACCATCATGTTCTTCAAAAACGGCGAAGAGCAGGAACGCATCGTCGGCTTCCGCAGCAAAGAAGAACTGCTTCTCACCGTGCAAAAGTATCTGTAAAACCAGCATTCCATCGAAAACGCCCGATGACTGTCCGCAAAGACGATCATCGGGCGTTTGTGCAATATGCTTTTGTTTAGGTCCATCACGGATTTTTGCGAGATTAAAAGTTTCGGTCAAGCCTTTTCAAAGGCTTGCGGATTCCAAAGGCGGCGCCTTTGGTCGCCGACCGCAGTCGGCGAAATCCTAACAATAGAAAAGCGCAGGAGGGGAGCCAAAACAGTCCGGTGGACTGTTTTGACGTGGGGAACCCTCGCCGGGGGTTCCCCGGTGCGAAGCACAAATCCCACAATTTTCCGTGAGAGCGATTGTTTATGCACGCAAAACCCAGAATTCGCTGAGCTTGACGCCGACAGTCGGCTCCTCGATCACAAGCTCCGCACAGCCGTTTTCAAAGCAGGACGCAGGCAGCAAATACGTCGCCGTCTCCGTTCCCGGCGCAAGATACGCCTTGTCAAAGGCTTCGTCCCTTTCCCCGCCGTACTGTGCTCCGCAATAGATCACCTTGCCGTCCAGCTTTACGGTATGCTGTGTCACCCGTTCATTCTTGTCGGCGGCATACGACACACGAAGCTTATAATCTTGCCCGGGAATAAAACCGGCAAGCTTACAACGGAAATTGAAATGGTCATACAGTTTCAGCTGACACATCGGAATCGACCCGTCATTGGTTTTCGGACTGTCCCCTTGGAAATCCATGTAGAAATCCGGCGTCTGTTTTTCGCCGAGCACATCGAAGCCGTGTTCCGCAAAGGAGAAATAGTATTCGTCCGTCTGCACCGCGTTTCGATTCAGCAATCCCCGAATAAAATCGTTCTGCTCCTGCTGCGGCAAGGACAGTGCATACTCCAAACGGTTGAGATAGAACGCCCTGTCCGTAACAGGCAGGTCTATGGTCTCAAGCGTTGCACCGCGTTCCCAGTGAGAGGCGCCATAGTGCTCAACATCCAACTGCATACCGATCTGTTCAAAGAGATTCTTGGCAAGCGCGTTGATCTTTTCCCGAAGCGCCAGATAGGACGGCTCAAATGCGGTCTGCAAAACCTCTTTGGCGGCGGCAATATCATTTTTCGCAAGAAGCACCTTCGCCTTTTTCAAAAGCGCATTCTCAAAAACTCTGCGCCGACGCACCAGTGCATCACAGCAGGCGCGGAAGTACAGCTGACAAAAACGCCAATTCTTTTCGGCACACGGATAGTTTTGTACAAGTGTTTCAAACAAATGCAGAGTGGATTCAATGCCGGGATTTTCTGCAGGATCGCCGACCCAGTTTCTTTCCAGCCCCAAAATGCCATCGGCCACCTGCTGTGCAGGAAGCTCCCACATAAACAGCCGTGCATAGTCCAGCAAGGTATCGCACAAATCGCATTCCGGGAAGAAGTCCATGTCTGCCCAGACCATTTTGTTGACGTCATCGTTGGCGCCTTCGGAGTAGGAAACAGAACCCACCACATACCGACGGGTCAAGCGATGGATCAGGCGGTATTCCTCCGGGCGCGGGTTGATGCTCTCGCGGGAAAGCGTAGTCGCCAACGCATAGTGCCAGTCGTCCTGCAACGCATGAACCGGGTATTCACAGCGGACATTGTGCGTGATGTCAGGATAGAGTCGGATGGGATATTCCTTCGGCAGTTTTCTGCGCAGGACATCGATGGGGAACGCACGGTTCGGTCCTGTAATCACGCCGTCAATCTCCTTGGGCAGCGCCTCCATCTTCGCAATAAAGTCATCGCCCCATGTGGGATATTTGTGCGGCGCCTGTGCGCTCGGCCAAAACTCTGCCTGCGGGCAAACGCTCTTGAGCGCCTCGGAGATCTTGCAAACACGGTCAACGAACTCGTCGCCGGGATAGTCGCCCGGGTCTCCGCCGGGGGTAAAGACAACATTCAGGCGAGGGGATTTTTCAAAAACTGCCTTGCGCACCGCAATGGATTCTTCCACAGAAAGATGGTCGTTCGGATACCAGAGAGAAACATCCAGATCCAGTGTATCGGCGATCTCTGCAGCGGCAAAGAAAAGCTCATTTTGCGAATACTGCATCAGCGCATTGACATCCACCTTTTCCAGCTGGGGAATATGCTCCACCGTGTTGCTGCCGAAGTACATCATGTCAAGATAGTACCGGCGGTACTGTTCCAAACTCCATGCCTCATAGGTGTTGTTCAGCGGACGGTAGCCCAGCTGATGCCCTCTGATCTTTTTGTCGGGCACATAGGTTCCGTCAATGGAGCAGGTAAGGGTGATCTTGCCATCCTTATACTCGGTTTTGCGCAAAAACATGGCGTAGCCGTAAATCAGCGCACGAATCCCCTGTCCACGAACTGTAATGGTTCTATCCTTTACGGTGATCGAGTAGTTATTCTTGTCTGTAAAGGTATCATCTTCACAGAAAATCATGCATGGTTCTTGTGCAGATTCTGTAAAGTCAGGAGCCTTTCCAGTTCTTTTTGTAATTTCCTCAATGAAAAGGTCAGCAGCTTTATGCTCTGTCGGCGTAGAAGCGACGACGTGGATTCCGGTAAAATCTGTTGTCATACGTTTTCCTTCCAATCTTTTAAACAATCCAGAACAAATTCACTGAAAATCGAATTTGACCATGCGAACCACGGTCTTGTAAACTGCGTCGGGTCATCCACCTGAACACCCTCGTGCATATAGCCTGTGTCTGCATCGGACGTCTCCAGCATACGAAGCACACGCATTTTCTCCTCTCTGTCCCTCGCTGTCAAGCCTTGCAGGGAAAGACCGATATGCCAAACATACCCCTGCGGTGTGTGCGGACTGCCCGTGCCTTTCAATACGCTGCCTTCAAAGTAATAGGGGTTTTCAAAGCTCAGGATAAATTTACGTGTGTTGCCATAAAGCGGATCCGCTTTGTCGCAGTAGCCGAAATACGGCATCGCCATCAGGCTGGGTACATTGGAGTCGTCCATAAAGTTATAATGTCCGAGACCGTCCGTTTCGTAGGCATAGATAGGGCCGAACTGCTTGTATTCGACCACGCCGTACTTTTGGATTCCGGCATCGACTTCTGCCGCAAGGGTCAGGGATTCTTCTTTCAAATCGAAATCCAGCAAGACACTCTCGGCAATTTCCGCCGCATACCGAAGCACAGCAACTGCGAACATATTAGACGGGATCAGATAGCCGTATTGGCAGGCATCATCGCTGGGACGAAAGCCCGACCAAATCATTCCCGTATAGCCTACCGGCGTACCGAGACCGTCATTTTTCAGTGTGTCTCCCTCCGGGCAGTCAGAGCGGAAAAACCGATAGGGGGAGAACTCCATATGGTGCTGTTCCGTGTGCCACAAATCTAAGATAGCACGCAGTGCTTTTTGAAACAATCCATCCGTCAAAAAAGAGGTTCGACCGGTTGACTGCCAAAACTGATAGCAAAGCTGTAAAACGAAGCAAAGAGAATCAATCTCGTACTTGCGCTCCCAAACCATCGGTTTCTGTAAAGGTCTGTCCGTTACATGACCGTGTCCGTTTTCGCACTCGTTGAATGCGTTTGCGTACGGATCATAAAGCACGCATTGCAGCTGGCGGCGAATCAAACCCTCGATGACATCTGCCACTTCTTCGTTTACGGCGCAGTAGGGCAAATACTGATGTACCTGTGCGGTGGAATCCCGAAGCCACATGGCCGGAATATCCCCGGTAAAAACATAGGTCGTCCCATCCGCCATGCGTTTGGTCGTTGTCTCAAATGTGTTGGGATAGCAGTTTCGGAAAAGTTTGGAAAGCTTGTACTCTCCCCTGTTTTCCAAAGCGGCACAAACTCTATCCGTTTCTTGTTTTAAAAGTTCTTTTAAATCCATCAATACAAAATCACCTCTGCTGTCATTCTACCATAGTACCGACCATTTGTAAACAAAAATAAAACTTGACAATTCCGATTTTTCGCATATAATGTTGAAGGATGATGGATTCGGGAGAGAATCACGGTCGTGATCACCGAAGGGGCGAAACTCTCAGGTAAAGGGACTGGATCCGGACGAAACTCTGGAAAGACATCGGCACCGACGAAGCAATCCGCACTGCGGAGAATCTTTCAGGTAAAAAGACAGAGTACACTCTTTTTGGGGTGTACTCTGTTTTCTTTTGGAGGGTGTGTATTTTGGATATTTTTATCTTGGTGCTGGAGATCATCGGAACCATTGCCTTTGCCGTATCCGGCGCATTGACCGGCATGAAAAAAAATATGGACATCTTCGGCGTCATTATATTGGCAGAAACGACCGCTGTCGGCGGCGGAATCATGCGCGACCTGATCTTGGGTCTGAATCCGCCCGGCACATTTGCGAACCCCGTATTTGCCATCACAGCCACAGCCACGGCGATCATCACCTTTCTGCCGATGATTCGCAGAGTGCTTGTGAAAAACCGTAAAATCTATGAGATCGTGATGCTGGTCATGGATTCTCTGGGGCTGGGAATCTTCACGGTCGTGGGCATCCAAACAGCGTACACGGTTTCCTCCCGGTACAATATTTTCCTGCTGATCTTTGTCGGTGTGATCACCGGCGTGGGCGGCGGTGTACTGCGCGACGTGCTTGCAGGCGATACGCCGTATATTTTCGTAAAACATATTTACGCCTGTGCGTCGATCGCGGGGGCAGTTGTGTGCATCCTGCTGTGGAAAATCAACAGCACCCTTGCCATTCTCGTCGGCTCCTCGGTGATTATTCTCATCCGCTTCCTTGCCGCAATCTTCCGCTGGAGCTTGCCCAAAGCCAATATCTTTGACGAGGAAAAACAGCTACCCTAAGGGGTCTACGGCAACGACATACAGCGTGTTTTGGGACACACGGAAACGGATGTCGAAATCCATAAAACGCATACTGTAAACCCTGTGCGCATCCTCCTGATAGGACGGGCGGGGATCCTCGGAGAGACAGTCCAGCACGGTCTCTCTTTTGTTTTCCGGCAATCGGAGCAAAAGCTGCTGGGGAAATTTCACCGCAAGGCGATACTCCCTGCATTCATCCGCATATCCGCCGACTGCCTCAGGGTGGGAATCCGCAAAAGGCAGATAAGGTTTGATGTCGTAGATCGGCGTACCGTCCAACAGATCGAGACCGCTGACGTGCAAGACAACGCCGTCGTGCTCCGTTTTTTCCGTCCCGACCAGTTTGACGCAGGAAAGTCCCAGCGGGTTTGGACGAAACGGTGAACGGCTGGCAAACACACCGATGCGTTTGTTGCCGCCCAATCTCGGCGGGCGGACAGTCGGCGACCATTTCTCACGGTGCGAGCGGGAAAAGTCAAAGATCAGCCACAGATGCGAAAAGCTTTCAATCTCCCGCAAAGCTTCTGCGACACGGTACTCCGGCTCAAAAACGACTGTGCCCGTCAGGGACGGAACACGTCCGCTTTGCCGTGGAATGCCGAATTTATCTTTGAAATCCGTGTGCACATAGGCGATCGGCTGTATGGTCAGCGCCACTGTTTTCCCCTGCCCCCTTTAATCTGTAAACAGGCGTACACGCTCAGGAGCGCATACGCCTGTTGTTCTCAGTCCTTATAGTCCGTATCGTCCAGCGAGACCACGGTAAAGCCGCTCGTCTGATCGACATTTGCGTCAGCGGCAAAGCTTTCCGGATCCTCCGGCTCCTCTGCCTCGTAGTCCTCGTATTCGTCGTCATATTCTACGTTCCCGGAGCCGCCCTGCTTTTTGTTTCGGATGGCTAAAACGCCGGTGATTGCACAGGTCAAAACGGCGATACCGCCCAGACAGATCGCAAGAATGGCAGCGGTGCTCAGCCCTGCGCCGTCCTCCTGCTGCTCGGGCTGTGTCGTTTCGGAAACCGTTTCCGCATCGGCCATAACCCCTGTGTCCCCGCTCAAACGCTCAAAATAGGCATCCAGCGGATCGAGAACTGTGCCCTCGATCTCCGTGTTGTCCACTTGAGGAACCGTCATCTTCGGCACGGTTGTGGCAGGAACGGTCGTCTTATTATAAGTATTCTTTTTGGTGGTTGTCGTTGTTTTCTTTGTGGTGGAGCCGGTTCCTGTCGTGCTGCCCGTTGATCCCTGCTCGGAAGGATTTTCGTTTTGTTCACTATTGTCCGCCTTAGTGGTGGAAGTGGAGGAAGTCTGTGTAGTTGACGAGGTCGAACTGGTAAGGAGATCCAAAAAATTGGTCGTAGACGGCTTCGTCGTGGACTCTTTTGTGGTGGATGCCGTCGTTGCAGTTGTAGCAGAAGTTTCTGTAGATTTTGTTGTCGGCTCAACCGGCTGCTCCTGCGCATATTTCGTGGTGGTTGTGGTGGTCGTAGAGATCGTCGGAGCATTTTCATCCACGCCGGACACCAGCGCCGCATTGGAGAAGGAGATCACCATGCTGAACGATAAAATTACTACAAGAACCGCAAGCCAGGAAAGCTTTCGTTTATTCATTCCATTACCTCCAAAATGATTTGTATACATGATACAATCTTTTTGTACTTTTGTCAACTTAAGAATTCTTTAAGGCAACACCGCACAATCGGGGTGTATGGTGTTATCTTAAGACGGACACCGCCCGAAAGCTTTCACGAATCTGATGCACATTGCCGCTGGCGATATAAAAATCGTAGCAGATCGGTTCGTAGCAAGGAAGAACGTACCGATCCAAAACGGCAATGTAGGATGTGGCGTCATCCATGGAGGGATCCGTATTTTTTGTCTGTCCCTTATTGTAAACCCCGGCCTTGATCAAATCCTTTCCGGGAACATAGATGCCCACCCCGAAGCTGTCGTCAAATTCGCCGACAAAGGCACACCATTGTTCCGCCGAGCGGAAATATTGCGCATGGTCTGCCCAAAATTCCAGATCCGCGCGTATGACCAATCCGTCCTCCTCCTGCCACGGCATATCGCCGCCGTAGTACACGAAGCGATTGAACGGTTCTATGCAGTAAAACGCAGGCAGCTCCTGCTCACGGACACCCGCTTCATAGCCAGAAAAATCCACAAAGCGACAGCTCGTGTGCACACAGTCCGCCACAAAAGCATATTCTGCCTCCATATAGGACGGCGTGATCGCCTCGGCATCCTTTGCCCAGTCCATGGGTCTGCACTTGACATAGATGCTCTCATTCGTCACGCGAAGATCCACAAGCTTACTGCAATCGGCAAATTGATTGCCGCCCTGCACGGGATTGTAGAGCCAAGCATTTCCCATAAACGTTCCCTTGGTATACCTCGCATCCTTGTCCGCTCCGTAGTAGGACTGCTGAACCAAGCGTCCTGCATCGTGCCGGTTCAAAAGGTTGACGTTTCGGTTGACCGCCTTGACCCCATAACGGCTCGATGCATCGGAATCCACAAAAATCCGTCCATCCTTTTTCACCGCCTGCACGTTGGAGTTCAGATCCTCCAGATAGCTCAAGGCGCCGCCCCATTGCAGATCTACGCCCATTTTAAAATAGGCGTTGGAAACATATATCTCCCTGTCGGGGACTGCACGGTTGAACAGCGAAAGCGCCTGCAAGGAGAAATCCATGGTTTCCTGATCCAGCGGCATTACACGAATCGTCTGCACACGCCACGCTTTTTTGCGCTGGAGACAACCGTCAATGAAACTGTAAAAGCACGCATTTTCTCCCGGCTCCAAAAAAAATTCCTCGCTAAGCGTTTTTCCAAATCCGTTGCTGTATTCGATCACACCCTGAACATAGGCGTCGCTCGTATACTGCAAACCGTAATAGTTGAACCATTTCCCGTGCTCCGCAGGCGTAAACACATACTGTCCCTGTGCACTGCCGGTTTCAAAATCCGTGAGTGCGTCGGCAAAGGAAAAGTCGCTATCGGTTTGCGACGGAAAAAAGCTGATCGGATAGGAAAAAAGTGCAATTAAAAAGGCAATGATCCCGGAAAACAGACGCTTCATAACAAACCTCCGCTGTTTTTTTAAGGCAACACCACACAATCGAGGTGTGCGGTGTTGCCTTAAGTATAACACAGATTATAAAGTTCCGCAAGCGAAATAAATTTGCATCCAAAAGTGTACATTTGACATTTTACGATAAATTTGATATGATGTATCCAATACAGAGTAGAGGTGAATTTTGTGAAAGCCTATAAATGGATCCTGTGTATTGTTTTGGTATTTATTTTTTCCGGCTGTCTCTTTCTTTTCGGCAACTTCAAAAGCGACGATT
Source organism: Acutalibacteraceae bacterium (assembly GCA_051881715.1). GTDB lineage: Bacteria > Bacillota > Clostridia > Oscillospirales > Acutalibacteraceae > UBA1425. The sequence goes on from JBJEQK010000184.1 coordinate 12,209, forward strand.
CCACAGTGAATAACAACGACGTTGCCTCGTCCGAAACTTTTGCTGAAGAAACACCCACCGCCTTTACCTTTACGGCGGAAGCGTTTAACAGCAGCTTGCTGCAAATCATAAACGCCTACCGTGAAAAGAACGGACTGCCTGCGTGGTATGTAGATGACGGTCTGTCTCAGGCCGCACAGACACGCGCCGGCGAATGTGCGATCATGGAAAGCAAATCGCACAATCGGCCGGACGGCTCCGGCTGGTACACTGCGCTGGGTATTCAGGACGAAAGCGAAAACTACAACTACTGCGAGATCACCGGCATCAGCGACCAATCTGCGGCAACCCTGCTGCGCACGTGGGTCGCCAGCGACAGCATCAATTCCAGCGGACTTTTGAGTGCGGAATACACGATCTGCGGCATCGGCTGTGAAGCTGTCGGCAGCAATGTATACTGCGTTCTGATCTTGTACAAAGAATAAAAATTCATCGGAATTTTTCGATCTCCACAAAAATTCTGTCTTTTTTGGACAGACCGCCTATCTCCTTGAGTATGGCCTTTCCTTTTCCGCGGATCACAAGCTTGTCCCCCTCGGACAGCTTGTGGTCTTTTTTTAGGATCTGCACCCCATTGACGAACACCTTGCCGCCGTCGATGAAAGCGCAGGCATTGCCTCTGGACAGGGAAAACGCCGTCGCCGTGATACAGTCCAGCCGCAAAGAGGGCACTGTATCCCGCTTGATAACCGAATCGGTCTGCGGCAGGGCAATGTGGGAAAGCGGGATTTCTTCGGCGTGAAATCGTGCCCGCCCCGCGGCGCAAAAATCGGAGAGAACATATTTTTTGACATCGGCAAGCACCAAAATATCTGCGCCGTTTTCCCGCACGAGAATATCACCGATCGTCTCTCGCTTGAGTCCGATGCCCATCAATGAACCGAGGTAGTCCCGGTGAGTTAAAGGCTTGGGCAGTGCGCCGGACGTTTGCACGCGGATGCAGACAACATCCCCGAGCATGGAGCAGTCTGCGTAATCCGGCAAAAAGACCAGCACACACCGCTCCGCATCCGCATATCCGCCGCAAAAAATATACTGCACGCCGGACAGACCTTTGAAATGCGTCTGCAAAAGAGACTGCTGCCGCAGATTCAAAAAATGTGTACACGTCGGAATGTTCCGTGTTTCGCATTGACGCAGTTTGTCCTCCGCCAGAGAAATCAGAAATTTGTCTTCCTTTTCCATGTGCACCTCCGCACAAAAAATCCCCGCCTCCCTTGGGAAGCGAGGACTGAAAATTTGTTTGTTACATCGTAACGGTGTAGTCGATGACAACCTTGCCGCCGTCTACAGTAGCCTTGATGAAAGCAACCTTTAAGACAACGTTGTTGATCGCCACATTGACGGTGTGGTGCCACTTGCCGGAGACGATCTTGCCGGTGGCGTTGTCGATCTTCACATCAATATAGGCGTTGTTGTAGGTCAGGGTCATGGAGCCATTGGAAGCATCCATGTCCACACCGCCGATCTCGTCGATGGCCGTCTGGATACCGTCCAGAACACCGATACCGTGTCCGACAGGACCCTCCTCGGTCTTGCCGTTCATGCCATCCACCTGATTCTTCAGGGTAATGTGAACCGTGGTGTACTTGCCGTCGTCCTTCGCCGTGGCAGAAGCAACATCTGCGGCCGTCAGTTTTTCAAAACCGCCGGGAATGTCGTCGCCCTCGGTGGAGTTTCTTTCCAGTGCCGATCTGCCGGGACCCTCCAACTTACTGATCAAAGAACCGACTGCGCCCTTGCCGCCGTCCAGACTGGTAAGTTCCATTTTGGTCATGGTCTTGGGATCGGTCTTGTCGGTGGCTTCAGCCGCCTTCTTGTAGAATTCGACGATCTCCTCTACCGTTTCCGGCGCCTTTGCGGTGTCTTCGGAAACAGCTTCGCTCGCCGCTTCCGTGCCTGCGGGTGCCGTTGTCGCATCGGCCGCAGTACCCGCATCCTCCGTGGAAGACTCAGAAGCCGTCGTCTCCACAGGCAAAGTGTCTTCGGTCTGCTCGGCAGCAACGGTTTCAGGTGCAGTGGTGTCCTCTGCCGCATCCTTGCCGCCGCAGGCAGCGCAGCTGAAGATCATGATGGCAGCCGCTGTAAGTGCAAGAATTTTTTTCAGTTTCATACTGTTCTCCCTCAATAGTATTTTGTAGTGAACTACACATGGATTATATCATTTATTGCAGCGGGTTTCAATAGCGAAGATGCATTTCTTGTTTGTTTTTTTCATGAAAATAAAGACAAATTTGGACATGAATAAAATTTTTATGCATTTGTATTGACATTTTCCCGCAAAGTGTGTATAATATACAGAGATTTTAGGAAGAGGTGCTACTATGACAATGGGCAATGTGCATATGCGTCCCCGTCATCAGGCTGCGTGCTGTTCAGTATGCGGCGCCGCTTCTGTGTCCTTTTCCTATCTGTTTGCAGTACGATTTTATACGTACTGCTTTTTTTATTATTTTATTAAAAACAGAATCATGCCCCGAAAAGGAATTGCTTGACGACCTACCCAAAAGTACAGTTTATGGCAGATCAAACGGCTCCTTTTCCGAGGAGCCGTTTTTTATTTTGAAAGGATGGATCAAAATGGATGAACTGAAGACCGCCAGGAACAAGATCAACGAGATCGACGCCGCCATGGCGAAGCTATTTGAAGAAAGAATGCAGGCCTGCCGCGAAATCGCCGGATATAAAAAGGAACACGGTCTTTCCGTGCGCGACAGCGCCAGAGAGGCGGAGCTGATCGACAAGCGCAGAAAGGATCTGCAGGACGATGCCATCGAGCCCTATTATGTACAGTTTTTGAAAAACACCATTGACCTTTCCTGCAGCTACCAGTCCATGCTTCTGACCGGCAGAAAAGTTACCTACTGCGGAGTCGAGGGCGCCTTTGCGCAGATTGCCGCCCAGCGGATGTTCCCCGATGCACAGCTGACCGCTTTCCCCAGTTTTGCCGAAGCATATGCTGCTGTGGAGAGCGGCGAATATGACTGTGCCGTCCTGCCGCTGGAAAACAGCTATGCAGGCGAAGTCGGCGCTGTGATGGATCTGATTTTTTCCGGCACACTGTACATCAATCAGGTCATGGATCTTCCCATTGTGCACCACCTGATCGCACCCGAAGGCGCATCCCTTGAGGACATCCGAACCGTTGTGAGCCATCCGCAGGCGCTGGATCAGTGCTCCGGGTATATCGAGAAGCACGGCTTTGAGACCAAGACATATTCCAACACCGCCGCAGCGGCGAAGTACGTCAAGGAGCTCGGGGACAAATCCGTCGCCGCCATTGCCTCCGAAGAGACCTGTGAGAAGCTGGGACTGAAGATTCTCGAATCCTCCATCAACGACAGCAAAAACAACACCACCCGCTTCGCCGTATTCTCCCGTGCGCAAAACCACCGCTCCAGCGCCGGCAGAAAAGATGATGAAAACTTCATGCTCGTATTCACTGTCAAAAACGAAGCCGGTGCTTTGGCGCAGACGCTGAACATCATCGGCGCCCACGGGTACAATATGCGCACCCTGCGCAGCCGTCCCATGAAGGGATTGAAATGGAACTACTACTTCTTTATCGAAGCAGAGGGAAACATCCACAACACCAACGGTCAGGATATGCTGCAGGAGCTTTCCGCCATCTGTGCGAAGCTGAAAAATGTCGGCAGCTACAGTGAAATCGGCGGATAACGGAGAAATGCTATGAACATCACGGTACACTACGAAAATAAAAGCTACGATATCATTCTGGAGAACGGCGTTTTGAAAACCATGGGCGAAATCGCCAATCTCAACCGCAAGGTGCTGATCGTCACGGACAGCGGCGTCCCCGGCGAATATGTGCGCACTGTTGCCGCACAGTGCCGGGAGCCACACATTTTCACCTTCCCCCGGGGGGAAAAGAGCAAAAACATGGACACCTTCTGCCGCGTTCTTGCCGAGATGCTCCATGCCGGATTTACCCGCGGCGACTGTGTCGTCGCTGTCGGTGGCGGCGTTGTGGGCGACTTGAGCGGCTTTGCCGCATCCTGCTATATGCGCGGTGTGGATTTCTACAATGTCCCCACCACATTGCTCTCTCAAGTAGATTCCTCCATCGGCGGCAAGACGGCCGTGGATTTTGAGGGCATCAAAAACGCCGTCGGTGCTTTTTATCCGCCCAAGGCAGTTTTCATTGATCCCCTCACCCTGCAAACCCTTGACCGGCGCCAGATATCGGCCGGTTTGACCGAAGCGATCAAAATGGCCGCCACAAGCGATGCGGCGCTGTTTGAAAAAATCGAGAAAAGCACAGACTTGCAAAAGGATCTGCCCGATATCATTTACGGCGCACTGAGCATCAAGAAAAAAGTGGTCGAGGAGGATCCCAAGGAACGGGGTCTGCGCAAGGTGCTCAACTTTGGGCACACGGCAGGACACGCTGTTGAAAGCTTCTACGGCGGGGAACTGCTGCACGGGGAGTGCGTTGCCATCGGTATGCTGCCCATGTGCAGTGCGCCTGTGCAGGAACGTCTCGAAAATATTCTCTCTAAATATAATCTGCCCGTGCGTTTCAACGCAGATGTGCAAAAACTGCTGCCCGTTATGATGCACGACAAGAAAATGCAAAACGGTCTTGTGCAGACTGTCTTTGTGCCGCAGATCGGTTCCTTTTCCTTCAGACAAATGACCCCGCAGGAAATCTTAAACAGAATGGAGAATGTAGGATGAAGAACACCTTCGGGCAAAGCATGAGTGTGACCTTGTTCGGCGAAAGCCACGGCGCCGCTGTGGGTGTTGTGATCGACGGCATTGCGCCCGGCATCCCCGTTATCCCCGAGGAGATCGAACGGCAGCTGCAGCGGCGCAGACCCTCCTCCTCCATCGACACCCCTCGCCGGGAACAGGATCCGTACCAGATCCTCAGCGGCGTTTTTGAAGGGCGCACCACGGGTACGCCGCTGTGCATCTCCATCCCCAATGAGAACACTCGCAGTCAGGACTACAGCTACGGACTTGCCCGCCCTGCCCACGCCGACTACACCGCCCACTGCAAATACCACGGCTTTGAGGATTTTCGCGGCGGCGGTCACTTTTCCGGCCGCATTACGGCGGCGCTTTCTGCGGCCGGCGGCATTCTGATTCCCGCCCTGAGAAATCTCGGCATCACCCTCGGCACCCATATCCTCGCCTGCGGACAGGCAAGGGACAGAGCCTTTGCAGACGTGGCGGCGGACATCGAACTGCTTCAAGGCAGAAGCTTCCCTGTTTTGGATGCAGCGTGTGAAGAAAAAATAACGCAGGAGATCCAGCAGGCACGAATGGACTGCGACAGTGTCGGCGGCATTATCCAAACGGCAGTCTGCGGCGTGGCTCCGGGTCTCGGAGAACCTTGGTTCGACAGCGTGGAAAGCCAGCTGTCCCACGCCATGTTCAGTCTCGGCGGCATCAAGGGCATAGAGTTCGGCACGGGATTTGACATGGCAAACCACAGGGGCAGCTTCTGCAACGACGCCATGCGTATGAAAGACGGACGTATGTACACCGAAACCAACCACAACGGCGGCATCAACGGCGGCATCACCAACGGAATGCCTATTGTGTTCCAGTGTGCGGTAAAGCCCACTCCCTCCATCGCGCAGACACAAAAAACCGTTGATTTTGTAAAGAATGAAAACGCAGATATCAACATCCATGGCAGACACGACCCGGCGATCCTGCGGCGCATCTGTCCCGTTGCCGACAGCGTGACCGCCATCGTACTGTGCGATCTTTTGGCACAGAGATACGGCACGGATTATCTTGCAAAAGGACGTGAGAATTCATGCAATACGGTCTGATCGGAGAAAAGCTGGGGCACAGCTATTCCCGGGAAATCCACGAAAATATCGCGGGGTATAAGTACGAACTTGTGGAACTGACCCGTGAGGAATTGCCTGCATTTTTACAGGCAAAGGATTTTTGTGCGATCAATGTTACCATCCCCTACAAGCAGGCTGTGATCCACTATCTCGACTATATAGATGACAGCGCAAAAACGATCGGCGCCGTCAACACTATCGTCAACCGTGACGGCAAGCTGCACGGCTACAACACGGACTTTTCCGGGATGCGCGCACAGCTTGCGCATATGGGTGTTTCCCTTTGCGGAGAAAATGTTCTCATTCTCGGCGCCGGCGGCACGGCAAAAACAGCCCACGCCGTGGCGGAAAGTCTGCAAGCTTCCAGTATCGTCACCCTGCCCCGATGCCCGGAAGGCTACAACGAAGCCGCCAAAAAGCACCCGGACACGACCTTTATCATCAACGCCACACCGGTGGGGATGTACCCAAAGTGTGAAGATGTCCCTGTAGACATCTCCGTTTTCCCGCACCTGAAGGGGATATTCGACGCCATCTACAATCCCCTGCGCTCCAACCTGATCCTCGACGGTCAGGCGAGGGGGTTGCCCGCCGAGGGCGGACTGTATATGCTATCTGCCCAAGCGGTCTTTGCCTCCGGTCTGTTTCGAGATGTGGAGATTTCACAGGAAACCACGGACAGCGCCTATGAAGCCGTCAAACGGGACAAGATGAACATCGTCCTCGTCGGTATGCCCTCTGCCGGAAAATCCACGGTCGGAAAAATCCTTTCGGAAATGACCGGCAAAGAATATGTGGACACGGACGACTTAATCATTCAGAAAGCCGGTATGTCCATCCCCGAGATTTTCAGCACACAGGGCGAAGGTGCATTCCGGGACATGGAGTCCGGGGTGATCGCTTCGATCAGTGACCAAAGCGGACTTGTGATCGCCACGGGAGGCGGCGCCATCCTGCGGGCAGAGAATGTGCGGCGGCTGAAACGAAACGGCGTCCTCGTTTTCCTCGACCGTGCGCCGGACGAGCTGATCTCTACGGCTGACCGTCCCCTTTCCAAGGATAGTGACGCCGTAATGCAGCTGTATAAAGAGCGCTATCCCCTCTACCAAGCCGCGGCAGACGTGCGTGTCGAATCCCTCGACACTCCTGAAAAAACCGCAAATTCCGTTTTAAGGAGCCTGCCCATATGATCGTTACCGTGAAGCCGGGCAAAGCCAACGGCATCCTGCAAGCCCCGCCCTCCAAAAGCTATGCGCACCGCATGATCCTCTGCGCCGCTTTGGCAAAGGGAACCAGTCATATACGCGGCGTTGCCCTGAGTGAAGATATCCTTGCGACGCTGGACTGCATTCGCGCTTTGGGCGTCCCTTTTGAGCAGAATGGTGACACCCTCACCATCCATGGGGGCATCCGCCCTTCACCGAATCCCGTTTTTCCCTGTCGGGAAAGCGGCAGTACCCTGCGTTTTTTCATCCCCGTTTCCCTGCTGCGCTCCGAAAATGCTGCCTTTTGCGGCACCGAGAGGCTGATAGAACGCGGCATCCATGTGTACGAAGATTTGTTTAGGGAACACGGAATCACCTTTCAAAAAGCCGACACACAGATTCAAGCGAGCGGTACACTCTGCGGCGGTACATTCACACTGCCCGGCAATGTCAGCAGTCAGTACATCAGCGGTCTTTTGTTCGCCCTCCCCCTGCTGTCAACGCCCAGCACGATTCATGTCCTCCCGCCCGTGGAGAGCCGTCCCTATATCGACATCACCCTTTCTGTCATGCGTGCATTCGGGGTTGAAGTCAGGGAAATTGCGCAGAACACATTTTTCATCCCCGCATCGCAAAGCTACCAATGCCGTGACGCGGCGGTGGAAGGCGACTGGTCCAACGCCGCCTTTCTGCTGGCTTTGCAAGAGTTGAGCGGCAGTGTCTGCGTGACAGGACTTGCCGAAAACAGTATGCAGGGAGACAAGGTCTGCGTGTCCCTTTTTAAACAGCTGGGCATTCCAAATTCCACGGTAGATATTGCCGACTGTCCCGATCTTGCACCGATACTTTTCGCCCTGTCCGCCGTCAAAGGCGAAACCCTCTTTACCGGCACAAAGCGGCTGAAAATCAAGGAATGCGACCGTGGACAAGCCATGGCACAGGAATTGCAGAAGTTCGGCGTTTCTTCCGAAGTGTCCGAAAACACGGTACGCATCTTCGGCGGCAAACTACAGAAACCCACCGAAATCCTTTGCGGGCATAACGACCACCGGATCGTCATGGCAATGACCGTGCTTTCCAGCATTACAGGCGGACAGATTTCCGACGCACAAGCTGTGCGCAAAAGCTATCCGAACTTTTTTGAGGACATGACCCGTCTCGGACTGGAGGTTGAGTATGGCAATTAACAAGGACACCAAAATTCTCATTGTGGGTCTCGGTCTCATCGGCGGCAGCTATGCATGGGCGCTTTCCGGCCAAGGTTTCGAGGTCGGCGGCATGGCACGGCGCAACGAAGTGATCGACTACGCACTGGACAGAGGCTGGATCGCCCACGGCAGAACCGAGATGGATCCCTACTACATCGGGCAGTTTGACCTGATCGTCTTTGCCTTATATCCGCAGGCTTTGCTGGAATGGTTGGAGAAAAACCAGCAGTATATCAAAAAGGGCGCCCTTCTCACCGACGTGACCGGCGTCAAGCGGTGCGTTGTCTACGACGTGCAGAAGATGCTGCGCAGCGATCTGGAATTCATCGGTGCGCATCCCATGGCAGGACGGGAGAGCAGCGGCATTGAAAATGCGGACAAGGACATTTTCAAAAACGCCAACTACATCGTCACACCCACGGATGCCAACTCACAGCAGGCCATTGACGCGTGTATGCAGCTGGGCAAAATCCTCGGCTTCCGAAACATTTCAACGCTGACCCCCGAAAAGCATGATGAAATGATCGGCTTCCTTTCTCAGCTGACGCACTGCATCGCCGTAAGTCTGATGACTTGCAGGAACTCCGAAAGCTTTGTGGACTACACCGGCGACTCCTTCCGCGATCTCACACGGATCGCCAAAATCAACGACCGTATGTGGAGCGAACTGTTTTTGCTGAACAAAGACGAGCTGGTGCGGCAAATGGAACTGTTCGAGCGCCAGTTTCAAACGCTCAAGCAGTACATCATAGACGGCGATACGGCGGGGATGCGTGAAATGATGCGCCGCTCCACCGAACAACGTAAACGATTTGAAGTCAGAAAGGATGACTAACGATATGAATATGGAATTCAAAAGAGAGCTCCCGACTGCCCGTGTGGTTCGGGAAATGTACCCCGTTTCCGAGGAATTGTACGCCAAGAAAAAGGAAAACGACGAAGAGATCCGCAAGGTATTCACCGGTGAATCCGACAAGCTGGTGCTCGTCATCGGACCGTGTTCCGCAGACCGGGAGGACGCTGTGCTGGAATACATCGCACGTCTGGCGGAAATTCGTGAAAAGGTCAAGGACAAGATCGTCATCATTCCCCGCATCTACACCAACAAGCCCCGCACCACCGGTGACGGCTACAAGGGAATGCTTCACCAGCCCGACCCCAACAGCCAGCCCGATATGCTTCGTGGTCTGATCGCCATCCGCAAGCTGCACATGAAAGCGCTGGAGCAGACAGGCTTCTCCTGCGCCGATGAAATGCTTTACCCGGAAAACCATCGCTATCTCAACGACCTGCTCTCCTACGTGGCAGTCGGCGCCAGATCGGTGGAAAACCAGCAGCACAGACTGACTGCCAGCGGTCTTGACGTCCCCGTGGGCATGAAAAACCCCACCGGCGGCGATCTGTCCGTAATGATGAATTCCATCACTGCTGCCCAGCATTCCCACACCTTCGTCTACTCCAACTGGGAAGTGACCAGCGCCGGCAACCCCCTTGCCCACGCCATCCTGCGCGGTTCCACCAGCAAGCACGGACGCAATATTTCTAACTATCACTACGAGGACCTGATGCTGCTGTGCGAACTGTACGACAAGAGCAATCTTGTCAATCCCGGCGTGATCATCGACACAAACCACGCCAACTCCGGCAAGAAATGGGATCAGCAACCCCGTATCGCCAAGGAGATCATGCACAGCTACAGACTCTCCAACGATATCCGCAAGTTGGTGAAAGGTCTGATGATCGAATCCTATCTGCTGGACGGCTGTCAAAAGCCCTCCGGCGATGTGTACGGACAGTCCATCACCGACCCCTGCCTCGGCTGGGAAAAGACGGAGAGACTGATTTTGGAGCTTGCAGAGCTTGTCTGATGAAATCCTATCAAAAAAGGCAGTCGGTTCACAACAGAACCAACTGCCTTTTTGTGTGATTTATGTGCAGGATGCATTCTTTTTCTTGTTTATTTTTCCCATAACGACCGCCGCTATCACAGCGAACAGCAGAATCGGCAGAACATACAAAAACGAGAGCGGATTGCTCACATCCCCTTTTGCGCCCAAAAGCGTCCACAAAAGATTCAGCGGAAGCATACCGACATTGGCAGCCAAAAAATATCTCGCAAAAGGAAGATCCATGGCACCGAAAATTAAGCTGCTCACATCTGACGGCATACAGCCGGAGGCTTTGATCAGGAAAACGATCGTGAAATCGTTTTGACCTGCAAAATTGTCGATCTTTTGTACCGCTTTAAATTTCTTCTTTAAGGTATCGACCATACTTTTTCCCGTGAATTTTCCGAGATAATACGGCAAAATCAGGCTCAGTGCCGTTGCAACAAGGTTGATAAGCCATGCCATGACCAAGTGACCGCGGAACAGGATGCCGGTCAGGGCAAATAAAACTGCAGGCGGAAAAACCAGCGCAAAAGATTTGACAACGGAGAAAACGATCAGAATCAACGCCACCATCCAAAGTGCGCCGAGAAGCCGTATCTGCTCGGCCAGCTGCTGCACATTTTTTAGGCTGATGTTGTACTTACGCATCATCAAAACCCCAAAAACAACCATAACGACCATCAGCAGGATCGCAACGATCTGCAGCGCTTTGATAAGCTTATCCGTATTCAGTTTACCCTTGGTTTTCATGGAACGCCTCCGTTTCCGTATGTTGAGTTTTATGCGGATGCTGATTCTATTCTACAGCAATAAAACAAGTATATCATATTGTCTAAAAATGTAAAGAGTCTATTGCAAAAAAAGCTGTTATCCTGTATAATTATGTTTGATTTGTTGGTTCACTTTTGTTGAACCGCAACAAAACCTACCAAAAGAAAAGAGAGAGAAAGCTATGCAGTCTTTAAATCCGAGAGTTTTAAAGTTTCAGATCAGCAGAATCGAGCCCTATCTCACCACGGACAGCGTGGAGATCCCCGAGTGGGATAGCTACACGGGTATGCACGTCAGCCCCAACAACATCGTTTTGGATGATGCGCCGCACACCACGATGACGTTGGGGGATCGGTGGATGGTCGGCTATGACGAAACACGGTATTTTGAAGCTACCGTTACCGTCCCGAAAACCCTTGCCGGGAAAAAGGTCTATCTCACCATCGACTTCGGCGGCGAATCCATTGTGCGTATCAACGGCAAGATCGTCGGCGCCGTCAGTTCCCGTGAAAATTCCGGCTGGGTGCACAGAACCGAGATTCTCTTCCATAAACCGTTTCAGGGCGGCGAGGTGCTGCATATTCAGGTAGAGGGCACCGTCGATACCGCTGCCTATTCCGGCTACAATGCCGCCGGACAAAGACCCTGCCTCGCCTGCGAGAACGGCATGGATTACAAAATGTGCTCCGCTAAACTTTACGCCGTAGACGAAGCTGCCGAAAAGTTCTGGTTCGACATCAACGCCGCATTCGGCGTCTACGAAAACACAGACGACAACTATGTCAAAACACGCCTGTTCTATGCCGCAGACGATGCACTGCACACGCTGGACTTCGATCTGGGCAAGGAAGCTTTCCTCGCCAGCGTTCCTAAGGCACAGGCAGTTTTGGACGATCGCCTTGCAAAGATCGACTATGCAACACCCGGTGAAATCCTCGTGGCCGGTCACAGCCATATCGACGTTGCATGGCTTTGGACTATCAAAGAGGTGATCCGAAAGACGGCGCGTACTTTTTCCAACAACCTGTCCCTGATGGACAACTATTCCGACTTCAAATTTTCGCAAAGTCAAGCTGTCTTGTACGATTTTATGAAAAAGTACTACCCGGACATTTTTGAAAAAATCAAGGAAAAGGTCAAGGCAGGTCAATGGGAAGTGCTGGGCAATGCATGGGTCGAAGCCGATACCAACATCGCCAGCGGCGAATCCCTGATTCGTCAGCTTCTGTACGGCAGAGAATTCTTCCTCAAGGAGTTTGGCGTTGAATCCGAGGTGTATTCCCTCCCCGACTGCTTTGGCTTTACCTGGGCACTGCCGCAGATCATCAAGCGCTCCGGTATGAAATACTTCTTCACCTCCAAGCTGACCTATAACGATACCAACGAATTCCCCGTCAGCACCTTCCGCTGGAAATCCCACAGCGGTGACGAAGTGCTCTCCTATATGCTCAAGGAATCCTACAACGGGGATAACCAGCCCGATTACCTGATGAACGTGCGCAGAAGAAATTCCCAGAACGCAGTTGTCGATGTCTCCCTCGGGATGTTCGGCTACGGGGACGGCGGCGGCGGATGCACCTTTAACCAGCTGGAACGCGGCAAAAGCATCTCTAAAATGCCCGGCATTGCCAAGGTCACCAACGGCACCATCACGGAATTCTTCAAAAAGATTGAGGACAAGTACGACGATCTGCCCGTGTGGGACGGGGAATTGTACTACGAGAACCACCGCGGCACCTTTACCAGTCAGGCATTCATCAAAAAGAACAACCGACGCGGCGAGTTCCGGCTGCGCAATGCAGAGCTGTTCTCTGTGCTGACCGGCACGGATACCAAGGATAAGCTGGAAGAGATTTGGAAGATTCTTCTGACCAACCAGTTCCACGATATTCTTCCCGGCACCTCCATCCACGAAGCCATGGAGGAATGCCGCGAAAACTACAAGACCATGCACAAAATGCTGGACGATGTGGACAGCGCACTGATTCCCGCCTTTAACGCAAATATCCGCCCGAAGGACAACAGTATCGTTGTACGTAATGTGCTGAACTGGACGTACAGTAGCTTGGTTCGCGTTGCCGTTGCAGACAGCGTTGCCGGGATCACCGATTCCGACGGCAAGGCACTTCCCTGCACCGTGAAGGACGGTGTGCTCACGTTCTACGCAGAGGATGTCCCCGCGCTGGGCTACAAGGTGTTCCCCCTGACGGAAAAGCCGGCACAGTTTGCCTGTGTCACTGCCACGGAAAACATGCTGGAAAATCAGTATCTGAAAGTCAGCATTGACGAAAACGGTCTGCTGGACGAGGTCTACGATAAGATTGCCGGCCGGCAAATCCTTACGGGCAAGGGCAATCTGCTTTCCGTTTCTTTTGACAAGCCCTTGAGTGAAAGCGCATGGAATCTGGAATACGACTACCAGAAGAAGTTCTGGGAGCTGACAGAAGCCGATTCCGTTGCTGTCATAGAATCGTCCCCTGTGCGCGGCGTTGTCCGTGTGGTTCGTCATTTCCACGAATCCACCATAACGCAGGATTACATCTTGGAGTACAACAAGCCTACGCTGGACTTCGAGACCACGGTGGACTGGCACGAGCGGGAAAAGGTTCTCAAAGCGGCATTTCCCGTGGATATTCGCAGCAGAACCGCCTGCTGTGAGATCGCCCACGGCGCCGCTGAATATCCGACCCACCGCAACACCCCCTTTGATCTGGCGAAGTTCGAGTTCTGCGCACACAAGTGGGCAGATCTTTCCGAGGGCGGTTACGGCGTGAGCCTGCTCAATGACTGCAAATACGGCTATAACGTATATGAAAATGTCATGAAGATCACCCTGATGCGCGGTCCGTGTATGCCTGATCCCATGGGCGACATCGGCATCAGCACCTTCCGCTACTCCCTGTATCCCCACAGCGGCACATGGCGCGAAGCGGAAACCGTGAAGCTCGGCTACATTGAGAACAATCCACTGCAAGCGGACTTTGTTCCGGGCGCAAACGGCTCGGATACGCAAAAGACCTACAGCTCCATTTCTGCTGAGAACATCGTACTCGATGCAGTGAAGCCCGCGCAGGACGGCAACGGCGTAATTGTGCGTATGTACGAAGCCGAAACCAGACACAGCACCGTCAGCGCAAAGTTTGATCTCGACTACAGCAAAGTGATCGAGTGCAACCTGATGGAATGCGACGAGCAGGAGATCCCCTGCGCAGACAAGGAGTTTACTTTCCGCATTAAGCCCCACGAAGTCAAAACCTTCCGTCTTGTAAAATAAAATCAAGGAACACCTGCTTGCTGCACCCGGAAGTGCATTGCAAGCAGGTGTTTTTTCATAATAAATCATCACGGATTTCTGTGGGCTAAAAAGTTTCGCTCAAGCCTTTTCAAAGGCTTGCAGATTCCAAAGGCGGCGCCTTTGGTCGCCGACCGCAGTCGGCGAA
>JBJEQK010000185.1:0-1605 GCA_051881715.1 Acutalibacteraceae bacterium
TCGCCGGGGGTTCCCCGGTGCGAAGCACAAATCCCACAATTTTCCGTGAAGAGCTCATTTTTTGAAACGGAGTAAACACGATGCAATACAGATACAAAACCCAGATGACCTGTTCGTCCGAGATCCTGTTTGATCTGCAGGGCGATGTGGTCTCCAACATCACCTTTATCGGCGGCTGCAACGGCAACCTGAAAGCCATCGCCAAGCTGGTGGACGGCTGGACGGTGGAGCAGATCGAGGAGAAGCTGCGCGGCAACACCTGCGGCAGACGTCCCACCTCCTGCGCCGACCAGTTGGCTCGTGCCGTGCGGGAAGCGTACAACAGCGCCCGGTGATTTTTAGGCGCATCACTTAAAAGTTTCGGTCAAGCCTTTTCAAAGGCTTGCGGATTCCAAAGGCGGCGCCTTTGGTCGCCGACCGCAGTCGGCGAAATCCTAACAACAGAAAAGCGCAGGAGGGGAGCCAAAACAGTCCGGTGGACTGTTTTGGTGTGGGGAACCCTTGCCGGGGGTTCCCCGGCGCGAAGCACAAATCCCACAATTTTCCGTGGGGATCGGATTTTTAGATGCGGAGGAAAACAGCATGAAAACAATTACAGTCGGCGGACGGATCCCGTCCTCTGCGGTGGCCATGGGCTGTATGCGCCTGCCGGATGCGGAAAACCCGGAGCGCACACTGCAAACGGCGCTGGAATGCGGCGTGACCTTTTTTGACCATGCGGACATTTACGGCGGCGGCAGGAGCGAGGAGCTGTTCGGCGATTTCCTGACGGCACACAAATCCCTGCGGGAAACCATCACCGTGCAGACCAAATGCGGCATCCGCAAGGGGTGCTACGACTTCTCCAAGGAACATATCATCCGATCCGTTGAAGCTTCCCTGAAACGGTTAAAAACCGACTATGTGGATGTTCTTCTGCTGCACCGCCCGGACACGCTCATGGAGCCGGAGGAGGTCGCAGAGGCTTTCTCTCAGTTGGAAACGCAGGGCAAGGTGCGTCATTTCGGCGTTTCCAACCACAGCCCGTATCAGATCGAGCTACTGAAAACCGCAGTAAAACAGCCGCTGATCGTCAATCAGCTCCAGTTTTCCGTGACGGAATGCGGCATGATCACGTCAGGGCTGAATGTCAACATGAAAAACAGCGAATCCTGTATGCATGACGGCGGTCTTTTGGAGTATTCCAGAGTGAAAAATATCACCATCCAAACCTGGTCGCCTTTCCAAAAGGGCTTTTTCAAGGGAAGCTTCATTGGCGACACGGCGTACCCGCAGCTCAACCACAGGCTGGAGGAGCTGGCCGAAAAATACGGTGCAACGCCCACAGGCATTGCCGCCGCTTGGATCTTGCGCCACCCTGCACAGATGCAGCTGATCTTCGGCACCATGAATCCCGAAAGGGTTCAGGAGATCTGTGCCGGTGCGGACGTCGTCCTCTCGAGGGAGGACTGGTACTCCCTGTATCTGGCGGCCGGATACTGCCTGCCGTAACTTTTGTTCATCACGGATTTTCACGGAAATAAAAGTTTCGGTCAAGCCTTTTCAAAGGCTTGCGGATTCCAAAGGCGGCGCCTTTGGTCGCCGACCGCAGTCGGCGAAACCTTG
>JBJEQK010000186.1:0-6311 GCA_051881715.1 Acutalibacteraceae bacterium
GGGGAACCCCCGGCGAGGGTTCCCCACGCCAAAACAGTCCACCGGACTGTTTTGGCTCCCCTCCTGCGCTTTTCTGTTGTTCGGATTTCGCCGACTGCGGTCGGCGACCAAAGGCGCCGCCTTTGGAATCCGCAAGCCTTTGAAAAGGCTTGACCGAAACTTTTAATCCCACAAAAATCCGTGATGAACCGTTTTTTGAGGATTCTACAGCATTTATGTTTTGTTGAGCCGATACTATTCGTCTCATAAAGGGCGCCATCGTATTCCCCGACACGGTGACTGCTACGGTAAAACAAAAATGCAGACACATCAAAACGACATGTCTGCATATCTTGCAAAGAATTATGGTTGCACTCGCAAAGGTTTTGGTTGCATTTTCAATGGTAAAAAAGTTGCTCGTGCAAAGATTTATGCAACCAAAACCGTGGAACTTTGCACGATGAAGATTTTGGGTTCCGCTCGGCTGTTCAGAACGGTGCAGGATCCCCTCCCCGACCGTCTAAACTGAACTCTTAACTCAACGTAAACCGTTGTGAATCAACAGAAAACAAAAAAACGCTGTCACAGTTACATTGTATCCAAATAACCGTGACAGCGTGGTGCGAGAGACGGGACTTGAACCCGTACGTTGAAAACACACGCCCCTCAAACGTGCGCGTCTGCCGATTCCGCCACTCTCGCTCGGAACATCACATAGTATAGCAGAGGATAAGGAAAAAGTCAAGCTTTTTTTAGAAGTTTTTCAAAAAAATGCGGAGAACGCACACACGCTCTCCGCAGATGTTTTTCGGTTTTATTTGGCTTCGGCAGGCTCTTTGGCAGCTTCCTCGGCGGCTTTCTTTGCCTCTTCCTCCGCTTTCTTGGCGGCTTCGGCCGCTTCCTTGACCGCGGTACGCTCTGCCATAACAGCACGGATCTGATCCAGCGGAACACCGTCCTCGACCAGCTGGAAGTATTCCTCGGCGGGAATGTTGCCGATGAAGCAGGGCTTATACTTGACCTCGATGCCCTTGACGAAGCAGAGGATGTCCGCAACAAAGCAAAGCACGAGCAGTGCGATGTAGACGTAGGCGCCGAAACCGACAGAGGACAGCTGAATCACATTGGGGAACAGGGCGGTAATCTTGCCACAGAACAGGAAGAACGTGACAACGGAAGCCACGGTGAAAAGCAGATTGAGGACATTCAGCGTGTAGTTGCGCTGTTTGCCCTTCGGGCTGCACGCCATCGTCAGACAGATTAGGTGTGCCAGTACGCCCACCGCAGACAATAGGATGCACACAATCGACACGGCAAAGAGAATGAACGCCGTTCCCATCAGCTTGGAACCGCACATGGCGATCAAAGAATCAAAATCCATCCGTGAGGAAAGGAGATTGTACAGGGAGATCACGTTGACAGAGCCGTTGTACTGGGCATAGGGCGCTGTGAATCCGAACTTCGCCAGCGGCAGGAACAGACCCACAATGGGAAGCACGCTGAAAACGATACGCACGATCGCCAGCTTGGAGCCGATGAACGAAGCCCTCAAACGGTCAAATTTTACCTGCGTGCGGGCGTGTTCCGCCTCCGCCTGATCCGCATCCAGAAGGAGCCGTTCCTCCATCCCGTAATATACCATATTCACACCGCAGTGGGGACAGTTGGGTTTCCAGTCGGTGAGCTTCAGTTTACCGCCGCATTTCGGACAAGTCGCTGCCATTATTATTCCTCCAAAGCCTATTAAAAATCAAGTTAATCAATTTTAACATAAATACGGAACAAATGCAATATTTTTTCAGACATTTTTCGTTTCTTTTCAAACAATAAAACCGCCGTCCGTGCAAAGCACCTGTCCGGTTATGAAATCCGCCGCCGCAGACGCCAAAAAAAAGACTGCCTGCGCCACGTCCTCGGGGCTGCCGAGCCGCATCAGTGGGGTATCCTCGGTCAAAGAGTGCATGGTATGCTCGTCAAAGCAGGCGTTCATGGGCGTGTCGATGACGCCGGGCGCCACACAGTTGACGCAGATTTTCGACGGACCCAGCTCCTTTGCCAGCGCTTTGGTCAAGCCGATCACCGCCGCCTTGGACGCCGAGTAATGTACCTCGCACGAGGCGCCGCTCACCCCCCAAACGGAGGAAATATTGATGATCTTTCCGGACTGCCGGCGCACCATATACGGAATCGCCTCCCGGCAGCAATGAAAAACACCGCCCACATTGACGGCAAACATTTGCTCAAACTCGGCGTCGGTGATGTCCGTGAACAGCTTCTGCCCGGCGATGCCGGCATTGTTGACCAGCACATCCACGCCGCCGAAGGTCTGCGTAATGTTCCGAAACATTTCTTTCACATCGGTTTCCGACGAGACATCGGCATAGAACGGCTCGGCAGAGAAGCCCTCTTTGCGCAGAGCCGCACACAGCGCCTGTGCACGGTCAGCGCCGTGGCAGTAGCCGGCTGCCACCTGATATCCGTTTTGCGCAAAAAGACGGGCGGCAGCTTGACCGATGCCGCCCGATGCGCCTGTGATCAATACGGTTTTCATCCCGCCATGCCTTCAAACATCTGTTCAAACTCTTCCATGGTGTACTTTTTGCCGCTGAGGGTAAAGGCATTCTTGTCCGAAACGCCGGCTTTCAGGGAGATGCTCATGGTCTCCACCACCTGCCGTGTTTCCAGATCCACCACTTCCACACGGGAAATACCGTTGCTGGTAAAGTAGAAGCTGTAGCCCAGATTCTCCTCGGGAATGCGGTAGCTCTCGCAGACATAGCCCGTGCCGCTGACAGCGCCGACGTACTCCAAGGCATCGGTGCGCAGCATTTCACGGATATCCATATCCTTCATGGAGTTGAGGACATCCTCCATATCCTGATCTACCATCTGTACATAACCACCTGCCCATGCGATATAGAGTTTGGAATCCTTGATAACGACCCGCACTTCATCCAGTCCGCCGAGCTTCGGTATATCTGCACCCGCAAGAGCGCTCAGGCGTACCTTGGTAGCACTGTTGCTTCCGTCTTTATAGTTGGTAAAGGGAACCGCCTTGCCCTCTGCTTTCATCTCCACCTGCAGGGTGTAGGAACTGCCCGCCAGAACATCCACCACATACTTGTCGAGGTAGGTGACCTGAGGACGAGACGGTGAACCGCCTTCTGTAACATTGCCGCCAAAGCCCACATTGGTCTCTGCGATGTTGTCGGTCATGGAGGTGGAATCGGTCACAGTTGTTGCCTGTGTGGTACTTGCAGTTGTGGCTGTCGTACTGCCCGATGCGGCAGTCGTCTCGGTTTTCTTTGTGGTGGAGGGCTGGGAGGGCGAAGTGAACATGAACGCCTTGGTGGTTGTCACACGAGTGGCGTTCGCCTTGGTCGTCGCCGCTGTTGTGGCATTGGCGCTCGCAGCTTTGGTCGGATTCGCAGAGGGCAGGGTCAGCGCCTCATACTCCTGCTCATAGTGTTCGTCGGTGGTGCGCTCCGTGTAGCTTTCGTCCTCGTAATCGTAGGTAAAATCCTCGAGCAGATCCTTCCAGGGGCTTGCCGTGGTTTGCTCGGTGGACTCGGTGGTGGCATCGTTCTCCCCCTTGCCGCCGCAGGCGCCCAAAACGCCCGCCAAAGAAGCGACCAGAGCGATAATTAAAATTACAGATAATCCTTTTTTCATATTGATACTCCTTTTCCTTATGCGCCGAAGAATACGCCCGCCAGAGAGACCAAAGGCTCCAGCTTCGCATACTCCACATTTTCAAGGCCTTGATCCAGCGTAAAATAGGCGGAATCCGCAGAGCCGGAAACGCTCATCGGCAAGGATTCGGTGCCGGACGCTGTGGTGAGCTGCATTTTTGTCAGCGCATTTTTGCTGAACCAAAGAACCAGCGTACTGCCGTTCATGTCGAAATACTCGCAGGTGTAGGTTCTCAGACCCTCCCTTGCGCTTTCTGTTTTTTGATAGTTCAGCACTTCAAAGTTGCAGAACGCATTGCCCAAAGTGCTGCACAGGCTGTCGTACTGCGATTTGGTCAGCTCGCAGTACTGAGACGGGGTGGCAAGATAATACTTGCCGTCCATGGGGAACGTTTTGAATGTAAGTCCGGCCGCAGGGATGGTGATCCAATAGGCCGTCTGACCGCCGCGGACGATTTTGGAAAGCTTGTCGTCACTGCTGTGGTCGTTACCGAAAGCGCTGATGGTTTCGGTATATGTGCCGGAGCGGATATGCCGCAGCACGTAGTTGTTCAGCATATCGGGGGAACCGGCGGGTTGGGTCGTGGTCGGTGCTGTGGTCGGCGCCGTGGTCGGTGTGCTCGCAGGCTCGTTCTCGGTCTGCGGCACCGTCACCGTCGTGGTCGGCGCAGCCGTCGTCTTTTGGGCATCGGCGATCGCCTGCATGATCGGCGCTTCCTGAAACTTCTTGGTGGTCGTTGCCGCCGTCACCAGCGGCTTCGTGGTGCTGGCGGGTGTGTCGGACTGGGGCAGGGCAAGATCATCCTCCAAATCTCCCTGGGTCGTTGCCGCGATGCCGGTCAACGCCGGCTCTGTGGAGGGCGCCGAAACCTGCGCCTTGTCACAGCCTGCAAAGACCGCTACGGTGCCGAGCAGCGCCGCCGCCATCAGAATACTGCATAGTTTCTTCATCTCATTTTGACAGAACCTCCGTTCTGCCGCCGCCTTTCTTTTGTACTTCTTACGCAAACAGCTGACCCGGGTCCGAGACCTTGACGTAATCCGCCGGGATCTCAAACACAGAAGCGTCTACCCCCGTGACGACTTCAAAGGTGTCAACCATGCTTGTTTTTCCGTCCTTGACGACACGTGCCTTGCGCAGTCCCGTGTCATCGAAGAAATACGTCACCGTGCCGCGACTCCCCTCGTCGTAGGTCTCGGTGTTGTATTTCTTTCCGCTCAGGGTTTCCGTGCCGGTCTTTTGCAGAACCAGATCGTCCAGCTCCATGGATGATGCGGCGCCGAGGGAATCGGCCTGTTCTGCATAATCCTCCGAAGACAGCTGCACATACTTGCGAGTGGAGGGTGTGAGCATAAAATACTCGCCGCCCTTGTTGATGAGCGTGAATTGCAGCAGTCCTGCCGCATTGCTCTCGATGGCGCTGTCCTTGCCGGAAACCGATGTGATCACGCTCATGCCCGACTGCTTAAACTTGACGGTGTAGGTGCCGGTGCGTACCCGGTCGCGCACCATCGTTTGAAACAGGGTGCCGAGCTGTTCCTTTTCCGGCTGTTTCTGCGTTGTCGCTGTGCCGGAAGAAGCCGCCGCAGTGTTCGCCGCCGTTTCCCCGGGCTTTTCCGCCGGAGAGGCGATGTCGCCCTGCGCTTCAAACGCAGTGGTCTGCGCACGGGAATCTGCGGTGCTTTCCTGTGGGTCTGCTTCGCCGCCGCAGGCACTCATGGACAAAACCAAGACGGCCGCCGCCAGCAAAGCCAAGATACGTTTTTGCATTCGGATTTCCTTTCTTGTGAAAAAGGGTTGATCGTCCCGTCCCTCTTTCCTATTTATATTATCACAAAAGCATACCCTGTTTCAACCGCTTTTTGTGGGCAAGCGAAAATATTGCGTAACTTTTTTATGACAAATCTGTAAACAAACTGACGCTGACGGTATACTCTTCCATTATATGAAAAGTATGGGTATGTATCTCGGGCGGAATCGGACGGCGGATCGCCCGCAGTCCCTCCCCTGTGAGCTTAACATAGCTTTCGTGTTTTGTCCAGATTTCAAAAAAAACCCTCTGTTTATTTTCCGCAGTATGCAGAAAATATTTCTCCTCGGGGGAAAAATATTTTTCCGCCACCTGCTCGGGAAAGGGACGTTCCCGCTCGGCATCCAGCCCCACCTGCCGGCGGGACACGGCGCAAATGCACAGCTCGCCCGTGTGGCTTACAGAGCAGTACCAGCCGTCATGCAGCTGCGGTTTGCCGTTTTCGGTGTAGGTGATGCGCACCTCCCCCATGGGAACCTCCATCGCCCGGGATGCGGCATAGCGCAAAAGCACCTGCGCCGTCAAAGACAGCTGTGCCGCTTGGCGCGCCGCCGCTGTGCGGTATCGCTCCCGCTTGGCGCTGTCCGCCGCAAGGCAGAGGATATCTCCCTGCTTCTCGGTCAGGGAAGCGTCCAGCCGGAGCGCAAACAGAAAAACGTCCTTCATACTGTCCCCTTTATTGGTTCATCACGGATTATTGTGGGATTAAAAGTTTCGCTCAAGCCTTTTTAAAGGCTTGCAGATTCCAAAGGCGGCGCCTTTGGTCGCCGACCGCAGTCGGCGAAATCCTAACAACACCAAAAGCGCAGGAGGGGAGCCAAAACAGTCC
>JBJEQK010000187.1:0-6244 GCA_051881715.1 Acutalibacteraceae bacterium
TCTCTCAATCCCCGCCGTTCGATCTTCATCCCACAAAAATCCGTGATGAACCTATTTTTCACTCATTTCCCGGGGACAGGCTGCGGCGTGAGGGTCGGACCGTAGACAACCAGTGCATCCACACCCGACTGCGTCGGCACAAACTTTGCACGGTCTATATATAGCTTTCTCGGATTCACCTGCTCGGTGCTGAAATGGGCATGGTATGCGATGATCAGCTCTTTTCCGTCCGGCGACGTTGTGAAGCAATGGTGCCCGGGTCCGTAAACAAAACGGTTGTACACAAGAATCGGGTTGTTCTCCGCTTTATCAAACACACCCAGCGGCACATCGGAAAGTGCATAGGATACGCCATAATTTCTGTTTTCATAGCCGTTTATGGAATAGGTCATGTAATACGTTCCGTTTCGTTTGAGCATGAACGGTCCCTCGTTGATGTTTCCTTCACCCTGCGCCACAGACGTGATCAAAACGTCCGTTTGCGCTTTTACGCCCAGCAGATCATCGTCCACTTCGCAACCGCGGATGGAATCGCCGGCAGAATAATAGAGATAGATTTTTCCGTCCTCGTCGAAGAATATGTGACCGTCAATGTTATTGTAATCGACGCTCAAATAGTATGCGTCCTCGGTTTTCACGAAAGGTCCCGTCGGCGAATCGGAAATTGCCATCGCCAAATGCTCGTCGGTGCTGTACAGCATATAGAATTTTCCGTTGTACGCATACACCTCCGGCGCCCAGAAATCTCCCTTTCCGTATATGTCGCCTTTGGTCGCCGCTCGGATCGGCTGCGACCAGTGGACAAGATCCTTCGATGTACAGACATTAAATCCGTCAAGGGGTGCATTCGTGGCATAGAGATAGTACGTCTCGTCATTGTGCAGAATGTATGGATCGGGAGAATTGTCCAAAATGGGATTGGTATATGTTTCGCCGATCTCCGGCGCCGTATAGGACTCCACAGCGCTGATGTGTGCATTGCCGATGACGCCGCACACATCGCCAAACGGTTCAAGAGAGAACTCGAATACAGGGTACGCAGAACTGTCCGATGGATAGTTGTACAGATAAACCGCTGTCTTTTCACTATTGCCTTGTATTTGGACACGGTAAGTCTCGCCGTCTTTTACTGTGACCTTTTTTGCGCCGATCTTTGTGACAACACCGTTTTGTACGAAGGACAGCGAAGCTTCCTTTTTGGCGCTGTCTAAAAGAAAGACATATCCGTCAAAGGCATTGTCATAAACAGACGCAGAGAAAACGAGAGCAGACATCCCTTGCGATGCGGTCATCTGCGCATCCAATGCGAAACTTTGCGGCAGCGTCTGCAACGATGTACACATGGGGACGGCATCATGTTCTGTGCGGATTCTTCCGTAAAATGTCACATGGATCGTTTCTCCGTCATAGACGACCTCGCTTTCCCCAAGCTTCACCTTTTCGCTCGCAAGGGCAAGCCCGTGCAAAACGGATTTAAAAAAATACTGTACATACACAAAAGCTTTTGTGATTTTGCTATAAAGCTGAAAACAAGACCGCAAAACCGATTTAGCCGCTTCTGTCGTCAGTTGATCGCTCAAACGAATCACGCTGTCCGGCTCGCAAAGGCGGAAATTCTGTGTCGTATTTTCCCCAAACGGAATGGTTTCTATGATTCTTTCCGTAGCGTTCGGCGCAAGGAATGATCTGCCTGCATCGTATTCCATCCACAAAAACCAGTTGCGCATATCGATTATGGAATTGCTTTTGATAGAAGTGTCAAAAACAACGGTTTCGCCTCGGCTGTATGTCCCACGTCTCGGCTGAACGGTAAATGTATATCCCGCCGCAATCCCGTCGCTCGCCGAAACGGTGTATGCAACGGAACCGAAAAGTATACTGAAGCATAAAAGAATCGAGAGCAGTCTTTTGGTTTTCATGGTTTTCCCCTTTTCTTTTTGGAAACATGGACATAGCAATGTCAGAACAGCCAATAGCGATTGGCAAGCTCCTGAACCCACTGATACAATGTGCCCAAAACCGTGTTGACCAGACGGAACAGACTGTCGAACGGACGCAGGGGCGCTTTTGTATTTTCCCCGGCGCCGTCATAGCAGCCGATGTTGTGGCTTTGTGTGAGAGTATTGCCGTAGAAATCGGTTTCGCCCATATTCTCCAGGGTCATTCCCTTGCCCAACAACGGCGAGTTTTTCGCAAGCTTAAAGCTGTCGGGGTTGGTTTTGTCCGTGCCGACAAAACCCGGGTCACAGACAAACGTTTTTTCGGCGCAGGTCGGCACACCCGTACCCCACAAGCAGTTGTTGGCAAAGGTGCCCGTGAACTCGTTGCGGTACGTTTCGCCGGTCTGTTCGTCCACAGCCTTGCGCGTCCAGAAAAAGTCGGAACGCAGATCGCCGACAATAATATTGTTGGCAAACACGGAATCCCTGATGCCGTTCAGGACAAAGTTGGAGGAATTGATGATCGTGTTGTTGTAGAAGCTGAAGTTCTTTTCACCGGTGGAGATGCTGTTTCTGCACACATTGTCGTCCACGGACAGACAATAACGCACCGTGTTGCCGCTCTGTCCCGTGCCGTAGGGGCAAGTGACGATAAAGCAGTTGTTGTCGTGGGAGTAGATATACTGATACATACAGTCGTTCGTCCACGAATCGAAGTCCACCGCCATACCGTCGCCAAAGTTTTTGGCACCGGCAATTTCACAGCTTTCCACCGAGGAACGGATGCTGCCCCAGTACCACACGGGTGCAGTGTAATAAAGCACCTTGCCGTTTTCATCCGTACCGACGCCCTGACAGCAGTCTATAAAGCGGCAGTTACGAATCAGGGCATTGTCCGTCATGCCGATGATCATGCCCTCTGCGTCCATGTCGTGGAAATAGCAGTTTTCCACGAGCGCATTTTGATTGTACACAATGGAAACTTGGTCCACATCGTCCGACCAGGGATTTTTGCTGTCCTCGGTAAAGGAACCCCAAAGCAGAAGTCCGTTGCCGCAGTCGTACAGCTCGCAGTTGGTCATGGAAAAATCGTTGACCCTGTACAGGGACTGCGCCGGATAGCACAGATTTTTCACCACGACACACGCTCTGGCTTCTGTGGGGTTGGCCTGAGAATCGCGGGTGGTCACCTTGTAGTTTTGGATGTCGTGGATCGTGAGATCGTCCAGTTTCACACCATTGGACTCCTCGTTCTGTGTATAGATCCAGATGCCGCCGCCGTTGTGCGCCGTCATTTCCAGATCGGAAACGGTGACATAGGAGCAGTCCAGCAGATGAAGAATATCTGTTCTTTTGTTGGTGGTGAGCAGGGGCTTTGCGCCCTCCCCGTATGCGGAGATCACGATGGGATTCTCCGCCGTTCCCTTGCACGTCAATGTCAGGCAGTTCACATTGTAAATGCCGTCCCGACGAAACAGAACCGTATCCCCTTTTTGCAATGCGAGGGTTTCCAAGTTGCGCACGGTTCGCCATGCACTGCGCTCGCCGGTGCCCCGGGCGGAGTCATCGCCGTCCATGCTGTCGATGTAGTAGGTCATACCGCCCTGTGCGCTGACGCCCATGCACAGACAGGGCAGCAGCAGAGAAACGCAGAGCAAAAAACAAAGCACTTTTTTCATAATCATTCCTCCATGGTCACTGTTGCCTGTTCCAGCAACGATTGTACATATTCCGCATATTTTGCATCCACAAGATACGAAATCGCCCCTTGTTCGGTCATGTCGCCCTTTTGCGCAATGTAGGCGCGAATCTGCGCATCGTTAGGTTTTAGTTCCCCTTCGCCGAGTATGTTTTTGAGGGTCATTTCCCCTGTGGAGATGTAGTAGGTGTAAAACTGCTGCATATCAATGGACTGGACGCCCACTGTGTTTTTTAGATTTTTGTGCGCTTCATTATACGCCAGCGCCTTTGCTTCCAAGCCATCGAAGGAGATGTCCTCGTACACACCATTATCCCGCATCAGGACAAGGCGGATCTTCGCATCGCAGGCATCCTCGAACGCTTTTTTCTCCAGCGCCTGCGCAGGCGTTGTGCCGTCAAAGTCCCTGTCCCAGAAGTCCGAAAAATCCGTCACGCCGTACTGTTCACTGAAGGCGTTGATGATATCCGCTCTGTCCCGGGTTTTGAAGTATTCGATCTCCCGGGCAGTGATGGCTTCCCCGTTGATATACGCTACAGCACTGTTCTGCGTCGTCTCCTGCTTGCCGCACCCGACAAAAAGGCTCAAAAAGAGCAAAAGACAAGCTGAAAATCGTATCGCTTTTCGCATACTGTTTTCCTCAGAACAACCAGTAGCAGTTGCCCAAATAGTCAAAGAAGTTGACCACCAAACCCAGCGCCGTTTGGACACGGTTAACGATCTGCTTCCAAAGGCTCGCCGGCGCCGATTCACTCTCCCCTGCGCCGTCGTAGCAGCCGATATTGTGCTGTGTGCCGACAGGATTGCCGTAGAAGTCCTGCGTTCCCATATCCTCCTCCACCTGAATGCCTTTTCCGAGCAAGCGGGATGTTGAGGACAACTTGAAGCTGTTTTTGTCGGTGATGTCCGCACCGGCAAAACCGGGGTCGCAGATGTAGTTGTTCTGCGCCGCAAACGGGTAACCCGTTCCCCAGAAGCAGTTGTTGCTGAACACGCCCTCAAACTGTCTGCGGTACGCTTCGCCCGTTTCCTCGTCTACGGCCTTGCGTGCACAGCGATAGACTGTCTTGAGATCACCCGTGAAGATATTGTTGGCAATATAGGCATTTCGCAAATCCTTAAAGTCGATGGACGAGGCGTTGATCATGGTGTTGTTATAGAACTTGAAATTGTCCATGTACACGGCCTTTTCATCCTCACGGTACTGTATATCGGCGGTCAAAAGCTGCGCCATGGAATTGTCGCACTTGTTGTCATTGACGGACAGGCAGTAGCGCACGGTGCAATTCTCGTTTTTGGTGTAATTGTCATAACAGCAGTTGCGGATGAAGCGAACATTGTCGTGGGAGTAAACGTACTGATACATCGCATCGGTCGTCCAGCCGTCGAAGTCCACCGCCATGCCGTCCAGCGTATTGGTGGAGCCGGCAATCTCGCAGTTTTCCACCACATAGTTGCTCGCATGGTGCGACCACATGGGCGCTGTGTAGTAGTCCTCGTTGAGCGATGTGCGGATCAAGGCGCAGTTACGGATCACCATACCGTAGATGGAACCGATGATGATGCCGTCGTACAGGATATTGTTGAAGGACAGCCCGTCCAGAAGATAGTCGGTGTTGTACGACTGCTCGGGGCTTACGAACAGCTCCGGCGTCCATTCCCGGGTCAGACCGCCCATGTTCACGCCGTAGGCACAGTCGTAGATGCGGCAGTCCTGCAGGGTAATGCGGCGCAGCCGTGCCGTGGCGCCCGAGGAAGAGAGCATGATCGGGCAATGACCGCCGCTGTAGGTTTCACAGCGTTTATAGTAGATGTCGTGGAACACGCAGTCCTGCACGGTGATATCGGTGGTCATACCGTCGCCGTCCGCCGTGATATAGACGCCCTTGCCGTTGGGTGCGGTGAATTCGATCTGCTGTACACACCAGCCGCTGACGTTGTGCAGGTTCAGCAGGATGACATCTTCATTGGAACGAATCACAGGCATTCCCAGACGCTCCACATCGCCGTAGGTGCCGAGGGTGATGGGATTCTCCGCCGTACCGTTTCCGCGCGCCGTGAAGCTGCCGTCAAAGATGGAGCCCGCCTTGAGCAGGATTTTGCTGCCCGGTTCGTAGGCGACGGACGAAGCCTTTGCGAGAGTTTTCCATGCATCCCCCTCGCTTTTGCCGCTGTTTGCATCACTGCCGCCGACGCTGTCCACATAGACTGTCGTGCCCGTATCCGCCGCAAATGCGACGGAAGAAGCGCAAACACAGAAAAGAACGCTCAACAGAATTGCCAAAATCTTTTTCACAAAAAACGCCTCCTTGCAAGCATAAAGAGTCGGACATACCGTACCGATTCTCCTCTACAGTGTAGCATACATTTTGTGGAAAAGCAACAAAAAAATCCGTGCTGCTGCAATGAAAACCGCTCAAGAACAACGAATTCCAAACAAGCATATAATGGGTTGGTATATTGTCAAGCAGTATACCGAATATATGCAGAAAGGAGTTCAATATGCTTCATGCAACAGAATACCCGTCATCCGACCGCGTGAGAACCTTCGATATCGAAGCGATCTCTCTGCCGATCGTTTATAATAAATTCGGAGACCATGACC
>JBJEQK010000188.1:0-6231 GCA_051881715.1 Acutalibacteraceae bacterium
GTTTTGGCGTGGGGAACCCTCGCCGGGGGTTCCCCGGTGCGAAGCACAAATCCCATAACTTTCCGTGAGGAGCGCATTTTTCAGAAAGTATCGTAGTGCTCAAAGTTCATATGGTCGCCGTCAAACAGGATGGAATACAGCGTGTCGGGTCGGTCGGTGATGATCATGCGCGGATTGAGAGAGAGCGCATAGTACATATCGTATTTGGACTCCACACCTCGAATCGCCAGCGGCAGTACGGAGAAGCCTAAGATGGCCTGCTGCAATTCCGCCGTGACGGTGTCCGCCGTGGTCAGCAGCATACCGGCGCCGTTGTTTCGATAAACGGAGAGCAGTTCCCGGCACTGCTTGACATCGTGCAGATCCTTAAAACTCACGTCCAGATCGGCCGCAATGGGAAATGC
This sequence comes from Acutalibacteraceae bacterium, assembly GCA_051881715.1. Taxonomy (GTDB): domain Bacteria; phylum Bacillota; class Clostridia; order Oscillospirales; family Acutalibacteraceae; genus UBA1425. The sequence continues at coordinate 405 of JBJEQK010000188.1, forward strand.
ACCGTAGTCTGCGGCGTGCAGCTCCAGATCCTCCCGGGAAAAGCCGGTCAGCAGAATGCGGCTGAGCAGATCGTATTGCTGCGCAAGGGCCAAAAGCTTTTCCTGCGTGCGGAAGTTCATGACGTGCAGAACATAGCGCAGACTGGGTTCACCGGCATATTTTTCAAAAACCTTTTCCAGCGGCACAGAGACCTCGGTGATATAGTCACTGCCCTCCGCCAGATAAGGAGTGCTGTCCTCTGCAAAGGAAACATCCAGCTCAATGGCGTAGGCGCCGCTGTTGACACTGTCGTGGACGGCCTGCATGGTATTTTTTACGTCGTTATAGCAGTCCGAGCTGGCGGCCAGAATAAAGTTGTCCGGCAGGGAGATCTGCTCCTCAAACGCTTCCTGCGCCTTTTGGGTCAAGGGCTTGTCGAAAAAGCGGTAGGTGACGCCGTAAAAAATGCCGCCGGCGGCAATGACCGCGCTGAGTATGCCGATGAGGATACGTTTCAGCAGCATGGAGACACTTCCTTTTTGCAAAGCTTTGCGGCGGCTTCAGCGGTGATGGACTGCATCCGGGACATTTTGCGCTCCATGTCTGCGACCAGTGCGAATTGGGTGCGGCAGCGGATGAGATTGTGCTCAGGATAGGCGGTGTGGAAATAGGTGTCGCCGTTCAGATAGTCCGTCAGGAAGCGGATGCCGCACTCATAGGTCAACAGCTTGGCGGAGAAGGGGAGGTACTCGATCTCCCGGTCGGTCAAGCTGCTGCCGGCGGTGGAAAGGTAACCCTCCACATAGGCACGGTACAAGTCAAGACTGAGGGAAACTTTGGAAACATCCTTTTCGTCCTCGTCGGCTGTGTTGGCGCCGAATCGGATGCTGTCGCCGAAATCGTACAGGGACAGTCCCGGCATCACGGTGTCCAGATCGACCACGCACAGCCCCTGACGGGTCGTGTTGTCGAAGAGGATGTTGTTGAGCTTGGTGTCGTTGTGGGTGACGCGCAGGGGAAGTTCCCCCTTTTTCAGCAGATCGAGCAGAACGTGCGTGTCCGCTTCCCGAGCAAGGGCAAAGTCGATCTCCGTCTGCACACCGGCGGCACGACCGGCGGCATCCTCAGCGATGGCTGTTTTCAGCGCCTCAAATCGGGAAACGGTGTTGTGGAAATCGGGAATCGTTTCGTGCAGTGTTTTGCTGGGATAGTCCGCCAGCATACACTGGAAATTGCCGAATGCCGCACCGGCTTTGCGGAAATCGTCGGGGTTCTCGATGCTCTGCAAGGTGTAGGTGTCGGCAACGAAGTTGTACACCCGCATACAGTCGCCCGTCGCCGTGCGGTAATAGCGTTCGCCCTCCTTGGTGGGATAGACGGTCAGGGTCTCCCTGGCAGGATCGCCGCCGTTTTTGCGGATCACGTCGGCAAGATAAGCGGTGACCCGATGGACGTTTTCCATCAGCTGGTCGGGATTGCGAAAGACGTTGGTGTTGATGCGCTGGAGAATGTAGCCGGTTTCGCTGTTTTCCTGCCGATAGGTGACCATCAGGGTGTCGTTGATGTGACCGCACCCGATGGGACGGTAGGAGATAAGGGTGCCGGGCAGGTCAAAGTGGGACAAAATTTCGTGCACATAGGCATCGCTTAACTGCATGGTGACATTACTCCTTTTATAGGAATCGTCTCAATTATAACGGGATTCGAAGAATCTGTCAATAGACTTGTTAAGTTGGAAAAAATGTGGTACAATGAGTGAAAAGTATAAAGGAGTGGTCTCTACGGTTTTGGATACGTTGACTGCCTTCTCCAATTTCTACGGCAAAAACGGGGAATTGGTTCTGGCAGGCGGTGGAAATACATCGGCGAAAGACGGCAATGTTTTATATATCAAAGGCTCGGGCACCTCTTTGGCGACCATCACGCCGGAGGGCTTTGTGGCGATGGACCGCACGAAGCTGGCGGCGATGATGGAAAAGGAATATCCCACCGAGGATGCCCCGCGGGAAGCGGCGGCGCTGGCGGACATGATGGCGTCGAAGCTGCCGGGGCAGGCAGAGAAAAGACCCAGCGTGGAAACACTGCTGCACGCCCTGTTCCCCATGCGGTACGTTCTGCACCTGCATCCTGCGCTGGTCAACGGTCTGACCTGCGGACGGGAGGGTGAAGCGAGGATGCACGCCCTGTTCCCGGATGCTGTATGGGTGGAAATCTGCAAGCCCGGCTATATTTTGGCGAAGCTTTGCAAAGAACGCATGACCGCCTACAAGGCCGCAAACGGCAGGGATGCGGATATGCTGTTTTTGCAGAACCACGGCGTGTTTCTGGCGGCGGATTCCGATGCCGAACTGGGGGAAATGCTCCGGCACGTTTTGCACACACTGCAAGAAAACTGTACACAGCAGGCGGATCTCACCCCTGCCGTGGCGGAAGATGCGCAGATCTGCGCCTTCGCACACACCCTCGCCAAACTATACGGGGCGGGAGCGGTGTGCCTGTTCAACGGCTGTCGGGAGGCGGTGCGTTTTGCCGAGAGTCGGGAGAGTGCCGAACCGCTGCTGGAGCCGTTCACGCCGGATCATATCGTGTACTGCAAGGCACATCCGCTGTATTTGCAGGACGTGGAAACGGCGGCGCAGGCGTTTGCGGCGTACAGGGAAAAGCACGGCTATGCGCCCAAGATCGTCCTTGTGAAGGGATGGGGCTTCTTCGCCGTGGCAGACACCGAAAAGCAGGCACAGACGGCACAGCTTCTGTTTTTGGACGCCATGAAGATCGCCGTATACAGCCGCGCATTCGGCGGCGCACTGCCGATGACGGCGCAGATGACAGATTTTATTGTGAACTGGGAAGTCGAGGCCTACCGTGCCAAGGCGGCCGCAAAGCAGGGATGACGATGGACAAATATTTACAGCTTCTGAATGCACCGACCGCCGAAGAGCGGCTTTTGAATCTGCAAAAGATACTGTGCGACGAAACGGAAAAGCCGGCGGTTTCCGACGTTTTCGTCAACAATCATATTCACACGACCTATTCCTTTTCCCCGTATTCACCCACGGCGGCGGTGTATTACGCCCGAAAGGCGACACTGCCCACCGCCGGAATTATGGATCACGACTCCATGGCCGGTGCGAGAGAATTCATCCGTGCCGGGGAGATCGCCGGCGTGGCGACGACGGTGGGCGTGGAGTGCCGTGTGCGCCTGAGCGGTACGCCCATTGCGGACAGATTTATCAACAACACCGACCAAAAGGGTATCGCCTACATGGCACTGCACGGCGTACCCCACGGCAAGATCGACCATGTGCAGCGGCATTTTGCGCCTCTGCGGGAAAAACGCAACGACAGAACGCGCAAAATGGTGCATAATATCAATGCGCTGCTCCAAGACAGCGGGATCGTGCTCAGCTTCGACGGGGACGTTTTGCCGCTTTCGCACTTTGCCGACGGCGGCAGTGTGACGGAGCGGCATCTGATCTTTGCCCTGTGCCGCAAGATCATCGGGCTTTGCGGCAAGGAACACACGGCGGACTTTGTGGAAAACACGCTGGGAATCGCCCTGAGCGACAAGCAGAAAAAATTGCTGACCGATATGGACAATCCCTATTTTGACTACGACCTGCTGGGCGTGCTGAAATCCGCTTTCGTGGAAAAGATCTATGTGCCCGCCGAGGAGGAGTGTATGCACATCTCCGAACTGTCGAGGCTCGCTAAGGAAACGGACGCCCTGCTGTGTTACGCCTATCTCGGCGATGTGCAGGACAGCGTGACAGGGGACAAGCGTTCCGGAAAGTTTGAGGATGCCTATCTCGAGGAGCTGTTCGCCGTACTGCGGCAGTACGATGTGGATGCCGTGACCTATATGCCCTCCCGCAATACCCTCGCACAGCTGCGGCGGGTGCAAACGCTGTGCGCAGAGGGCGGCTTTTTGCAGATCTCCGGCGAGGACATCAACTCGCCGCGGCAGAAGTTCATCTGTCCGCAGCTGAGTATGCCGGAATTTCGCCATCTGGCAGACGCCACATGGGCGCTGATCGAGCGGGAACGCGCCCGCTCCTAAACGTGTATATATGCCATGCGGACGGCTGAATGTCCGCCGAAAAGGAAGGAGAAACCACTATGAAAAAAATCATTGCTGCAATCCTGTGCTTCTGCTTGCTGATGGGCACCTGTGTGATGGGTGTGTCGGCGGCGGAAAAGGTGTATTCCCTGACCATGGGCGTACACAAGTATTCGGTCAACAATACCGTCTCCGACGGTGCGGGTATCGCTTCTGTGACCTATGTGCGCCAAAAGGACGGCTCCACAGGCAGTGCGAACAGACTGTACGACATTGAAAAAGGCGAAAAATTTACCGTGACCACCGCATTGAAAGAGGGACAGGAAGCGTACTACGCATTTCTCGGCTGGATCGACATGGACGGCGTCATCATCAGCCATGACTATACCATCGAGGTGACCATGGACAGCTCCAAGGCGGTGTTCGCCGTGTATACGGAGTGCGCCGACCGCTATGTGGTCTCCTACAGTTACAGCGGTACAGGCAAGGTTTCCGCATCCTCTGACAGAGTTTCTTATCCCGGCACGGACTGCATCAGTGTTTTGAAAGGGGCGTCCGTCACCTTTAAGTTTACGCCCTCCAAGGGTTATTATGCCGTCTATGTCAAGGTGGACGGTGAGAAGGTCAGTATGCTGGGCTATTCTTTCCGCGCACTGAAAACGGCCGTGAGCGACGGCAAGATCAAGGATGCATTTTCGGCAATCGTCAATTATGTAAAATTCCTTTTGGGCAAGGAAGCGACCTACACCATCGAGGATGTGCAGACAGACCACACGTTTGAAGTCGGTTTTATGAAACCGTATTTCAGTTAAGGCAATGCTGACATAAAAATTTTTCTTGCATATATTCCTGTCTGCCGACCATACTATTGGCGAAAAGCAGATAAGGAGTTGAATGAAATGCTTGATAGAATCTCGTTGATCCTGGTCGTGATCGGCGCGCTGAACTGGGGCAGTATCGGTCTGTTTCAGTTTGATGTGGTTGCGTGGATCTTCGGCGGTCAGGGTGCAGTAGTCAGCCGGATCATATACACATTGGTTGCGCTCGCAGGTGTCTGGTGCCTGTCTCTGCTGTTCAGAGAGAATGCACTGCTGACAGACGGCGCAGACGGCTCTTCTAAATAACAAGGTTCACAAAAAGCAGATCGCATGAAAACGTGCGGTCTGCTTTTCTTTTTTGGACAATCGTCCTATTCCCTGCAAACGAATCCCCGTTTTTGCTTCACACACGCATGCTTCCCTGCGCCAGGTCTTGGGCGGCAAATGGGACAAAGTAGAACGGTATCGTGAGCAGCTTTTGCGCAGCGTTGTAGCCGTAGTTGTTTTTGGAGACCTTAATGGCAAACGAAAATTTATTGTGATTGGAGAATTTTTCAAGGGAGTTGAGTGTGCCCCTGCCTTTTTTGACATCTATGGGATAGAGCAGATTGTCCGATTCAACGATGAACTCCAACTCCGCAGACGATTTTCCGCGCCAATAGAACAGCTTGTGTCCTTTGGCGATCAATTCATTGGCCACGAAGTTTTCAAAGAAAATGCCGGACAGGGTGTTCTCTCGTTCACTCGATATAAAGGAAGCGGCGTTGATACCGCTTTGGTACGAGAACATACCGATATCCCCGAGAAACAGGCGAAAGTGTCCGTCGTTGTCCGGCATAAGCGGCAGGGTAATATGCTCTTTCAGCTGGAAGGACTGGTTGACAATATGCGCCATCGTGAGCCACTGCACAGATGTGGCAAAATCTCTTGTCTTGCTCTTTTCCTCGATCAATCCCGGGGAGAAGTTTT
>JBJEQK010000189.1:0-1577 GCA_051881715.1 Acutalibacteraceae bacterium
ACCAAAGGCGCCGCCTTTGGAATCCGCAAGCCTTTGAAAAGGCTTGACCGAAACTCTTAATCCCAGAAAAAACCGTGACGATTCATAAAAAGGAAGCTGGAATAAATGAAAAATAAAATTTGGATTGCCGCAGTGGTTTTGATTCTCTTGATTTTGGTCGTCACGGGTATCATCGGCGCCAAAAGGAGGTCGTCTGCGCCGGAGGATTCCCTATCGGCACAGCAAAGCGTTCTGCCCACCGACACATCCTCCGCGCAGGAATGCACGGTCTCTGCGGTGCACGTATCGGACAAGTCGATCCCCGCAGAGGGACAGGAGAATTTCTCCTCGCCTGCCGCTTCCCGAAACAGCGCAGAAACCCGTTCCAGTGTCTCCCCGTCCTCTGATGTATCGACCGTCACGACCACCAAAAAGACCGTGACAGCGCCATCCGCCGCCACAACGACACAGCCTGCGCAAAATACCGCGACCGCCACAACGAAGCGCACGGATGTCACAACCGAAAAGCATACGACTGCCCCCGCTTCCTCCGGCGCACCCGGGAGCACAACAAAGCCCACTCCAGGTTCGACAACGACCGATACGACGAGCGGTACCCAGCCGACGATACCCACACTGCCCGGCGGCGCTTTTGAAACGCCGGAGATCCCGCTTTAATCCACTGATAAGGAAGTGCTGTAATGATGCTGAAACGAAATGGAATCCGTTTTCTATGCGTTTTACTGGCGACTGTCCTCGGAATTGGCTCTGCACTGTTCTGCGTGTGCTCCGTGTCCTCCGATCTGCCGGGTGATGCGGACGGGGACGGTGCTGTAACCATTGCGGATGCGGCGCTGATCGCACGCTGGTGTGCCGGATGGGATGTAACTATCCTGCAAGACAATGCCGACGTCAACGGCGATGCACAGACCAATCTCAAGGATGTGACCTGCATCAAGCGTTTCCTTGCAGGCGGCTGGGACGTAACCCTCGGGGAGATCACGCTGACCTTTGACGCATCGACCAATGGCGGCACTTTCACTGCCGGGAACGGATTTGCAGAAAATGATCCTGCCAAAAGGGCAGTATATAATGCCGCCTTTTCCGCACAGGATGCTGCCGGCAAAACATGGCCGCAAAATCCGAAAAAGCCCGGCTGTTCTTTCAAAGGCTGGTACACTGCACCCACAGGCGGTACAAAAGTGAGCGCAACTGACATCGTCACTTCTCGGGTACATCTGACACTGTATGCGCAATTCGGCGGATACATGGAAACGCCGGAAATTGGTATTTGATAAATCATTTCTACACATCAAACCCCTTGCAGAAAACGCTCTGCAAGGGATTTCTTTTTTTTTTGCGCTTTTCATGAAAAATTGTGGGATCTGTGCTTCGCACCGGGGAACCACCGGCGAGGGTTCCCCACGCCAAAACAGTCCACTGGACTGTTTTGGCTCCCCTCCCGCACTTCTGGTATTGCCCAAGATTTCGCCGACTGCGGTCGGCGACCAAAGGCGCCGCCTTTGTGGGATCCGCAAGCCTTTAAAAAGGTTCATCACGGAAAGTTGGGGGATAGCTTGCGGACAGAGGGCAAAGAT
>JBJEQK010000190.1:0-6130 GCA_051881715.1 Acutalibacteraceae bacterium
CTCCCCTCCTGCGCTTTTCTGTTGTTAGGATTTCGCCGACTGCGGTCGGCGACCAAAGGCGCCGCCTTTGGAATCCGCAAGCCTTTAAAAAGGCTTGAGCGAAACTTTTTAGCCCACAAAAAACCGTGTTGAACCAAATTTTTATGGAGGTTTTTTCATGAAAGAATTCAAGCAGAAAGTCAGCATTACTTTGGACTGCAGTCTTGTTATAGATCTGAAGAAACAGGCGCGGGAGGAAGGGCGTTCCTTTTCCCAGCTTTTGAACATGATTTTGAAAGCGTATCTTGCAAGCAAAAAAGAAGTTCAATTCTAATTTGGGAGGTATTTCTGTGCGAAATTTGCTGGTTACGATGCGTTACGACGGCACGCACTACCACGGCTGGCAGGTGCAGGAGAATGCCGTCACCGTACAGCAGACGTTTCAGGACGCTCTGGAAAAGCTGTTCGGTGAGCGTCTGCCGGTCACAGGCTGTTCCCGCACGGATTCCGGCGTGCACGCGCTGATGTACTGCTGCAATTTCCGCACGGAATCCGCCATTCCCTGCGAAAAGCTTCCCTATGCCCTCAATGCGCATTTGCCCGATGACATCGGGGTCTATGCCTGCGAGGCGGTGCCCATGGATTTCCACGCACGCTATGCCTGCAAGGGTAAACGATATATCTACAAAATTCACAACAGCCCCTTTCGCAACCCCTTTGCCATGGGCTACGCCTGCCCCTACCGCCCAAAGCTTTGTGCGGAACTGCTGGATGCGCAGGCGAAGGATTTCATCGGCACCCACGACTTTGCCGCCTTTGCCGCGGCGGGCGGCAGTGTGGAGGACACGGTGCGCACGGTGCAGGACGCGTGTGTGTACCGGGACGGGGAGACGGTGTGCTTTGAAGTGCAGGCGGACGGCTTTCTGTACAACATGGTGCGGATCATGACGGGTACGCTTTTAGGCATTGCCGAGGGCAAGATTCCGCAGGGCTCGATTCCGAAAATTCTCGACAGCCTTGACCGTAACCGCGCAGGCGTTACCGCACCGCCGCAGGGACTGTATTTAAAAGAAGTCTTTTATTAAGGAGGCATGATACCATGGCAAAAAAGCACAGACTTTCCCGCACGGCGTCCATTATCCTGCGCACGGCAGTGGCACTGCTGATCGTGTTCGGTGCGCTGTTTGCGGCATCCCGAACCTTTGCCACCGTGCCGATGTCCAATATTGGCGACGTATTCGCCTCCTTTTCCGTTAAAGACAAAAGCAGCTTTCCCTATGCCGTTGATTCCGCCTCGGTGATCCGCATAGCGCCGGTGGGTTCGGGCGTGTGCGTGCTGCGCGCAGGGCGGTGCGATATTTTGAATCGCAGCGGAAAAGTTTTGCAGACGGTGCAGTATACATACAGCCAGCCGGCCATCGACACCAGAAACGGTCGTGTACTGCTGTACGAACGCGGCGGCACACGGTATATGCTTTTGAGCAAAACAAAGACGCTCTACAGCGGGGAAACCCAGCAGAGCATCCTGACTGCCGCCCTTGCGGACGACGGACGGTTTGCCGTGGCGACGACGGCGGAGAGCGCCAAAAGTGTGCTGACGGTGTATAAGGCGTCGGGCAAGGAAATGTTCAGCTTTAAGTGCGTGTCGGAATACGTGACGGATATCGCCTTTTCCGGCGGCGGCGTGGCGGTCACCGTGTCCGGCGTGCAGGATGCGCAGCCGTATTCCAGACTTTTGCTGCTCAGCTTCAAGGAAACGGAGCCGAAAGCCGACCTTCGGTTCCCCGATACGATTTTTTTCCATGTACACAGCAGCGGAAAAACGACGGCGGCGTGCAGCAAATCCCTGTTCACTGTGATGCGCAGCGCCGAAAAAGAGCGGGAGGAAGCCTTCGACAGCGACACACTGCAATTCTTCTGTGCCGATGAAAAGGGCAGATCGACCATGATCCTGCTTCCCTACGGCAACGAATATGCCTCCAAACTGCGCGGTGTGCAGTCGAACGGCAAAGTGGCCTTCGAGGTGGAGTGCGGCGAAAAGATCTTGGCCGCCGCCCGCAGCAGCAGCTACACCGCCGTGCTGACGGATAAGGCGGTGCTGACCTATAATAATTCCGGCACCAAAGTGGGCACACTGACACTGACGGATTCCGCACGGGATATCTGTCTTTCAGGACAAAACCTGTATGTTTTGTTCCACGATCGCATCGAACGCTTCCCCTCTGCGGGCGATCATACGCAAAAGTCGGAAAACAGTTGAAACGCCGATGGTTTCATGGTATACTGCTCTGTAAGGCGATGTATACTGTCGGCGGTATTTATGCAGAAAGGAAAAATTATGGAACTTGCCTATATTGTGGATGCGGTGTTATTGCTGCTGTTTTTGTTCACGGTTCTGCACGCCGCACGGGTGGGACTGGCAAAGTCCCTTGCGGGCATCCTTGCGTGGATCGCCGCATCGGTGATCGCACTGCAGTGCTGTGCGCCGGCGGCGGAGCGGGTCTATGTCTATTTCTTTCAGGATCGGGTGATTTCTTCCCTGCAAACGCAGATGGAAAACGCCGACGGCGTGCAGGCAACGGCAGACGGCATCCGTACCGTACTGGAGGAACTGCCGCAGTTCGTGGTGGATGCGGCAAAATCTGTCGGTCTCGACACCGAGGCGCTGGTGCAGAAAACGGAAAGTCTCGATGTGCTCTCCGCAAACGCCGCACAATCGGTGGAGCGGACGGTCTTTGCGCCCATCTGCACTGCCGCACTGAAGGCGATCCTGTTCCTTGTGCTGTTTGTGCTCATTGCCGCACTGGGGCAGCTGTTGCTGCATCCCGTATGCGGTTTGATCGAAAAAACGCCGGTCATCGGTTCGGCGAACCGTACCTTAGGCGGCGTGTTGGGCATCCTCAAGGGCGCTGTGCTGGTGGCGGTGCTGGCGATCTTGGCCAAGGTGGCGGCTGGCTTTACGGACGGTCCCTTTGCGCAGGCTGTGGAACAGTCCAAGCTCGTCTCTGTCATTGCGGAGAGTCCGTTTGCCAACGGATTTTTTGAATAAAAAACAGGTGTGTGAAAAACTATGAATGAAAACGTAAAAGATCTCTTTAAAAACTGGAAAACGGTTCCGAATTTGCTTTCCCTGCTGCGCATCATCATGGTACCGATCATGGCAGTGCTGTTCGTCAAGGGGTACCCGATCTGGGCGGTGTTTGTGCTGTTCCTGTCGGGCGTCAGCGATTTTCTGGACGGCAAGATCGCCCGCCGCTTCAACCAGATCAGCGACTTGGGCAAGATTCTTGACCCCGTTGCCGACAAAGCCACGCAGATCACCGTGGCGATCCTGCTGTTCCTGTTTTTCCGCAGTGCGGAAAATTCGCCGGAGCTGACCGCCTTTAGCTGGGTGTTCCTGCTGTTTGTGGGCAAGGAACTGCTGATGGTTTTGATCAGCATCGTGCTGCTTGCCATGGGACTTCGTCCCGGCGCCGCAGAGATCTGGGGCAAAGTCGCCACCTTTGTGTTCTACGCCGTCATGGTTTTCATCATCGCCTTCGGCCCCGAGATCGGTGCGTTCCACACCTTCTGGACGGCGCCGGCATGGCTGCTGCAGACCCTTGTGTGGATCTCCGTTGCGCTGTGCTTTGTGGCACTGCTCAGCTATGCCCCCGGAACCTACAAGCTCATCAAGAACAGAAAGCAGAAATAATCAAGGAGTTTAGTCAATGAAACAAGTACTTTGCAGCAAGTGCAAACAGCGTCCTGCCATGTTCTTCATCACCAAGGTGGAGGGCGATAAAAGTACGCAGGAAGGTCTGTGCATGAAGTGCGCAATGGAAATGAATATCGGTCCCATCAAGCAGATGATGCAGAGCATGGGCATCTCCGAGGACGATGTGGACAGCATCGCCGAGCAGTACGACGAGATGATGGAAGACGGTTCCTTTGAGCCGGGCGGCGCAGGGACGATGCCTTTCATGCAGAATTTCTTTTCCCAAATGGAAAATAAGGACGAGCAGAACGAGCCTGTCGAAGAGAAGAAAAAACATAAAAAGAAGGAAAAGTCCGACAAGAAGGACAAAAAAGAACGCAAGTTCCTGTCCATGTACTGCACGGACTTGACGGAAAAGGCACGCAGCGGACAGCTGGATCGGATCATTGGCAGAGAAAAGGAGATCGAGCGCACGGTGCAGATTTTGTGCCGCCGCTCCAAAAATAATCCCTGCCTGATCGGCGAGCCCGGCGTCGGCAAAACCGCCATCGCCGAGGGTCTTGCCCTGCGCATCGCGGCGGGAAATGTGCCGGTGCGCCTTTTGGAGAAAGAGATCCATCTGCTCGATTTGACTGCGCTGGTGGCGGGTACCCAGTTCCGCGGTCAGTTTGAAAGCCGTATCAAGGGCTTGGTGGAGGAGGTCAAGAACGAGGGGAACATTATCCTCTTTATCGACGAGGTGCACAGCCTTGTGGGTACGGGCGATGCGGAAGGCTCCATGAATGCCGCCAACATCCTCAAGCCTTCCCTGTCCCGGGGTGAGATCCAGATCATCGGCGCCACCACCTTTACGGAGTACCGCAAATATATTGAAAAAGACGCCGCACTGGAGCGCAGACTTCAGCCGGTCACGGTGGAGGAACCCTCCGTGGACGACACCTGCGAGATGCTCAGCGGCGTGAAGGAATACTATGAAACTTACCATTCGGTGAAGGTCAGCGATACCCTGATCCGCAAGGCGGTTCTTCTGTCTGAGCGGTATATCAACGACCGCTTCCTGCCGGATAAGGCGATCGACCTGCTGGACGAGGCGTGTACGTGCGCCAATCTGCGCAACAAAGCCATCGGGGAGCTGGAGCTTTGCAACCGCCGCATCGCACAGCTGACCGCACAGCAGCAGGCGCTGACCGAGCAGACGGAGGAAACGGACTACGAGGAGATCGCCAAGGTAAAGTCCGAGCTGATGGTGCAGGAAAGCAAGCGCAAAGAGCTTGCCGAGGCCGCCGCAGACTGCTATGTGACCGAGGACGATCTTGCCCATGTGATCCAGCTTTGGACGGGTATTCCGGCGCGCAAAATCATCGAGAGTGATATGCATCGTCTTGCCGGTCTTGCCGAAAAGCTCAATGCCAAGATCATCGGACAGGAGGAGGCGGTGGATGTGGTCGCCGCCGCAGTGCGCCGCGGTCGTGTGCAGATCAGCCCCCGGAGAAGACCCTCCTCCTTTATCTTTGTCGGTCCCACCGGCGTGGGCAAAACGGAGCTGGTCAAGCAGCTTGCCGCAGAATTGTTTGATACCCCGGAGACACTCATCCGTCTGGATATGTCCGAGTTTATGGAGAAGCATTCCGTTTCCCGCATCATCGGCTCGCCCCCCGGCTATGTGGGCTACGACGAAGCCGGACAGCTGACCGAGAAGGTGCGCCGCAAGCCCTACTCTGTCATCCTGTTTGACGAGATCGAGAAAGCGCACCCGGACGTCATGAACATCCTGTTGCAGATCCTCGATGAGGGAAGGATCACCGATGCGCAGGGCAGGACGGTCAACTTTGAAAACACCGTCATCATCATGACCTCCAACGCCGGCAGTAACCGCCGGGAGGGTGCCATGGGCTTCGGCAAGACGAAGCAGGACGCTTCGCAGGAAAAGGCGATGAAAGCCCTGCGGGAATTTCTGCGCCCCGAGTTTATCGGTCGTGTGGATGAGATCGTGGTGTTTCGTGACCTGTCGCAGGAGGCGCTGGAAAAGATCGCCGTGCTGATGCTCACGGAGTTGGTCGAACCCCTGCGGGATAAGGGTGTGAAGCTGACGTGGGCGCAGGATGTGCCGCAGGCGCTGGCAGCCATGGCGTGCGACGGAGAGCGCGGCGCACGGGATCTGCGCAATGCGGTTCGCCGCAATGTGGAGGACAAGATCGCCTCCATCCTCGTCAACGCACTGGACAGATCGCCCAAAGCGATGCATATTTCGGCCATGCTGGGCGATATCTTCGTGGAAGCGAGTTAAATTCAAAAATTCAAAAATTGTTAAATTCAAAAATTCAAAAATTGTATTGACAAACCAGCGGTGATTTGATATAATAATCACCGCTGAAATATGCGGGTGTAGTTCAATGGCAGAATCCCAGCCTTCCAAGCTGGTTGTGTGGGTTCGATTCCCATCACCCGCTCCAT
>JBJEQK010000191.1:0-6104 GCA_051881715.1 Acutalibacteraceae bacterium
GACTGTTTTGGCGTGGGGAACCCTCGCCGGGGGTTCCCCGGTGCGAAGCACAAAACCAACAATTTTCCATGAGGAGCAATAAAAAACACGGTAGAGAACAAGGAAGCTCTACCGTGATTTTTATGTCATCTATTGACAGCGGCAGTCTAATGTGTTAGAGTATATACATACTCTAATGGATTAGAGAAAGGAGCGCCGTCATGGAAACGCCGAAAATTTTTGAGAGTGAATACCGCTTTTGTTTGATCCTCTGGGAAAACGAGCCTGTAAAGAGCAGTACGCTGGTAGCGCTTTGCAGGGAACAGTTGGGCTGGAAACCCACGACCACCTATACCGTCATCAAGCGTTTGTCCGAGCGGGGTGTGTTAAAAAACGAAAACACCGTGGTGACTTCCCTCGTCAGCAAGGACGAGGTGCAGGCGGCGGAAATTGACGAGATGGTGGAGAAAAAGTTCGACGGTTCTCTCCCGGCTTTTGTTGCCGCTTTTACAAAGCATCGCAAGCTCTCCGATGCAGATATCGACGCAGTACAGCAAATGATCGACCGCTATCGAAAAGGAGAACCGCAATGAGTGAAATTTTCTTGAAGATCGTCAATATGAGCCTGTCGGCAAGCTGGATCGTGCTTGCGGTCCTGTTGCTGCGACTGCCTTTGAAAAAAGCGCCGAAATGGATCACCGTTCTGCTTTGGGGCATGGTGGCGGTTCGCCTGATTTGTCCGTTTTCTGTGCAGAGCGCAATGAGCCTGATACCCAGCGCAGAAACCATCAGCCCCGAAATTATGACCGCCCAAACGCCCGAAATCAATACGGGCATCCCCATGGTGAACAACACCATCAATCCGATCCTCCGTCAGTCGGCGGTGGCGTCACAGCAGGCGAGTGCGAACCCTTTGCAAATATGGATACCGATTCTTGCGCTCGTGTGGCTTGTGGGGATGACGATTCTTTTCGCATACACGGCCATTCGCTATTGGCGTATGCGCAGGAAAATCGGTACGGCTGTGAAGCTTCGGGACAATGTGTACCAAAGCGAAGCGGTTTCTTCCCCGTTTGTTTTGGGAATGTTGAAACCAAAAATCTATCTGCCCTTTTCAATGCGCGAGCAGGATATGCCGCACGTCATCGCCCACGAGCGCTCGCACATCCGCCGCAGGGATCATTGGTGGAAAGCTCTCGGTTTTTTACTGCTGACAATCCATTGGTTCAATCCACTGCTGTGGCTCGGCTATGCGCTGTTCTGCACAGACATCGAGCTGGCGTGTGACGAAAAGACCGTCAAGCATATGGAAACGGCACAGCGGGCGGACTATGCACAGGCGTTGCTGACGTGCAGTGTGCGCCGCCCTTCGATCGCCGCCTGTCCTTTGGCTTTCGGCGAGGTCGGCGTAAAAGACCGGGTGAAATCGGTTTTGCAATACAAAAAGCCCGCATTTTGGATTATCGTGCTCGCCGTTGCCGTAAGTGCTTTAGCGGCGGTTTGCTTCTTGACCAACCCGGCAGATGGTAATGCCCCGGCGGCAACGGATAATTGGACAGATAATACAGACGATGTGCCAAGCAGGACAGAAGTTCCACTCGACCGTCTTCAGGAAAAATATCCCCTGTATTTCGACCTGCCCGTGTCCGATGGGCTGGCGGTGTACATTTGGCAGATGGGGGAGGGGAACTATTCCTGCGTCCTGCTGCCCGGCAAGGATCGCAACTATACATGGGAGGATCTGTGGGATCTGCACAAGTCTGCGACCACGATGGAAGAGATGAAGGGAATCGCTGCCGCCTATCTGTCCGCCGGCGTTTCCCAAAGCGATGTCGTCCTGCGTCCGATTCAAATGCCCCATTCCAGCTATTTTTATGAAATCAACGACGCCTATCTGGAAAAACTCAACGATCTGTTTTGGTCGGATTTTCCGGCATCTTAATTCCAGTGCCGCAGCTGTGAGAGAAAGGCGTCAAATTGGGCGCGCCGCGTACACGCATCCGCATTGTCGGGGTTCGGCATATGCTCCACGAGGAAATCCAGCAGTGGCTCCTTGGCAGGATAGGTGAATTCCCCGTCGGCGTAGCACCATTTGCAGTATTCTTCGTTGAAGCTTCCGTCCGTTTCCCGGCTGAGGAGGTCGTCCTCGTTCATGGGCATTCCACAGCACTGACAAATCAGCGGACGCGGCTCGGCGAGAAGCGTGTGGATAGAGACGTCAAACGCTTTGGACAGCAGTTTTAACGTGTCGGTGTTCGGCAGTGTTTCGCCGTTTTCCCAGCGGCTGACCGCCTGTCTGGTGACCACGACTTGTTCGGCCAGCTGTGCCTGTGTCAGGTTGTGCTTTTCACGCAATGTCTTGAGAATTTCCCGTGTTTCCATATTCGTTCCTCCTTTTTCGTAAAGTATACACGAGAACAGCCCGTTTGGCAAGCAACCCGCAGTTGCCCCAAAAGAAAAAACAGACACCCAAACGGATGTCTGTTTTCTTGTAAGCAGCGACCAGTTTTGATACAAAATGCGTACCCTTATGCTACATCGTTGAAAGTATATGGGTACGTATTTACTCTTCTTCAGTCAATAAATTCATAATCAAAAGGGTGTTTGGAATGCGCCCAATATTGTTTGTTACGCTCTAATATTTCGCGCATCTTTTCAACTTTGCCGGTTAAATCCTTTGACACAGTTTTACTGCCTTTGACAGTGATAAAGTTACACGGGATATTTCGGTTGATCTCATCCCAAAAAGCGTACAGGTTTCTGCCGTATCCATCATCGAGATGCAGTCCAACTTTAATTTTTTCGTGCAGTTCCATCAAGGATTTGCAATCCGTCAAGTCTATCGTTGCCTGATACATGACATCCCCCCTATATTATTTCATAAAAAGTGTGGCCATGATCGTAACTGACAAAAATCAATCCGTCATTTGACCAGAATATCCTATGCCTGTTACGCCTGCCCGGCGTATAGTTGATATCCGCTTCGTACCAGACTCGTCCGATTTTGTTGGGGAGCTTTCTTTCGTCGTTATCATAAATACTCCCACCCAACATCTTCCCGGGCGCGAATTGGGATGGCCTGTCTCCGAGATTCCAACCCAGCGCTTCAAGCTGCTCACGGGAAATATAATAATCGGGTAATTCTCCAAAATACTTTAACCAATAGTCAGCGCCGTTTGTGCCGTCTTTTGTTGCGTTACCGGCTTCAATCGCATCCATTTCTTCAAGCGTGCACCTGCAATTTATGTGCAAAGGCGGAAGCCTTACAGTTGAATCGTTGATATCAAAGATCCTGCCGTGATTATCCGCACAGTCAAAACAAGTTTTTAGATCCGGAATCGTGCGCCAAATTTTATAATCCTTACTTGGCACTGTTGTTGGATCAAAGCTGTCGTCTCTTGCCTTTTCGGTCAGAGTGTTATCATAAACAATTGCGTTGTAATATGTTTTTTGAATACGCAATTTATCACCTCCAACATTTATTATACAGAACAAATGTTCTCTTGTCAATAGCGTTTTGAAAAATTTTAACATACTTTTGCACTATTCACTATTACTTTTTACCTGCCAAAAATCGACCAATAGGAATAGTGAAAAGTGAAGAGTGAAGATGTAAGAAGTAAAAACCGGCAAGAT
The DNA here is from genome assembly GCA_051881715.1 of Acutalibacteraceae bacterium. Classification (GTDB taxonomy): domain Bacteria; phylum Bacillota; class Clostridia; order Oscillospirales; family Acutalibacteraceae; genus UBA1425. The sequence continues at coordinate 3,616 of JBJEQK010000191.1, forward strand.
TCTTACGAACCTTGCCGATTTTTGGCCGAGAAGGGGAGACTCGATTGCCCCTCGCAAACATAGTCGCATTGCTCGCTTGGAGCGCATCGCACTGCTCCTTGTTTGCTCAACTCACCGCCTCGCTGCATCCGCCACCGGCGGCGCGTCGGCGGTTCGTCCCGCGCCGGTGGTAACCGGCTTGGTCGTTCTCGCTGCCCCAAAAGAAAAAACAGACACCCAAACGGATGTCTGTTTGATATGGTGTTTGTATATATTCAAAACAATACTTGTGATACACAGAATCAGTTTATATTCTTTTTTGCGGTGTTGATAGAGGCAATTAGAATTCTGCGAATTGTACCGCATTGGTTAAATAATTCTTTTGCCTCATTTTCGTTAATCAATGCGGACTTCACAAATAATACAATCCAAGCCTCTGACATTTTACAATACGGCTAATGAAATATTGCTACGCAATATGAAATAATCCTAACGGATTATGAAATATTTTGTCATTCGACAAAATGTGAAATCAAATTCGTTCCTTCATATGCCGTAGGCATATTTCACATTTGCGAAGCAAATATTTCATATCGGAGATATTTCACTCGTTCCGTAGGGAACGAATTTCATTGAAAAAGACCAAGTCATGCGACTTGGTCTTTTTCTTGGCGGAGAAGGGGAGACTCGATTGCCCCTCGCAAACATAGTCGCATTGCTCGCTTGGAGCGCATCGCACTGCTCCTTGTTTGCTCAACTCACCGCCTCGCTGCATCCGCCGCCGGCGGCGCTTCGGCGGTTCGTCCCGCGCCGGTGGTAACCGGCTTGGTCGTTCTCACTGCCCCAAAAGAAAAAACAGACACCCAAACGGATGTCTGTTTTTTCTTGGCGGAGAAGGGGAGACTCGAACTCCCGCGCCGGTTACCCGACCTACGCCCTTAGCAGGGGCGCCTCGTCACCAACTTGAGTACTTCTCCATGGTAACTATATAAAAATGTTGTTATTTTCGTTGGCGGAGAGAGTGGGATTCGAACCCACGGTACGTTGCCGTACGACGGTTTTCAAGACCGTTCCGTTATAACCACTTCGGTATCTCTCCGAATGGATGACACAAGGATAATACCACAAGCGCACATAAAAGTCAAGCAGTTTTTTAAAAAAATAAATTGCACGATCTGCTCTGCGCCCGAAAAAGACGCAGAGCCATACTGTCTTTGTCTGTGAAACGCCTTGCCGCGCCGTTACCGCAGCAGCAGGATCCCGGCAGTCGGGACAGGGATTCCCTGCAAGTCGGACGAAACCGTACCTTTGGACACCGGTTCGCCCATGCAGTTGACGACGCTGTAATCCTTGCCCGCTGCGCCTTTGAGAATCAGGGAGGGGTGCATGGAGGCGTTGACAACGGCAGTTTGCCGTGCGTGAACGGCAACAACAGGGTTCGTATAGACCGTCGCAACGGCTTTGTCGCCGAGGGTACTGCAAGCTGCGCTGTAATTGGACTCCGGGTTTTCGGCGGTCAGCTTGCCCTTGAGCAGTACATCCCGCCAGGCTTTCCAAAAGTCTATGTAGAACCGAAGCATTTTGTGATGCGCTGCAGGGAGCCGATCGACACGCACCGAGATCTGCGGCACACCGTACAGGATGTTCGCAAACTGGAGTGCGGCGTTTTCCACCGTGTCCTGCATATTCCACATGATCATGTCCGAGTGAACGGCTGTCTTGCCGGAGGTCAGACGCAGGTTGATAATTCCCTTGCGGTTGTGGAGCATATCGCATGCGCAGTCACCGACACGCAGCATATTGCCGTATTTGCGGATGGAGGGACCCACATAGCTTTGGCGGAACTCGATGAGAATATCAGGATTTATGTTGCGCAGCTTTTGGTGGATTTCGGACATCAATGCGTGCATCGCATCCTCCAGGGATTGAAAATCCCGTGCGGGGTCATACTCTAAGGACTTCCCCTTGAGGGCGAAATTGTCGATGAAATCCAGCTTCAGCCCGTCCAAATGCCAGTCTCGAACGGCACGTTCGTAAATGCCGACGAGGTAATCCCGCACCTTTTTGTACCGGGGATCCAGCGAGAACGCCGTGCCGGCGTTGCCGACGCCGTCCAACAGCATCCCTTGAAACTCTTGGTATTTGGAAGCGTACATCCCCACAAAGGGTACAGAGTACCAAAGAATGATCTTCATGCCCATTTGGTGCAGTGCGTCCGAAAGGGAAGACATATCGCCGATTTTTTCGGGGGTCGGTTCCCAGTCTCCGCAATAGGCGTAGCCTCGGTTGTTGTCATTGGTCTGCCAGCCGTCATCAATGATTACGGTGTCCATCCCCAAGGCTTTGGAGGCTTTGCATTCCTTTAGAATTTCCTCCTTGTCCAGCGCCTGATGGAAGCTGTACCACAGCGAGTCCATGGGCATTTTGGCGCTTTCGGGTACGGCGGCTGCTTGATAACCGCACGCAGTCTCCCACCAGTTTACGGTGTCGTAGATCGCATCATAGAACGG
>JBJEQK010000192.1:0-1554 GCA_051881715.1 Acutalibacteraceae bacterium
TATACGCCTATCGGGCGAAGAAAACGGCGTCTTCATCGAAATGCGACAGCCCCTTTTTGTATGATAATTTTTCATATGGAGGAACAGAAAATGGGCTACTATGACGAGGATATGCTGAACAATTTTGACGTATATCCCAAAGTATTCGCAGTGGGAAAAGAGGCGGAGATTCACATCCGCGATCTGGGCGGCAGGCAGGTATTTGCGCCGAACACACAGTACCCGGTGCTCATCATCCCCGTGGATGACGGCAACCCCCAGTTCCATCCCGCAACGGGCAATTTCCGCCGTCTTACGCTCCAAAGCGACGGGGACGGCAACTTCACCTTCCGCTATACCTTTGACAGGGAACAGCTGCACTTTATCCGTTTTCTGCAGGAGGACGGCAGAAAGCTGATCCAGTTCCCCGTCTACTGCGTGGAGCAGGATCTCGTGGGCAGATACCCATATATCGGCGATCTGCATATGCACACCACCTGCTCCGACGGCAGACAGAACCCGGAGGTCGTCTGCGCCAACTATCGCCGCCACGGCTACGACTTCATGGTCATCAGCGACCACCGGCGGTACTATCCGTCCCTGCGCGCCATCGCCGCCTATAAAGACGTGCCCATCGACCTGAACATCGTGCAGGGCGAGGAGGTGCATTTGCCCGAGGTGCAGGGTAAGCGCTGTGATGTGCACATCGTCAACTTCGGCGGGGAATACAGCGTCAACGCACTGGTGGACGGCACCGTCGCCATCGAGGAGGCGGGCAAGGATTTGTCCGTTCGAGCCACCCGTACCGAGAATGTCCCCGACATTATGTCCCAAGAGGAATTCGAGCAAGAGATGCTGGCGCTGGCGGACAGCACCCAAACGCCGGACAACGTGGACGCCTTGCCCTATGCCATGTGCTGTTGGATCTTTGACCACATTCGCCGGGGCAACGGTCTGGGGATTTTCGCCCATCCCAACTGGATCCCCAACGCCATCCATGTGCCCGAAGCATTCACGGACTATATGATGGAGAACCAGCCCTTCGATGCCTTTGAAGTGCTGGGTGGCGAGCGGTACTACGAGCACAACGGCTTCCAGACCCACCGCTACTATACAGAGCTGGCGAAAGGACACAAGTTCCCCATCGTGGGCAGTACGGACAGCCACTCGTCCTATCCGTCCAACGACGGCGCCTATATCGCCTCCACCATGGTCTTTGCGCCGGAAAACGAGCGCACGGCATTGATCCAGTCCATCAAGGATTTCTATTCCGTGGCGATCGACGGCATCAGCAAGGAGTTCCGTTTGGTGGGGGATATGCGCCTGTCGAAATACGCCTGCTTCCTGTTGCAAAACTATTTCCCGCTCCACGATGCGCTCTGTAATGAGGAGGGTCGCCTCATGAAGCAGTACGCCACCGGCACAGAAGAAGAAAAGCAGGAGGCGCAGACACTCCTGCAAGCCCTGCACGGCCGCACGGAAAAACAGCGCAAAAAGTACTTTGCGTTTTAAAAAGGTTTAGCCCTCCCTATGAGCAATGTCATTAACTTAAGAGAAAGAGAAAAAAGGTCAGTT
>JBJEQK010000193.1:0-12211 GCA_051881715.1 Acutalibacteraceae bacterium
GTCTTTCTGTGTAACCTGACGAAAAATCTTACTTCGCAATCCGCACACCCCAATTGTGCGGTATTGCCCCTAACAACAGAAAAGCGCAGGAGGGGAGCCAAAACAGTCCGGTGGACTGTTTTGGCGTGGGGAACCCTCGCCGGGGGTTCCCCGGTGCGAAGCACAAATCCCACAATTTTCCGTGATGAACCAGAAGAAAAGGGAGCCTCTCAAAAGCAGAGGTTCCCTTTTTAATTTATGAAGTAGGACACTTCGCCTGCGTTTTCAGACAAATTTACGAATCACTTTTTCAGCAGTTTGCGCACAAGGGGTGCCAAAAAGCGGACATACCGGGGATAAATATGCAAGCGGAAAAGACGCACCAAGGGCAGTCCTGCCTGATACAGCTTGTAGCCGAAGGAACCGCAGTCAATGACCTTGCCCTCCTTGCGGCGTACACGGACGAGTCTCGCCAAAATCCATTCGGGCTGTACGCCGTATTCCACGTCCCTTTGGTTGTCGCCGCGCAGGACAAAGCCGTCCTTGCGCTTTCCGATCACCCGGTGCAGTACAAATCTGCCGTCCGGCCGACGGTAAAAAATCACGTCGCCCCGCCGAATCGGTCTGTCCGGCTTGCGCAAAGTGACCGTATCCATTTTGTTGCGCAGCAGCGGCAGCATACTGAATCCGCCGGTCACAAAAGAGACTTCTCCCCCGTTTTGCAGAACAAGCTGCATCGCGTCGGAGACTTGGTACAAATGCACCTTTTTAGGCAAGGAAACCCGCTCCTTTAAGCTTTTGCGTAAACTCGTCAAAATCCGCCTGTGCCGTTGCACGGTCGATACCGTACTCCTTCGTCAGGGCATCGACCACAGAATCCGGCGCCGTCTCCTCAAGCAGATGGTTCCAGATAAACTCGCCTGTCTCGTTCAGCGTCGTCAAGCCGGAGAGCTGCATGGAGACATTGCCCGTTGCAAGGACAATACTGCTGTCTCCGACCTTGCAAAGCTGATAGCCGTCTTTTATCCTCATGGTTCATTTCCTTTCCGCATTTCATTGTAGGAGGTACGCACTGCGTCCAAGCTGATGTTGCAGTGCAGCTTATAGATGGGCACCTGTGTGACCAAAACATGAACCGTTTCCAAAAGCTTTGTGTACAGTTCCACACTGCGCGGACGAACGGTCTGGTTGAGCAGTGCGTAAATCGCTTCCCGCTGCGGGAGGCGCTCGATGGAGTTGGTTTCTGCCCGCGCTACCACGGCAATGCCCTTGAGCGGCACACGCTCGTTTCTGCTGATGTCAAACTTGCCGCTGAACGGCGTACCGTAGGCATAGCACCTGTCTTGCAGAACACGGATCGCCGGTTTGTCATCGTTGAGGATATACGCCCTGTCCTTGAAATATTCCAGCCAAAGCCCTGTGTGGGTGGATTTCCCCGTACCGCTGGGTGCGGTAAAAAGGTAGGCTTCGCCGTCCACCACAACCGCAGAAGCGTGCAGAAGCATCCCCTTGAAATACAGCAGTTTTTCATAAAACCGCGCACCCATAAGGAGATATTCCAAACTTCCGTCATCCAAGTGCGGCGCCTGGGCGCGGTAATTGTCGATGTCCTCCTGCGTGACAGAGAGGGGGAGCGACGTCTTGTCCACCTGAACCGCATATTGTTGACTGCGCTGTTCCAGCAGAGGATACTTTGCATCGTACTCAATACAAAGGTCGGCAATGCGATACTGCAAGGGTAAATCTCCTTTTTCTAACAAATTTTGCGCCGCGGCACAGGTGCTGTGCCGCCGAGCAAGATCTGTTGTTTTTTCGCAAGGTGTGCCGCAGATGTCCTGCTTCTGCCGCCCTATGCAGCAGGGTGGCACAGACAGGATCACACGGTACTCAAACGGGCAGACAGCCGAGACTGCCTGCCCGCATGATTATGGATTTTTCGATCCGTTCAGGGTCGATCAGTTTCTGGTAACAGTGGGACCGTAGACAATGCCAACACCTTCGATCTCAACATAGGGACGAAGGACAACAGCGTACGGGAAGTTCGCCTTGGTCAGCGAGACAGCGTAGGTGCCGTTGTTGTTGGTATTTCTGGAAGTGCCCTTCTTGACCATGCTGTTGGTGCTGTTGACGACCAGATCGGTGTCCACATCCACCGTTGCAGGACCAAAGACGATACCGGAGCTGAGAACCTTCAGACCGGACTTGACGCTTCTTTCAGCATAGAAGGTATCCTTCACGCCGTCATCCGTCTTCCAGACGATGTTGATCGTCCAGTCGGGAGCTTCTGCGCCGTAGACAGCGGTGAATTCCGCAGAGCGGACGACCTGATGAGAATAGGTCTTTTCCACGCTGACGATGTTGCCTTCTGCATCCTGCCAGTAGGAGAAGTTGTCGCCCGTGGCAGTGTAGGTAGCAGTCTTACCGACCTCGATGTTCGCAGTTGTGGTTGCGCCGTTGTCATTGTAGACAAGGGTGCACATCTGATCTGCGTTGAAGGAGGGGATAAGGATCAGAGCGTTGGAGCCGGGACGATAGGCAAGCACGTGACCGGTCTTGCTGTAGCTTGCGCCGGAAATGGCGAAAGCGGAGCTGCCGCCGCCGTAGTAGTTGTACTCGGGAGCAAGATCTCCCACGTTAACAGCGTTACCGACCTTGCCGGGCCAATCGCCGAAGGTGAAGCCGGGGATGTCGATGGTGTCCACACGGGACAGGGAGACCAGAGCGGCCTCATCGCCTGCGGTGGGAACATAGCTTTCTTCACCGACAACATTACCGATGGAGGAAGCGAAGGTGACGGTGGGCTCATCCAGATAGCCGAAGTGGGCGCTGAGCTCACGGTCGGTCTTGGTGATGAGGGTCAGGTCGGGATCGGTGCTGATGATGTTGCCTGCGTTGTTTGCCCAGTACAGGAACTCGCAGCCCTCTGCGGGAGTAGCGCTCAGGGTGACAACACCGTTGTGGGTATCGTTGACTTCCACGTCGCTGGAAACGCCGTTATCGGTGGTAACAGTACCCTCACCGATGATGGCTGCTTCTACCTTAACGGGAGCTTCTTCGATTTCGACAGCTGCATCTTCAAAGACACACCAGCCCATGACATCGTTGCCGTTCACGAACTTCTCGGGAGTGATGAACTCATCGAGGTTGTGGTAAACATAGACAGCCTTGTCAACATAGTAGGGGATCAGTTCCTTGTTGTTTTCCGCCTTGGTCAGAAGGTTCTGAACCGTGGAGCTTTCCATAACGCGGTCATACAGCTGAATCGCAGTATCTGCAAGCTCAGCAACCTGCTTGAGGGTATCGACCTTGTCGGTGTAGCCCGCCATGTCGATCAGCTTAGCAACATTGCCGTCTTCCAGAACGGCAACAAGACCGTCCACAGCATCCTTGGCGTCGAAGAGGATGTCGATCACGCCGCCCTCTTCAAAGATCTTTTCATATGCCCAGTAAGCGATGTCGCCCCACAGGGAGTCATCGTTGAGAACACCAAACTGTGCATCGAACTCGTCCTTGATCTGGCCAACGGAATCCAGAGGTGCATAGGCATCCTTGATCACTTCGGGATCTTCCGTGAACTTCGCTCTCTGGCCGTAGCCGATGTAGTACTTGCCCTTGGAGGGATCCAGTGCGTAATCCTGGTTGCCGTTGAGCATGACAGCACCGCCGAGGTTGAACAGAGCCTGCTGCAGCGCCTTGAACTCTGCACTGTCTGCGATGGCGAAACCGATTTCACCGTTGTTTTCGGGATTGGGAAGCTCATCGACCGTCTTCCACAGGTCGCAGAGCATATCCATGTAGTAGTCGTACTTCTCGGCGATCTTCTGGTAATCCAGCATCTCGATGGCCTTGTCGTACGCCTTGGTCAGGTAATATCTGGCGTTGATGGCATACTTTGCAACGTCTTCCTGCATCTCTGCCCATACGCGATATCTGACCTGAACGCCTTCCTTAGCCGCAGCAGCGGAAACGCTGGCGGTGTAGTTGACGCCGTCCTCGCTGGTCATCTTGACGTTCTGACCGTTGGAAAGAACTGCATACTCAGGGATATACTTGTAGGAGCAGGTGGTGCTGTATCTGTTGGGCCAGATGTTGGAGTCATCCACGGAAGCGGTGACTTCAGCCATGGCTTCGCCCTCAACGATGGTGACGGCTGCGTCACTGTCTACGGGTCTGGCATAGGCATAAACTCTGTCGCCAAGCACAGTCTTGATCAGGTTGATTTCCTTTTCGGTGAGCTTTTTGTTGCCGTTGAACATACCGTTGAGATGGTCTGCAGCATTGACCTTTTCGGTACCCTCGGCAAGGACTTCGTTGGTACGGATGCCTCTCATGGCGCCGATGATGATGGCGTCATAGACGGTAACCTTGCCGCCCTTGGAGGCGCCGGTAACAGCGTTATTGACACCGTAGCGACCATACAGAGAAGCCTTGTACAAAGTGACGTCTGCACCATTCAGCGCCTCGATTGCGCTGCCGGTGGAAACGGAATACTTCTGCTGGGTGGGGATGCGAGTCATACCGCCGCTGACGCTCACGCCGTTGATGGTCAGAGAACCGCCGTTGACACGGATGGCAGCGGGGCTCTTGTCCTTAACAGTCTTGAGCATCTCCGCAGAGGAAACGTCTGCGAATCTGGAGACGACACGACCGTTGGTGATGGTGACATTGGCGCCGTTGACGGTGATTGCGACCTTGCCGCGCTCGCCTTGAACGCTATGGCCATTGAGATCGAGGGTGAAATCCTTGTCGATCACGATGGATTCCGTAACATTGGCGGTCAGCGTGTAGCTGCCGTCTGCCGCATCGATGGCTGCCTGAAGGGAGCCGGCCGCAGAAGCTGCAACTGCACAGGTGCTGACAATCATGAGAACGGTCACTGCGATTGCGAGAATTCGTTTTGCAATTTTCATGATTTCTTTCTCCTTATCTTTTTATTTTGAATATACGCAACAAAGCCGACGCTGCATACCGGCTTCGCGTTATCCCGAAAATCAGCCGTTGACGGCAGAAACAATGTCGCCGTAAACGATGAACTGTTCATCCGCCGCATTCTTGACGATCAGGAACGGACGGACATATACGCTCTGACCGATATCCACGTTGGACTGGGCAACGGAAAACGTGCCGCAGTTCTCGTTGGAGTTGCCGTAGACCTTGCGGATGCCGGCGGTGGCGGAATCGCTCGCCGCACTGACGATCATGGAATCCTCCGTCTGCTCCGCCTTGGAAACGAGCAATCCGTGGGAGAGCACGGTATAGTCGGTCGGCACACTGCGCTCGGCGTAGAAGGTGATCTTGAACTCAGTCGTATCGCGGACGATCTTGGAAACGCGCGCGACAGGCTCGGCGGTGACCTCCTCGCCGTAAACGGCAGTCAGGGTGACGTTGTAGTTGATGCGGAAGCTGTAGTCACGCTCGTAGCTGACGACAGCGCCGCTGCTGTCCTTCCAGTAAGAGAACGCCTGACCCTCGCCGTTGACCGGCTCGGCTTTCAGATTTACGGTCTGGAAGTTTTGATAGGTGCCTGCGCCGGAAACGTAGGCGTCGTTGGTGATCTTGACGGTATAGCTCTCGCTGTTGACGCTGTAGATGGGGTAGACCACCACATCCTCCGTGGTTGCGGCGACCTCCTCCTTGGTCATGGACCAGCGCTGGAAGGTAAAGCCCGGGAGCACGCCTGCGGCAGGCACGTTGATGTCCTCGCCGTACTCATACATGGGGTCGGAGTCCAGCAGCTTGTTGCCGCCGTAGTTGACGTAGGTCACAAAGTGCTCTGTATCGGAAACAACGGCAAACTGCGCGCGCAGATGCATACGGGACGCCACGGTAAAGCTGACGCTGCGGTCATAGGAATAGACACGGCCGCTGTACTCGTCCAGCCAGAACATGAAAGAACGGGTCGCCGTATCCGCCGCAGTCAGCTTGACCACTTCGCCCACAGGGTTGGTGCCGATATACTGGGTACGGGTGCTGCCGGAATAGTCGTCGCCCATCTCATAGAGGATCTTGCCGCCGTTGCTGGTCAGCTTGATCGGCTGTTTTCCGGTGCCGTTGTCTCCCTTGAAGGAGACCATGTTCCCCGCCAAAGAGGTCAGTGCGCAGGAAAAGACCAGCGCAACGGCCAGCAACGCAGAGAAAACGCGCTTGCAAATGGAGGTTTTCTTCATCAGGCTACATCCCGCTTTCACATATAAATACACACTCATTATAAAGGAAGTGTTTCCAAAAATCAATACCCTTTTTTGTAAAAAATCGTTTTTTCACAAAATGTCACAAACCAATCTCCCATACCCCTGCGTCTTGTGGAATTTGCACCGACCGAACGCCGCAGGGCAGGTTCAGCTCCACCCTGCGAGCGCCGATGGCACCCGAAAGGATCAGCTTTCCCCCTTTTTCCATGCGCACGCACACCCGTCCGCCCCCCACAGGATAGTTTTCCACAGCCACCGTCTCGCCGTACCACGCTTCGGGAATGCCGCGGAAAAGGATCAGCGTCCCGTCCGTCTTTTCGGCAATCAGCGCATCCAACAGTGTCTTAGTCGCCGTGGACTGCCCCCAGATATGCGGACAGGCACCGCCGCCGACCGCCGCGTGCGGGCGGTTCCAGACCGATGTTTCCGCCGGGTACCCCACCGCCTCCCACCAGGAAAAGGGACCGCTCATGGCGTGTTCCATCATGAACCGATACGCTTCGATCCCTGCGGAACGGTATTTCTCCCCCCGCAGAGCCGCACTGCCGTAGCCGGCGTTGTAGGCGCTGCAATACCATCCGTGGGGATAGCCGCCGAAATTGTACGCACTGTCCGTCACCGTGCGGCGCGTCTTGTATACATATTCATAGGTGCTGTCGATTTTGTCCAGCATGACGCCGTACTGCGGCGCTCCCAGCAGATATCCGTCCCACGCCCATCTGCCGAACAGGAACATGGACAGGGCGTTGGCGTCCCGGGGATCCCTGCGCTGTCCCTTTTCATTGGGGCGGGTCATGGACATGGGGATGTAGTCGATGCCCTGTTCCCGCATCAGCCCCGCAAGCTGTGCGTTGCAGGCGCTGAGCAGACTGTCATACTGCGCCGACGCCCATGCCGCCTCTTCCATTCTATGCAGTTCCTCACAAATATATTTGTATGCCGACAGTCCCGTCAGCGCCGACCAGTTGTCCACCGTCCAGTGCCCCAGAGAGTCGATGGCGTTCGTGGGCTTCATGATGCCGTATTCCCCGCGATCCGCTTCGATGGTGTGGGTGTTTTCGGCGATTTGTGCAAACTTCTCCTGCACATATGCCTTGTCCCCCGTTTTCTGCAAGTACAACGCAAAGGGCCAGCTGTATTTCCAGCGGGCGTCTGGGTAAAGGACGTGATCCAAAATATGGGGCACGTATTCCTTGAAGTGACGGAAATCCCCCATGGTCAGCAGTGCCGCCGTGATGCCCAAAATATCGTGGTCGAACACGTTGTCGTACCCGTTTTCCCCCACGTGCAGACGATCGCCGTCCTTGACGATCATGGTGTAGATGTACCCCGCCTTGTACGCATTGACCAGTTCTTTGTCCGGCAAGGTCAGCTGTGCGATTGCGGAAAGGCGCTGCGTCCAATAAGCTTTCATATGCGCATAGTGGGACTGCCAGTCCCCTGCCGCTTGCAGTGCATCCGCCGGCGGAAAGGGGTATGACCCGCCGAATCTGTCCGCAAAGATCGCAAAATCCGCCGTCACCGTCTCCCCTGCCCCCACAGACTGCGGGACGTCCGTCAGCGGGACGAGGTACTTGGAGACGCTGCGCACGGCAACAGCGTCCTGCCCCCGGTTGCACAGGGTCATCCGTGAATAGGCGGCGACAAAATCCCGCCCCTGCACCGTGAGCTTGTCGGCGAAGTTTTCCAGAGTGACCTCCAGCGTCCCCGCCGCAAAACGGCTCACCAAGCACGGCAGAAAGCCCTCCTTGTTGTGCCAGTCGATCTTGCCGGTGATGTCCTTTTCCGTGAAGCCGAAATGCACCAGCACATTGCCCCTGTCCCGCAGCAGATAGCACCCGTCCGCAAAGGCGATGGGCGCATGGCGATCCCCCTCCCAGCCGAACACGGACTGGAGACCGTAATGCTTTTTGCACAGCAGTTTTTTGGTCATAGCGCCCTTTTTGAAGCGTGTGTGCTTTGCCGCCATAAAGCGAAAATATCGGTTCACCCCAAAGGCAAAGAGCGCATGGAGCGGATGCGGCATAACAATTCCCCCCTAAAAAAAGAGCTGTCCCATTTCGGCGAAGGCACCTTTTTGTGCTTTGCGAAATGCGACAGCCCCCATAGAGTTTACAGTCTTTCCAGTACCTCGGGATGGGCGTCCAGGTCGACCCGCCGGTAGTCATCCTCTGCGTCAAAGAACCAGCAACGGGCATCCGGGCGCTCGGGGGAGTGCAGGATATACCGCTTGTCGTCCACGAAGCAGATCGCCGCATCGTTCTCACAGGCGATCGAAGAGATCTTACGGGAACGCACCACGTCGTTGAACGACTGCCACGTCTCGGAGTCGTAGTGGGGGCAGTTGCAGTACGGAATCAGATCCAGACAGTCCACAAACATAAATTCGTGCTCGGGGCCGCAGTCGTCGTACCCCTCACGGAACCAGCACATGGAGCCGGAGGAAGCGCCGAACAGCACCTTGCCCGCCTGTGCCGCTTCGCACAGATATTTGTCCACATGGTACCGCCGCCACATTTCCGCCACGAACCGCAGATTGCCGCCGGGCACATGGATCACGTCCGCTTTGCGAATCTTTTCGGCGATCAATTCCTCGGTCACATAGTCCCGGGTCACAAACAGCGCATCCACTTCGCATCCCCAGTTGAAAAAGCGGGAATACATGGACGTGTCAAAGTTGTCGAAGATGGTCGTGGGAATGGTCAGGAAATTCGGCTTCTCCTTATCGCACAGCGACAGAATGTGCCGCACCAGAAAATCCCCGTGCTTGCCGTCAAAGCCGCCGCCGATGGCCACAATTTTGCTCATATTTTTTCTTCCTTTCTCCGCTGTAAACACGGATTGCTTTTGCAGTCCCATTGTATCGGATGTCCCGCCCGTTGTCAATGCTTTTATCCCAGCGTCACATCCAGCGTCATCATCAGGGAAAACCCCAGCATGAACATGAGCGTGCCGGTATAGGCGCGGCCGCATTCCGACATTTCGGGCACCAGCTCCTCCACCACCACATAGATCATTGCCCCCGCCGCAAGAGAAAGCAAATACGGCAGGATCGGCACGATCAGCGCAGACAGCAATACCGTCAGCGCCCCGGCAATGGGCTCCACGATCCCGGACAGTACGCCCCGCCCGAAGGCTTTGCCCTTTCTCATACCCCGGGACGCCAGAGGCATGGAGATGATCGCCCCCTCGGGAAGATTTTGGATGCCGATGCCCAAGGAGAGCATCATCGCCGCCGAAAAAGCCGTATCGGACTGTCCCGCAAGGGCGCCCGCAAACGCAGCGCCCACCGCCATGCCCTCCGGGATGTTATGTATGACCACGGCCAGCACCAGCATGGCGACCTTTTCGTTCTCTTTCTGTGCCTGAATGCGGGGCAAAAGCTTATCCGCCAGCACCATGGATACCACGCCTGCGCAAAATCCGCTCACCGCCGGAAAAAACGCCAGCTTGCCCATGTCCGCCGCCCGGTCAATGGACGGCAGCAGCAGGCTCCACACCGACGCCGCCGCCATCACGCCCGCCGCAAAACCGATCAGTGCGTGCTGGAGCACGGCGTTGATTTCTTTTTTCAAAAACAGCACACACGCCGCACCCAGCGCCGTGCCGATAAAAGGGATCATCAGTCCCCATAAAACCGTATCTGTCATCCTGTCCCTCTCTCATCGTATTTTGACAGTGGGTCTGTGTATAGACCGTCCGCCATACGCAGACATTCTATACTATGTTGCGACAGATACGGCTGTGAAAAACGGACGATCCCGGGCAGATGAAGCCGCAGTTCATTCGTCTATGCGTTTTGTTTTTCTGCCGGAAGGAATCGAAAGCAGTTCCCGCACACGCTCTTCGATCTGTTTTTCGATTGCCGTTAAGCGCTCTTCGGAAAGATTGATCGACGGATGGCGCTTGAATTGAAAGTCGATCAATCTGCGAAGCTGTGCTTTTTGCGTTGTGCCCATGACCTCTTTGCAAATTTCCTCATAAGAAATCCGATATGGATTGGAGCGTGTTTTTGCATATTCTTTCAGATTCTTTATATCCTCCGGCATTGCATAATTAAAAAGCGACAGACCGTTGTCAAAAATAGGTGCAGGCGCAACGATTTCGCCGGTATGGTTGTCCCGAAGCACACCGAAATTGCCGAAGTGTCTGTCCTCGTTATAGATCACTGCATCAAAGACAAGCATACTGCAAAGCTGCTCATAGAAATCTCTGCCGAGACGGCTATAATAATCCAGACATTTTTTGAGCGTGGGGCTTTTCAAAATTCGACCTATCGGGACAAACGAGTGGTCTATATCCGTAAAAAGCCTGCACTTTGAAGCGAGTATGCCTTTCCAGTTTTCCAAGTCATACTGCACGCAGTCTATGCCCATTGTGTGCGCAATTTGGCAGGCGTAATACTCGCTGTACGGTTCCTTGCCGGTGTTGGCCGCACCTTCCGTTCCGCCTTTATACAGATATATCTCGTCTGCATCCACAAAACGCCAAGCCTTTCGCAGCATACCGTTTGTGGTCAGCTCAGGCGAGGTGGAAAAAGCTTCATGACCTGCGCCGATGCCCGTATAGGCGACCAAGGACAGCGCTTCCGAAAAGCGGTTCTTGTAGAGATTATAGTCGGCAAATTTTCCGTCAAAGCCGGCAGGAACGACCCAATAGCTGTCATTCAGAGACAAGCCCATACACACATCCATGATGCCCTTTGTGTTGTTCACGCTGAGCCCCAGCGTTTTCAGAATTTCGTCCACGAACTGACGGTTTTTCGGTATGACCCTCTTTTCCAGCCACCGAACAATGCCTTCATTCGTAAGCTCCAGATCGAGGGGAAACAGGTGTGCGTTCTGCGTGTCGGCATACAGGATATTGGACTGCAAGCCCTCCAACCCTTTTTCTTCCAGCGAGAAAGTAATCAGATCCTCGTCATACAGACGAATACTGTAAACATTTGTCATTGTCCTGTCCCTTTCCTGGAGCGTGATATGAATATCTTTATCCAGCGCCTCGGCGATCTTGATCATCATATCCACCGAGAGATTTTGTGTGCCGCTTTCCATGCGGCAAATGTTTGAGCGCTGTGTTCCGATCCGCTGTGCAAGCTGTGCCTGTGATACGCCCTTCTCCAGCCTTGCCTGCGTCAGCTGTTGAACAATTCTTTGTCTGGACGCCAGCTTCTCTCGTTCGGTCATGACAAAACACCTCTTTTCCGCTTACTATGTTATCATATACGATAACACTTGTCAAGGACAGCGCCGCACAAGGCGGGCGTTATGATTTTATTGATGTTCTTTTGAAGAAAAAGGACACGGTCTCCCGTGCCCTTTAGGCGGCAAAACGCCGCCGGATAATGACTCTTTGTCCTGCCTGTTTGTTCAGAAGTTTTCCATCCCAACGTATTCCTGCACGAGGACGGGAAGCTTGCGGAGCAGGGCTTTGAAGAAAGCGGCGAGTTTGGCGAAGAAGCCGGTTTTGACGCTGACGGTCTCGACTTCGGTTTCGTCAAGAACCTTGTTGCCATCCATGTACTTTGCCTGCACGGTGAAGGTTTTCTTCGCCTCTTTCACGGTGTAGCTCTCGCCCGTACCCACGTCCTTGCCGTCCACGAACCAGTGAATCTCGGCACCGTCCACAGGGCTGTTTACCGTTGCGGCAAAGGTGATGGTCGTTCTGTAGTCCACGCTCCGATTGCTTTGGAAGTTCCGAATCGCAATGCTCGGCAGCATGGGAATCGGCAGGGTCTCAAAGGCATCGCAGGCAGCGCATTCCCGTCTCTTTTGACCGGCTTCGCTCTGCGTTGCTTCCTTGAAAATGACCCATGCGCCGAAGGAGTGCCCCAACGCTTCCGTTTCGTCGCTCTTATAGCTGTCCCCGCAGCCGGAACAGGTATAAGTGGTATAACCCTTTTCCGTGCAGGTGGGCGCTTTCACGACCGCCTTGTAGTCGTGGGGAATCATCTCTGTCTCATCGTCCGTGTAGCTGTCCCCGCAGGCGGAACAGGTATAAGTGGTATAACCCTTTTCCGTGCAGGTGGGCGCTGTCACGAC
>JBJEQK010000193.1:12311-25478 GCA_051881715.1 Acutalibacteraceae bacterium
AGACGGAACAGGTGTAGGTGGTGTAGCCTTTTTCTGTACAGGTGGGGGCGGTCACGACCGCCTTGTAGTCGTGGGGGATCATCTCTGTCTCATCGTCCGTGTAGCTGTCCCCGCAGACGGAACAGGTATAAGTGGTATAACCCTTTTCCGTGCAGGTGGGCGCTGTCACGACCGCCTTGTAGTCGTGGGGGATCATCTCTGTCTCATCGTCCGTGTAGCTGTCCCCGCAGACGGAACAGGTGTAGGTGGTGTAGCCTTTTTCTGTACAGGTGGGGGCGGTCACAACAGCGTTGTATTCGTGGGTATGCGCACCGGCGCTCGTCACGGTGACGGTGCCGCTCTGTGCCCGGAAGGAAACCGGCTGGAGATCGCAGTTGAAGCAGGAACTGCTGTTGCAGGTCAAAGTGATGGTCGTATCGCCGAGGGGCGCACCCTCCCGAACCTGAAAGGTAAAGGTCACCAACGTGCCGTCCTGCGTATGGTTCGTTGTGGACAGGGAATCCGACCACAGCACGTTGTAGGGCACTGCCGTCTTGTCGCCGCCGGGCACCATGGTGCCGGTACCCAGCAGACCGCCGTCCTGCACTGCCGTCAACGTCAGCGCATCGGGATCATAGCTGATCTGCACGAGGGCGGCAATAATGCCGGGATTGTTGACGATCTCCACCGCCACATCCACGCTTTCCCCGGGGTGAGCCGTCACGCTGACCACACGCAGGGTCGGCTCCTCTGCCGCCGAAGCCAGCGTACCCGTCCCGAGCACCAGCAGGGTTGCCAATAGTATACTGCACAGCTTTTTCCAAAATATCATGGTTCTATCCCCTTTCCTGAGCTTTTCCATCTTTTATGGTAATATAAAACCTCGAAAACGTCAAGAAAATATTTTGCACAGTACATATTTTCTTGACGGGTCTGCATATCTATGGTAAAATCAATATTTGTAAAAGTATGACTGAAAGGATTATCCAAGAATGAAACGAGTACTTGTCTTATTCGGCGGCGTTTCCTCGGAGTACGAGGTCTCCCTGCGTTCGGCCAAATCGGTCATCGACTGCATCGACAGAACTCTCTGGGAAGTTCTGACTGTCGGCATCACCAAGGACGGCCAATGGTTCCTGTACAGCGGGGACAGCGCCAAGATCGAAAGCGGCGCATGGTGCGCAGATGCGGAAAATCTCACCCCCGCCATCCTTTCCCCTGACCGGCGTGTGCACGGCTTGACGGTGTACCGCAGGGACGGCGTGGAAAATGTGCCTGTGGATGTGGTTTTCCCCGTCCTGCACGGCAAAAACGGGGAGGACGGCACCATGCAGGGCTTTTTGCAGCTGGCGGGCATCCCCTTTGTCGGCTGCGACACCCTGTCCTCCGCCATGAGCATGGACAAAGCCGCCACCAACACCATGGCAGACCATATCCATATGCCCCAGGCAAAGTGGCTGTGCGCCAACAAGTGGGACTACAACGGCGACCCCACCGCCTTTCAGCGGGAATGTACCGAAAAGCTGGGCTATCCCCTGTTCGTAAAGCCTGCCAACGCCGGCTCCTCCGTGGGAATTTCCAAGGTCTACGCCGAAGAAGCGCTGGACGATGCCATACGCCTCGCTTTCGAGCACGATACGAAGGTCGTTTTGGAGGAGGGCATCGACGGCATCGAGCTGGAATGCGCCGTCATCGGCAACGAAACGCCCGAGGCGCCCATGGTGGGCGAAGTGATGCCCTGCAACGACTTCTACGACTACGACGCCAAATACATCGCCGGCGACAGTGCGCTGTACATCCCCGCCCGCATCCCACCCGAAGCCTTCCGTACCGTGCAGGAATACGCCGTAAAGATCTACCGCACCTTGGGCTGTTCCGGTCTGTCCCGTGTGGACTTTTTCCTGCGCAAGAGCGACGGTCAGGTTCTTTTTAACGAGATCAACACCATCCCCGGGTTCACCTCCATCAGTATGTATTCCAAAATGCTGGTCGCCGCAGGCATCCCCTACGGGGAGATCGTGAACCGTCTGCTGCGCCTTGCCATGGAGAAGTGGAGCTGACATGGAAAAGAAAACGATTCTTTTGACGATTCGCGACCGTCACATTCAGGACGGCGAAACCGACAGCTCGGAGCTGATCACCACAGGAACCTTTATGGGCACGGCGGAGGATTTCACCATCTGCTACAACGAGCAGGATGACGCCCTGAAAAGCTGCGTCACCACCGTGCGTGTCGAGGGGCAGGAGCGCATCACCATGGTGCGCACCGGCAGTACCACGGCGGAGCTGATCCTCGAAAAAAACAAGCGGCATAATTGCCACTACAATACCCCCTACGGCAGTTTTGTTTTGGGCGTGTACGCCAAGCAGATCTCGTCTCAGGTTCTCCCCGAGGAGGCCTGCGGCGCCGTGGCGTTCCGCTACACGCTGGATTTCAACTCTGCCAACAGCACCGAAAATGAACTCAACATACTCTTTAAGGAGGCAACGTCCAATGTCCCTGATCGTTAAAAAAGTCCAGCAGGACATCCGTGAAAAAATCATCGAAGCCACCGGCCGCGCCATGGCCGACGGCACACTGCCCACCGTTCCCACGGGCGACTTCATCATCGAAGTGCCCGCCGACCGCAAAAACGGTGACTTCTCCTCCAACGCCGCCATGGCATGGGCAAGGGATTTTCATAAAGCCCCCCGCATGATCGCCGACGCCATCGTCTCCCACATGGATCTCGCCGGCACCTATCTGGAGCGCTGTGAGATGGCAGGCGCAGGTTTCCTCAATTTCTACCTTGCCGACACCTACTATGCCGCCATTCTGCGGGATATCCGGGACAAGGGCGCCGATTACGGCCGTTCCGACTACGGCAAGGGTCAGCGCATCAACGTGGAATTCATCTCCGCCAACCCCACCGGTCCCATGCACATGGGCAATGCCCGCGGCGGTGCGCTGGGCGACTGTCTGGCAGCTGTGATGGATGCCGCCGGGTACGAAGTGTCCCGGGAATTTTACGTCAACGACGCCGGCAACCAGATCGAAAAGTTTGCCCTATCTCTTGATATTCGCTACCGCCAGCACTTCGGCGACAGCGTGGAGATGCCCGAGGACAGCTACCACGGCGAGGACATCAAGGAACACGCCGAAGCCTTTGCCGCCCTGTACGGCGACAAATATCTGCACGAGGACGAAGCTGTCCGCCGCAAGGCGCTGGTGGACTACGCCCTGCCGAAAAACATTGACCTCATGCGGGAAAATGTTGCCAAGTACCGCATTGTGTATGACAAGTGGTTCTTTGAAAGCGAGCTGCACAAGGGCGAGGTTGCCGAAGTGATTCAGCTCATGCGGGACAAGGGTCTGACCTACGAAAAGGACGGCGCCCTTTGGTACAAGGCGACGGAACACGGCGGAGAAAAGGATGAGGTGCTCATCCGTGCCAACGGCAATCCCACCTACTTTGCCGCAGACATCGCCTACCACCGCAACAAATTGCAGGTACGCGGCTTCGACAAAGCCATCGACATCTGGGGCGCAGACCACCACGGGCACGTTGCCCGCATGAAAGGCGCGCTGGAAGCCATCGGCATCGACGGCGGCAAGCTGGACGTGATCCTCATGCAGCTGGTGCGTCTGATGAGCGGCGGCGAAGTGGTGCGTATGTCCAAGCGCACGGGCAAAGCCATCACCCTGACCGACCTGCTCAACGATATCCCCATTGACGCAGTGCGTTTCCTGTTCAATATGCGTGAACCCGGCTCGCAGATGGAGTTCGATCTCGACCTTGCCGTGGAGCAAAGTTCCCAGAATCCGGTGTACTACTGCCAGTATGCTCACGCAAGAATTTGCAGTATCTTCCGTAAGCTGGCGGCAGACGGCATCACGCCCCGGGACTGCACCGAGGCGGAGCTGATGCGGCTGACCGCCCCTGAGGAGCGGGAGTTGATCCGCCATCTGGCTTCCCTGACGGACGAGATCATCACCGCCGCCAAAAATTACGACCCGGCGAAGATCACCCGCTACACCATCGACCTCGCTTCCCTCTTCCACAAGTTCTACAACGCCTGCCGTGTTTCCGTGGAGGACGAAGCGCTCATGCAGGCAAGGCTGTTCCTGTGCGCCTGTGTGCGGGACACCATCAAAAATATCCTCACCATGCTCAAAATCAGCGTACCCGAAACCATGTAAACAGCACAAAATGTAAGAACTGCCGCATTCCCTCAAGGTTTGCGACAGTTCTTTTTTGATGCTGACAGCTCATCTCGATATCACCAGAGTGATATATTTCCTCAAGCCTTCTTGACGAACTGTCACTTTGGTGATATAATATCAATAGAAATGCATGGGAGGAAACGAAAATGGATACAATCATTACTGTATATCACGGTTCAACACAGATCGTGGAAACCCCAACCTTCGGCATGGGGAAGAAAAACAACGATTTTGGTTTTGGCTTTTACTGTACCGAGAGTGAAGAACTTGCCAAAGAATGGGCGGTTTCCTCCCTGCACAACGGGTTTGCCAACAAGTACACGTTGGACACGGAATATCTCCGTGTTTTAAACCTGAACAGCCCTGAATATACGATCCTCAACTGGATTGCGATTCTTGTGGAACATCGTCTGTTTGCCATTAAGACGCCCGTTGCACACAGGGCGAAGCACTATCTTACGGAGCATTTCGGCATCCCTGTGAATGCCTATGACATCATCCAAGGGTACAGAGCAGACGACTCTTATTTTGACTATGCCGAGGCATTTCTGAACAACGGCATCACCGTGGAACAGTTGGCAAGAGCCATGAAGCTCGGCAAACTCGGAGAACAGATTGTTATCAAGTCGAAATTTGCCTTTTCCAAAATTCAATATGAGGGCTTTGATGTTGCGGAAAAGGATACCTACTACGTTCTTCGCAAGGCAAGAGACGATGAAGCCAATCGGCTGTATCTGGAAATGCTGGAAGAAGAAAATGACGGCTTGTATATACAGGATATTATGAGAGGAGACATACGCAATGACGACCCGCGCATACCAAGAAATGTATCTGCATAAAGCCCAGTCGGCATTGGGCGAAGCCTTCGACTACGCCGTGAACACCTGCCGCTTTTCGGGCAATGATTTTGTGAAGCTGTTTGTTGCCAGCAGTATCAGCAAAAGAATGGAAAACGGAGAACCTGCCTACATTGCAGGAAAAAGCGGAATTGAAATCGTGAGGGACATTGTCGAAGAAACCATGGGCAAGGAACTGACTGTAGAGCCTCAGGAAGTTTTTGGACGTTCCAAGGAATATTGGATTGGTTGGGCAGTGGCGTATTATCAATGGTATTGCGCAAGAAAATACAGCGACATTTTCAAGGTTATTTCATTTGAAAATTTGGAAAAAATGTACTACACCCTTCACGAAGCGGATATTTCAAAATTCGTAGATATAGCCGATACTTGTATCCGAGAATTTTTTTCGGATACAAATTTAAAGCGAATCCGCACATCCTACGGCTGCACACAGGCGGAACTTGCAAAGCAATCCGGCGTTGGTCTGCGTTCCATTCAGATGTACGAACAGCGGAACAAAGACATCAACAGAGCCAGTGCGGAAACGGTTTCCCGTCTCGCAAAGGCTCTTGGCTGTACCGTTGAAGATTTA
Source organism: Acutalibacteraceae bacterium (assembly GCA_051881715.1). Lineage (GTDB taxonomy): Bacteria > Bacillota > Clostridia > Oscillospirales > Acutalibacteraceae > UBA1425. The sequence goes on from JBJEQK010000193.1 coordinate 17,926, forward strand.
ATTGAAAAGTAATCGTGTTTTCCGAGTCAGCCGCAGTTATTCTATTGCAGAGTAGGAGAACTCCATATCCGCGCCGGCGTCCTCCTGCGCATCCAGCCACTGCATGGAGTGATCCGGCTGTAATCGGAAACTGCCCTTGCCGTTTTCGTAGCGAACGGTACGGGTCTCGTTGCCGTCGTCGTCATAGACCAGATCCGCCATGACGCAGTCGCTGTAGGTGAGGGTGTATGTGTCGGGGTCAAAGACCGCTGTCATCTCCCACTCCGACGACTCCCAGGCACTGCTGCCCCAAGTAATGAAAATCTTTGCTTCCTCAGCGTTCAGCGGTTCGATGCGCACGGTGCATCTGTCTGCGCCGTAAATGCCGGCGTAATAGTCCAGCGTGCGGGCAGCATCCGCCGTTGTCGAGGGCGCAGTCGTCCCGGTCTCCTGCGGTGCGGAAGCTTCCGTAGAAACCGGCGGCGTTGTGCTTGTGTCAGGTGTTACATCTCTGCCGCAGGCGGAAAAGCCGAGCACCGCCAGTGCAAGTGTCAAGGTGAGCGAAAGAATTTTTGTTTTCATGCGATCCTCCAAAATCATTATACCTATATTTTGTACCGATTTTTTTGTTTTTTGCAGACAAAAGCCGTGCTTCACGAGAGTGGAACACGGCTTTCTTTGTAGGTATAAGATTAGATTTTCATTGCAACTTCATAGGCGCGCCATACGACAGAACGCAGATTGCCGATCTCCAAACAGTCGCCCACCAGATGGACGTTCTTGCCCTTGGGCGCCAAGGGTGCAGGAATGTAACCGGCGCAGCTGATGACGGAATCGCAGGGGATGTCGATCTCCTTGCCGTCCTTGGTGCCGCAGACGATGGAATCGTCCCGCACAGCCTTGAGGGTGGTCTCCAGATAGACAGGCGTCTTGTGCAGCTCGAACCACTCACGCAGGTAGGAGGAGTTGGCAAGACAAACACCCTTCTGCGCCACTAAGTCGTCCTTCATCTCAATGATGATGGGCTTCTTGCCCTGCAGGGCAAGTTCATAGGCGATCTCACTGCCGGTCAGACCGCCGCCGATAACGGCAACTGTCTCGCCGACTTCCTTTTTGCCGTTGAGGAATTCGCACGCCTCGATCATCTTTTCGTAGCCGGGCACACGCTTGAGCTGACGGGGCACGGAGCCGGTGGCGATGATCACGGGGTCAGAGCCGAATGCGGCAATGTCCTTGACCTCGTCGTTCAGACGAACGTCGATGTTCATCTTCTTCATCTGCAAGCGGTACCACTCCAGCAGTTCACGCAGCTTGCCTTTGTAGGACTCTGCGCTGGCGGGGATAAAGGTGCCGCCGAGGACATCGCTCTTTTCATGGATGATGGGGTTATGTCCGCGCTCTTTGAGCACACGGGCAGCTTCCATGCCGCCGATACCGCCGCCGACGATATGTACGGTCTTGGGCGATGTGGTCTTTTTGATGTAGTGCTTGTTCCACTGCATGGTCTCGGCATTGACGGCGCAGCGGGACAGGTGCAAGCTGTCGGACAGCTCCTGATCGTTGGCAACGCCCTTGTAGTGGCACATATTGAAACAGCCGTTGTGGCACAGAATGCACGGACGGATGTCTTCTTCCTTGTCGTTCATCATCTTGGTGACCCACTCTTGGTCAGCTAAGAACGGACGGGCAAAGCCTGCACCGTCCAGATTGCCGTTTTGGATGGATTCGGCGGCAACTCTGGGGTCGAGACGACCGGCGCAGATGACGGGAATGTCGCAGAACTTCTTGATATGCTCCACGTCGGCAAGGTTGCAGTTTTCGGGCATATAGATGGGCGGATGTGCCCAGTACCATGCATCGTAGGTGCCGTTGTCGCAGTTCAGGCAGTCGTAGCCCGCATCCTGCAGGAACTTGACGGCGATCTCGGACTCTGCCATGTCACGACCGGCTTCCACATACTCTTCACCCGGCAGAGCGCCCTGACGGAAGCCCTTGGTCTTGGACACGACACTGTAGCGCAGGGAAACGGGGAAGTCCTTGCCGCACTCTTTTTTGATCGCCTTGACGATCTCGGCGGCGAAACGGTAGCGGTTCTCCAGAGAGCCGCCGTACTCATCGGTACGCTTGTTGACATATTTCAGTGTGAACTGGTCGAGCAGATAGCCCTCGTGGACAGCGTGGATCTCCACACCGTCTACGCCCGCCTCCTGCAAAAGCTTCGCAGACTTTGCAAAAGCGTCGATAAACTGCTGGATCTCCTCCTTGGTCATCTCACGGGAGGGAACCTTGTCGGACCAGCGGTTGGGCGCAGGGCTGGCGGTGGCGGTAATCTTGTCGATGTTCATGATGGGCTTGCTGATGGTGCGGATGACCGGGGTGTTGTACAGCATTTCCATCATGCTGTCAATGGTAAAGGAACGACCGAAACCGGCAGTCAGCTGAACGAACAGCTTGGCGCCTGTCTTGTGGAATTCGGGCATCCACTTGGCCAGATCCTTGTACATCTTTTTCTTTTTGTGCAGCCACTGTCCGAGCATCGGGTTGTACACAGGCTGACAGCCCGGCAGGACAAGACCGCAGTTGTTTTTGGCGACCTCCATGATGAAGCGTGCGCCGGCCTTGTCGAAGTGGTTCACTTCCATCCAACCGAAGAGGTCAGTGCCGCCCATACTGGTCAGTACGATGCGGTTTTTGATCTCACAGTTGCCGATTTTCCACGGGGTGAATAAGGGGGCTAATTTCTGATCCATGCTCTGTCTCTCCTCACATAAAATTCGGCAAAATACCTATGCTTTTATTGTACAGTTTTTTCGCAATTTGTCAAGACTGTCCAACGCCCAACAAAATATTTTATGCATCCCGGGGCGGGAGAAAGTCCTGCGTTTTTTTGGAATAGGGATTTTTGTTCTGTGTGCGGGGCACGGGCGCATTGCCGCTGCGGTTCGCCAAGGAAAGCACCACCGTCACAAAAAGGGCGTACAGCACCCAAATACCCAACAGGATAAACACGGGAAACAGCGGGAAGCTAAAAAAGCGATGCACGCCGTAATAGACAATCGCCGCCGCACACCACTCAAAGCGGAACAGCATATTCAGCAAAAGGCACAAAAGGAATCCATGCCCACGGGCAGTCCTGCGCATTTCTCATTCCTCCCACAAGGCGTAGATGCGCTCCACGCCGTAGTACTTCGCCATATTGGCGTTGGCAAAATGGTCGGGGTCGTCGCTCAGATACTCCAGCTGGTAAAAGGCGCAGTACGGACTTTCCGGCACCGGCACCGGCAGGGTGATCTCCCGCTCCCCGAGCGCCTTTTTTTCCTCGATGGTCTGTATATTCTCCTGCACTGCTTCGTGCATCAGGTACATATCCTGTATGCCGAAGGGACACCAATAAAACAGTGACAGGCAAACAAGCGTCGAAACGCAAAGGCAAGCCATGCGCGCCTTCTCCGTTTCAGAAAGGGCGAGGAGCAAAATACCGTTCGCGGCGATAAACAACAGCGCCGGCGCCGCCATACAGCGGATCGGGTAGTAGCGGGACAGGGTGAAAATCAGTCCCGCACCCATGGCACCGCAGGCAAACACGGCCGAGAGCAGAATGCGCTTTTTGTCCGCACGCAAAGCGAACGCCGCAAACAGCAGAATGACAAAGGCGATGAGGACGGGGCGCATCCGATAGAAGCGATCCGTCACCTTGCCGAACTGATACAGCAGGCGAATAAGAGAAAAGCCGCCGCTCTTGTTGCTGCGCTCCGCCGGGGCAAAGACCATGCAGGCATAGCCGACAACGGCGAAAACGATGGATGCGATCGCCGCCGGCGGCACCTTGCGCTTTTCCGCAAAACGCACCAGCAGGACAAACAGGATGGCCATAAAGATCGCCGCGCCGGACAGGTTTTCGAGATATGCGCCCATGCACACGGCGCCGAGGGTAAACAATACTTTTATAAATGTATTGCCGTCTTGCAGCAGATTTTTTCGTCCCTCATACAGCCGCACGAAGGGCAAAAGAAACAAGAACGCCGGAATCTGCGCCCACAAATAGTTGCACGACCCGTCCAGCCAGAAATTGACCTGACCGAAGCCCGGTTCAAAGACCCAGACGGCGGAAAACAGCGTGAGCAAAAAGAGGTTGTTCCTCTCTTTCCCCCTGCACAGCCTGTACAGCAGACAGAGACTGACCGCAAAAACGGCGGCGTTGACCACGTTGAATACCGTCTTGGGCAGGTTTTCAAAGATCTGCACGAAGGCGTGGGCGATCAGGCGGCCGTTCATGGTATAGGCGTGGGCACGCATGGAGCTGAGCAGAGCGGAAACACTGCGCACCGGCTCGCCGTCCGCAAAGGAGTAGGTGTACAGAAAATCATCCGCACACTTGTCCGTCAGCATATTGCCCACCAGCATGACGGCAAACACCGCTATGAGCAGCAGCAGTGTGACGATACGGGAGGTGTTGATCTTTCGGATAAACTGCATAACTTCTTCCTTTACAGATCGCCGCAGGTCTCGGCGATAATGAAACGGGGTCTCGCTTTGATCTCGTCATAAATGCGCCCGACATAGAAGCCGAGGATGCCGATGCCGAGCATACAGCCGCCGCCGATCAAAAGCATCAGCAGAGCAAGTCCCGTGCCGATGCCGACGGCGTAGCCCGCAATCAGGCGAACGAGCGAAACGACGCCCCACACGCCGCACACCGCCAGCAGCAGAACGCCGAGCACGGTGACGAACTGCATGGGTGCGTTGGAAAAGGCGGAAATATTGTTCAGCGCATATCGAATCAAGGACTTAGTGGACCACTTGGACTCCCCCGCCTCCCGTTCCCGCACGTCAAAATACACCGTTGCGGTACGGAACCCGACCCAAGAGGACAGGGCGCGGAAAAAAGCCCCCCGCTCCGGCATTCCCAGCAGGGCGTCCACCGCCTTGCGATCCAGCAGTTTAAAGTCGGAGGCGTTCGCCATGTCGATGCCGGATGCTTTGCCGATCAGAGCGTAAAAGCTGTTGGCGGCAAAGGCGTGCAGTCCGCTCTCCTGACCCCGGCTGGACTTTTGCCCTTCGATCACCTCAAAGCCTTGCTGCCAAAGCCGATACATCTCCACGATCTTTTCCGGCGGATGCTGTAAATCGCAGTCAATGACCACACAGCACGCTCCCCTCGAGCGGGACAATCCGGCGGCGATGGCAGATTCCTTGCCGAAGTTGCGGGAGAAATGGATGCCGCACACGTTGCGCCGTTCCCCGGCGGCGGCAGTGATCTTTTCCCATGTGCTGTCCTTGGAGCCGTCATCCACAAACAGCAGTTCGTTGGGGATGTCCGCTTCCTTTAAAATAGAACTGATCACAGAAGCTGTCTTTTCAATCATCGCTTCTTCATTATAAGAGGGTATGATAACAGACAAAAGTCCTTGCATACAGACACTTCCTTTTTTCGGTTATTCCTATCATACAATAGTTTGCAAAAGATTGCAAGGAATTATTAATAAGCTATTGACAAGGCGCTGTTTGTGCGGTATAATCCAATCAACGAACAAATGAATATTTGTTCATATGTTTGAGAAGAGGTGTTTCGGATGTCTGAACATACCCACAATCATAACAGCGGATGTGGATGCGGATGCTGCGAAGAACACGAACACGGCGAACATTCGCTCAAGGGCAGTGTCATCCGCCTATGCGTTTCGGCGGCATTCCTTGTCGCCGGGCTGATCTTGCACCACAAGGGACTGCTGTGGCAGAGCCTTGCTGTCTGCATTCTCGCCTATATTCCTGTCGGTTACACCGTGGTTTGGGAAGCGGTGGAAAACCTGCTGCACGGCAAGCTGTTTGACGAAAACTTTCTGATGACCGTTGCCACTGTCGGCGCTTTTTTCGTGGGCGAATACCCGGAAGCGGCGGCTGTCATGCTCTTTTACCAGCTCGGCGAGCTGTTCGAGCATATCGCTGTGAACCGCTCCCGCGGCTCCATTGCGGCACTGATGGATATCCGTCCCGACGCCGCGCACCGCAAGACGGCGGACGGCACCGAAACCGTCCCGCCGGAAGCCGTTGCCGTCGGGGATATCTTGGTCGTGTCCCCCGGTGAACGCATTCCCTTGGACGGCGTGATCCTGTCCGGCACGGCACAGCTGGACACCTCTGCGCTCACGGGGGAATCCCTCCCCCGCACGGTACAGGCGGGAGACAGTATTCCGGGCGGATGCATTGATCTGGACGGCGTTCTGGAGATGCGTGCAGAAAAGGTGTATGCCGAATCCACCGTGCACAAAATTTTGGAGCTGGTGGAAAATGCCGCCTCCAAAAAGTCCCGCTCTGAATCCTTCATCAGCCGTTTCGCCGCGTGGTATACGCCCGTTGTCGTGGCGCTGGCCGTCCTGCTGGCTGTGGTGCCGCCCCTCGTAACGAAGGACGCTTTCTCCGTGTGGGTCTACCGTGCCCTTAACTTTTTGGTCGTTTCCTGTCCCTGTGCGCTGGTCATCTCCGTCCCGCTGAGCTTTTTCGGCGGCATCGGCGGCGCATCCCGCTGCGGCGTGCTGGTCAAGGGCAGCACCTATCTGGAAGCCCTGTCCCAGGCGGACACGGTGGTCTTTGACAAAACCGGCACCCTGACGCAGGGTGTGTTCTGTGTCAGCGCCATTCATGCGCAAGGTATGCGTGATGCAGACCTGCTGTACTATGCCGCCGGCGCAGAGCAGTTCTCTTCCCACCCCATCGCCGAATCCCTGTGCCGAGCAAGCGAAACGATCCCGGCACAGTCCGACGTCCGTGCCATGAAAAATTATGCAGGCAAGGGCGTTTCCGCCGTCGTCAGCGGCAGAGAAGTGCTGGCGGGCAACGAAAAGCTGATGCAGGAAAACGGCATTTCCGTCCCTGTTCCCGCAGAAAACGGCACCGTTGTTTATGTGGCTGTGGACGGCGTATATGCGGGAGCCGTTGTGATCACCGATGCGCTCAAGCCCGACGCCACCGAAGCCATCGCCGCCCTGAAAGCAGACGGCATCCGCACGGTACTGCTGACAGGCGACCGACAGGAAAATGCGGATGATGTGGCAAAAGCGCTGGGGTTGGACGAAGTGCACGCACAGCTTCTCCCCACGGACAAGGTGGCGCATCTGGAAGCCATTTTGCAAAACAGTCGGGGCAAGGTGATCTATGTGGGCGACGGCATCAACGATGCTCCCGTGCTCGCCCGCGCCGATATCGGCGTCGCCATGGGCAAACTGGGCAGTGATGCCGCCATTGAAGCGGCAGACGTGGTCATCATGAACGACGCCCTCTCCGGCATCCGCACCGTGCGCCGCATCTCCGCCAAGACACTGCGCATCGTGCGGGAAAACATCGTCTTTGCCCTTGCGGTCAAAGCGGTGATCCTGCTGTGCAGTGCGCTGGGGTGGACAGGTCTGTGGATGGCGGTATTCGCCGATGTGGGCGTATGCCTGCTGGCCGTACTCAACGCCCTGCGGGCACTGCGCAAATAAGCAATCTTTTGGTTTGGTTCATCACGGATTTTTGTGGGATCAAAAGTTTCGCTCAAGCCTTTTTAAAGGCTTGCGGATTCCAAAGGCGGCGCCTTT
>JBJEQK010000194.1:0-5931 GCA_051881715.1 Acutalibacteraceae bacterium
GTGGACTGTTTTGGCGTGGGGAACCCTCGCCGGGGGTTCCCCGGTGCGAAGCACAGATCCCACAATTTTCCGTGAAGAGAGAACAAAAAACAGCACCTCCCATGGGAAAAAACCCATAGGAGGTGTTTTTACTGCACGGTTTCACTGCACATGTCGCTCTTTTGACTGCAAAGCTGTCGCTGTGCCGCGATGGTGAACAGCGTGTCTGCAAGCTGTGTCAGGGAAGCACCCAGCAAATTCAGTTCGTCGTCCGTCAGCTCGCAAGCAAGCGCATTGGCGATGGCTGTGATGGAAGCCGTCCATTCGAGCGGATTCATGAAAGTCACCCCTACACCATTGTATGCGGTTACGGCGTGTCGGTTTCGTTCTTAAACAGGACGAGCTTTTGGTTTCGGTCGCAGAGCGCCAGAAAGACGTCCTTGGCACTGCCGATGTTCTGCTGTTTGAGCTGTTTTTTCAGCCACGACAGATCCAGTCCCATGCGTGTGAGGTTGTCGTGCAGAATGCGCCCGTCCATGATGATCTCCGTAAACAGCAGTTCCTGTGCGGGGGCAAGGTTCATGTCGCCGGGTGTGGCGGGACGTTCCGTGGTCACGGGGAGGATGGAGAGCTTACCGTTGTACTCAAAGACGGCGGTTTGAATATTGGACAGGTCAAAGTAGCCCTGCTGGCGGCACATGACCATAAATTCACTCAAGTCGAGCCGGGCTTTTTTCAGGTTTTCCCTGTACAGCTTCCCGTGGTCGAGGAGAATGGTCGGCGTACCGTTGAGGCACTTGCGGGAGCGGGGAAGCTTGTTGGCGAAAATGCTCAGCAGCAGTGTAAAGCCGCCGTAGATCAGCATGGCGGTCAGGGGCTTCCACGGCTCCTCCAATTCCGTCGCCATTTCTGCGGCGATGGAACCGATGGTGATGCCGGTGATGTAGTCGAAAAAATCCAGCTGGGACATCTGCTTGTGCCCGATCAGCTTGGTGACCAGAAACAGCACCGCAAACGAAGCGACGGTGGTTAGGCAAAGTATCAGAAAACGCATACAAAATCCTCCCTTTCTTTGTGTTTATCATGTCCGAAAGAGAGGAAGATATAATACCCATAAAAAGAAGCACTTGCAATCAGGAAAAAAATCACTATAATAGATAAGTATACTATAAAAGCGGGGGTATTGATCATGAATACATCTCTCCTTGTCCGTGCCATCACCCGTGACGGCAGTGCGCTGATCGTGGCGACGGACACATCCAAGATCGTGCAGACGGCGCACGAGATCCACCACCTTTCCAAAACCATGACGGCGGCGCTGGGACGTGCGCTGACGGCGGCGTCCATGATGGGTTCTCTCCTGAAAGAGGACAAGCAGTCCGTCACACTGCGCTTTTGCGGCGACGGACCTGCGGGGACGATCTGCTGTGTGAGCGACTGGCGGGGCAACGTCCGGGGCTATGCCGACCACCCGGAAGCGGAATTACCCCCCAACGGGCAGGGCAAGCTGGATGTGGGCGGCGCAGTGGGCAAGGGGCCGATGCACGTTTTGCGGGACTTGGGCATGGAACTGCCCTATGTGGGCGTGGCGCAGATCGTCAGCGGCGAGATCGCGGAGGACGTGACCAATTATTTCGCCGAATCCGAGCAGGTACCCACTGTGTGCGCATTGGGCGTGCTGACCAACCGGGACTACACCTGCCGTGCGGCGGGGGGATTTCTCGTCCAGCTCCTGCCCTTTGCGGACGAAGAGATCGTGGCAAAGATCGAGGACAACATTGGCAAGATCGACTCCGTCTCCCGCATGGTGGACAGCGGCATGACGCCGCAGGACATGATCGCCGCCGTGTTTGACGGGATAGAGTTCGACATTCTGGACGAAACCGAGACGGCGTATACCTGCACCTGCGGTCGGGAGAAGTACGCCAAAGCCCTTGTGAGCTTGGGCAAAAAGGAACTGCAAAAGCTGCTGGACGAGGACAAGGACGTGGAGACCTGCTGTGGATTCTGCGGCAAAAAGTACACCTTCCCCCCCGCTGAGATCGCCGCCATGCTCGAAGCGGCACAAAAGGATTGAAAAATGAAAAAATCTGCGATATACTAAAAGAAATATATATCTTTGCAGGATAGCAGAAAAACGGAGGGTACGGCATGAGACAGACCTTAAAGCGTGTATTGGCAGTGTTTCTTTGCCTGGTGATGCTCGGCGGTGCGGCGCCGGGGTTTACGCACTGGTTCACGATGCAGGCCAGCGCTATGACCATTACGGAATACGATCAAGGGGACGTCATCACGTTCGGCTGGTACCCCCAGAGCAAGGTGATGGACAGAGAGACTCTTTCTCGGCTCAACGCCCGAGCACCCGCATGGGAGGAATGGACGTCCTACGGCTACTACAGTGGTACGGGCAATAATGCCGACGGTCAGATGCAGCCCGGGGACTATATGCGCTACACGGACATTCTGCTGGACGGTGCCAAGTACCGGGGCGTACAGTTTACAAGCTATAGACCGGATTGTACGGGCTCGATCTCCTCTACAGGCGGATCTTTTCAAGACAACAATGGCTATTCCACAAATACGGTCTATTGGTTCCAATTTGCCCCCCTGCGCTGGCGTGTCCTCGACCCGGATGCCGGTCTCGTCCTGTGTGAGACCATCATCGACAGCCAGGCGTTTAACAACTATATTTTGCGCTCCGGCACGGACGAATATGGCAACACCGCCTATTGGGGCAATGCGGAAAAGACCTGCTGTGCCAACAACTACGCCGAAAGTTCTATCCGAAAGTGGCTGAACGGCGATTTTTATTGCACGGCATTTTCGGCAAAGCAGCAGATGATCATTTCGCTTACGGAACTGGACAACAAGTGCGTTGACCGGGACTATCCCGCCTACGATGCCGACACCACATACGACAAAATTTTTCTCCTGTCCCAAAACGATATCCTGAATACAAGCTACGGCTTTTCTTCCGACAGCGGTGCCTATGATACCGCTCGCAGAGCGAAAGGCAGCGACTACGCCAAGTGTCAGGGGCTGCATGTTTACACGGGCAATCTATACGCCGGAAGTTCCTACTGGCGACTGCGCTCGCCCGGTACGCATTCAAACTATGCGTCCCTTGTTTATTTCGGCGGCGATGCGGGCTACAGCAGCAACATTAACTATACGCACTACGGGGTGCGTCCGGCTTTGCGGCTCCAGTTGACAGCGGACATTATTCGATCGAAAGTTACAGAAGTTGGAACGTGTGCAGAATCTGCGCATAAAATGACAAGCGTGGTCACGGCGCCGACCTGTGACAAAAAAGGCTACACCACCCACACCTGCACCGTTTGCGGGTACTTCTATACCGACAACGAAGTCGATGCCCTCGGGCACCAAGAGGAAACCATCCCCGGCAGAGCGGCGACCTGCGCTGAGACAGGTCTCACCGACGGGGTGAAATGCACCGTCTGCGGCAAAGTGCTTACTGCACAGCAAGTGATCGACAAGATTGCGCACACCGAGGAAACCGTCCCCGGCAAGGCGGCAACCTGTACCGAAACGGGTCTTACCGACGGGGTGAAATGTTCCGTCTGCGGCGAAACGATCACTGCACAGCAAGTGATTGGCAAGATTGCGCACACGGAGGAAACCGTCCCCGGCAAGGCGGCAACCTGTACCGAAACGGGTCTTACCGACGGGGTGAAATGTTCCGTCTGCGGCATTGTTCTCATCGAGCAGAGCACGATTCCCAAGACAGGGCACACCTTTGGGGATTGGATTATTTCCAAAGAGGCGACCAAGACCGAGACTGGTTTCATGGAGCGTGCGTGTATCGTCTGCGGAGCGAGGGAAGTGAACCAGATTCCGATGCTTCCGTCCGTCATAATTCGCAACTATGTCGAAAATAAAACGGTGGATTACAGAACGACCGTCGCCCTGACCGCCGAAGTGTCCAGTCCCGTTTGGGGCGGGAAAATCCACTGGTTTGTGGATGGTAAGGATGTGGACACGGGCGAGAGCTATATGGTGAACGAAGCAAAGAAAACTTTTACCGTACAGGCGAAGTACATGGACGGCAACAAGGTGCTTGACGAAACCGAAGTTGAGACAATCAAAGTCAAGTCCGGCTTCTTTGACAAGCTGAAAGCCTTCTTCCGTGCGCTGTTTAAGAAGCTGCCTGTGGTTGTGCAGGAGTATCTTGGCGTGGAAATGATCGACCGAGTTCTGCCGTAAAATCCAATATGCAAAAAGCCTGTCGAATCTTTTACGGACTCGGCAGATGCCGGGCAAATATTCCTCTCGCCTCGGGACAAACTACCGATATAACGCAAAAGGAGCGATCCTATGAAACGTGTTGTATCGGTATTTTTTTGTTTTATCTTCGCCATTGCCTTTCTCTTTCTGCGGCTGTTCTTTTTGGCGAACGACCAGACGCTCACGAGCAGTGCCGCCGGCGGACGGGTACAGGTGCAGGCGGCACAGAGCCGGGGATATATCTACGACCGCAACGGTCTGCCCTTTGTCAACAGCGAGACGGAAAAGATCGCCGTTGCGGCGCCGACACAGCAGACCCTGCCGCTTTTGCTGTCGGCGGCAGAGCGGTCGGATTTTGACGAGGCGTACACGCTCTTGCGGCAGGGGCGTCCTGCGGCGGTGCGGGTGCAGCAGGATATTTCCGCAGTCGGCATTCGCATGGTGCACGCCCCGGTGCGCTACAGCGGCACACTGCTGATCCCGCATCTGGCGGGCTATTGCGACAGCACCGGCGTGGGCGTCTGCGGACTGGAAAAAAGCTTCGAGGACATTCTGCGTGTGCGCACGTGCAGTGTTTCTTTCCCGGTCAATGCGGCGGGGCGGGTGCTGTGCGGCATGGAGACCACATTGCAGGACGAGGGCGTTGCGGGGCAAAGGGGCGTGATGCTCACCCTCGACAAAAATTTGCAATCGACGGTGCGGGACGGGATGCTGCGCTCCGGCATTCGCAAGGGGGCGGCGGTACTGCTGGATGTGGACACGGGCGAAATCCGTGCCATGGTGAGCCTGCCGGAGTTCGATGTCCTGCATTTAGAGGACAGCATCAACGACGACGATGCGCCGTTTCTTAACCGGGCGCTCAATGCGGTGAGTGTCGGCTCTGTCTACAAGATGATCGTGGCGGCGGCCATGCTGGAGGAGGGGGTATCGCCTTCGTTTCGCTACACCTGTACCGGCGAAACACAGCAGGACGGCGTGACGTTCCACTGCCATCGGCGCTCCGGGCACGGTACGCTGGATATGGAGGACGCCCTGTACCATTCCTGCAACACCTGGTTCATCCATGCCGCCAAGCAGATCTCGGTGGAGTCGATTTTGAACCTGAGCTGGCGTGTCGGTCTGGGCAGCTCGGTGCCCCTGGCGGAGGGGATCGTGTGCGATGCCGGCGTTGTGCCGGAGCCGGAGGAACTGCAAAGCGATGCCGCCCGGGCGAACATTGCCTTCGGGCAGGGGAGACTGACCGCAGCACCCCTGCAGATCGCGGCGGCAACGGCTGTTTTTGCAGGCGACGGCATATATTATGAGCCGCGGCTGATTTTGGGCACGGTGGATGATGCGGGAAAATGCACCATGGAGGAGGGCTCTGCGGGACAGCAGGTGCTTTCCTCCCGGACGGCACAGCAGGTGCGGCAGATGCTGGTCTATACCGCACAGCAGACAGACTCCATGACCTTCAAAAACTGCGGCGGCAAAACGGCAACGGCGCAGAGCGGCGTGTATGAAAACGGCGTGGAAAAGCTGAACACTTGGTACAGCGGTTTCTTCCCGGCGCAAGAGCCGCAGTATGTGCTGACAGTCCTTTGCGAGGACGGTTCCTCCGGCGCACAGGACTGCACACCGGTTTTCGAGCAGATCGCACAGGAGATTCTGCAATAATTTTTCCAAAAAAGGGTTGCATCCTGCCATTTTATGCTTTATAATAAGTTA
>JBJEQK010000195.1:0-1515 GCA_051881715.1 Acutalibacteraceae bacterium
AACCCGCATAGTGTTTCAAAACCGCGTTGATGGCTTCCACGTCGCCGCCTGCTGCTTTCTGAATGACAGTAAAGGGCAGCAGACGTGCGTTGTTCAGGTTATTGTTCATCTGCTTTTCCTCCCATCAGTTCTCTCAGCAATTTTAAGGTGGCGGATCTTCGGTAAGCAACGGAGCTGCGCACCATGTTCAGTGCCTTGGCGATCTCGCTGTCCGGCATATCAAGGAAATAGGACAGCAGGATAATATCGCGCTTCTGGGCGGGCAGAGCGGCTATGGCTTCTGCCAGCTCGTCATTGTCGATATGCACCCTGTAATCAAGAACGCCAAAGGATTGTTTCTCGACAAAATAGATGTCACAGGTTGAAAGCTGTTCCATGACTTCAACCGGCAAATCGGAAAAGCTGATCTCACGATTTCGCTTCCGTGCCAACTCGTCGAGGTAATCCCGCGCTTCATTCCGCAGTACCTTCTTACAGAATGCATCAAAGGTGTGCTGGATATGTTCTTCGTGCGAATGAGGTTTCATTTTCTCACCTCCCTTCGCGTCCGCAAAGGCGGGTGATACTTGTCCTCCCCTTTCGCCACTACTACGGTAGCCGATGCCCCAACTTCCAAATTGGGCGAAAGATTTTTGAAGAAACTTTTACGAGTAATCCATACGCCGTACCTCCTTGTTTCTATATGACCATCAAATCAAAAGAAGCAGAGAGAAAGGGCGGGCTACGGCAGCTGACAGAGTGCAAAAACGCAATACGACAAAAGGCACCCTCACGGAAATAAAAATCCGTTTGGGTGCCTTTCAGCTTTGTTTTGGTGCGTGTAGAAAAGCGGCTTCCGTTTGGCGGAGCTTCCGCATTTTCATTCATGAGTTTTAGTGCATAATAAATGAGCTGCAACTCATCTCCGAAAGTGCAACTCAGCTCCTTGTCTGTTTGTAGAAACAATCTTTTTGAAAAAAGGCATTTTGCGCGGTAACGGTTTACCGTGTTATAGATGCCTCCTGCTCTGGCGAATATTTATATCCATCTTCTTCTAACCTCCAAAATATGATTTATAACTCATCAGATGTGATTTAGATGGTTATTTATATGAGCATTAGCGCACACTAAAATATATATGAGGTGAGTTGAAATGAAGAATCCAGTTGATTCTTTTGCTGCTGCCCTCCGTGCTGCGCGAGCAAGGCGGCACCTTACACAAAGGGCACTGGCGGAGAAACTGCATATGAGCGTCCGTACCATCATTGAGATTGAACTCGGGCGCAGCAACCCACGATTTGAAACGGTTGCATTGTTGGCAGAAGAATTGAATATCAGTCTGGATGCCATCGTATTTCCCGATACGGCGACTGCTACGGTATCAAAAACCGTTACAGATTTCTTTGCAGGAAAGAGTGAAGCGGAAATACAGAAGTACATTTCCCTCTGCCAGCAGGCAGATGCATTTAAGACTGACAAGTAAAAGGCGACTGTTCGGAATATCCGGCAGCCGCCTTTTGCTTGTATAAAATTAAA
>JBJEQK010000196.1:0-24873 GCA_051881715.1 Acutalibacteraceae bacterium
TCCCCACGTCAGCCTGTTCAAAGAGCATTGGGACGTCCTCAACTATGACAAGGAGAACCTCTATCCCTTCGGGCAGTGGCAATACTCGCCCCGCAGAAGTGCCGAGGAGAGCGAAAAATTTTACGAAAACCTGCGTCTTTTGGTGCATTTGGTGCAGGAGGATCCCCGTTTTCGCATCACCACATACCATGCGCTGGCGCAGGAGCTTGCTGCCCGCCCGGAAAGGGTCGTGACCGCCGCCGATATGCCTGCTCTCAGGGAATGGCTTTCGGGCGGACTGCGACCGACTGAGGGGGAGGGCTCCCTGTCCGTTGCCGATATCTTCCTTGCCTGCCGGAGCCTGCTGTGCGGCAGGGAAAAGCACGTTTGCGGAAAAACGAAGGGTTTTTTGGAAGCGCCCCGGGGCATCACAAAGCCCGTGACACTCGCTGCGGAAGAAGTCCGAAATGCCGCGGCGGATATGGTGGAGGACGCATTTCTGCCTGTGCAGATCTGGGTGAACGGCAAGGCGATCGGTCCTGCCGACTGGCTGCGGGCGGCCATGGCGGTGCTCTGCGGCGAAGAGACGGTGACGGTCGTGCCGAAAGAACAGCTCGTTTCTCTCGACATCCTGCCCGGGGTGCGGGACTGCGCCTTCGCCGGAACGTGGCGCCATTCGGACGATTTTCAGGACAAATACCTCTCCGAACGTCTGCGATTGCAGTGCTGGACACTCAGGTTTTAGAGTCACAAAAAACACACCGAAGCTTCCCTTTTGCGGAAAACTCCGGTGTGTTTTTTACTGCCGAAAGATATTATTTTCGTTTATACAGCGTGTTCCAGTGGCGCAGACGGGTCTTGTCTATGCTGTCCAGCTGCGCCTTGGTGACGCGGTACTGCCAGTTGCCGTCCGCCTTGCCGGGGATATTCAGCCTCGTGTCGGAGCCGAAGCCCAGCAGATCCTGTATGGGGAAAATGACCAGTCCTGCGGCACTGCGGAACATGGTGCGCAGCACGGCAGTACAGCCGCCCGTCCAGTCGGGATCCGTATGCCCGCAATAGTCGAGCATCCGTTTACGGTTTTCGCCTTCCATCTCCCACAGATACCCCAGCAGGGTGTTGTTGTCGTGGGTGCCGGTGTATGCCACGCAGTTTTGGATGTAGTTGTGCGGCAGATGGGGGTTGTCGTCCTCGCCGAGGAATGCAAACTGGAACACCCGCATCCCCGGGAAGCCGCTGTCCTTGACCAGCTGTGCCGCTTCGGGGGTGATGTCGCCCAGATCCTCCGCAATGATCAGCTTGTCCCCGGCAACCGCCTTTAGCTTTTCGATCAGCTCCATGCCGGGTCCCTTGACCCACTTGCCCGAGCGGGCGGTCTTGCTTTCACCCGGGACAGACCAGTACGCTTCCAAACCACGGAAATGGTCGATGCGCACGCCGTCAAACAGGTTCAGCGCATGGGAAAGGCGGTCGCACCACCAGCGGTAGCCGTCCTGCCGCATGGCGTCCC
The DNA here is from genome assembly GCA_051881715.1 of Acutalibacteraceae bacterium. Classification (GTDB taxonomy): domain Bacteria; phylum Bacillota; class Clostridia; order Oscillospirales; family Acutalibacteraceae; genus UBA1425. The sequence goes on from JBJEQK010000196.1 coordinate 1,490, forward strand.
AGTTGTACAGCGGGTTGCCCCAAAGCTGACCGTCCTCGGCGAAGTAGTCGGGCGGCACACCGGCTACGCAGGAGGGCATATTGTCCTCCCGCAGGCAGAACAGCTCCTTGGCGCTGTACACGTCACAGCTGTCCAGCGACACGTAGATGGGGATATCGCCGATGATGCGGATGCCGCGGCTGTTGGCGTATTTTTTGATTTCCGCCCACTGGGTAAAGAACATATACTGGATGAATTTCCACAAAAACAGCGTGTCCGCATCCCCCTCGTGCACCGTCCAGGCATACCACGGCTTTTCGCCGTTGGCGTGTTTTAAGCTCATGAATTGGCAGAAGGACAGCAGATAGGGGTCGCTGTCGATGAATGCACCGATCTTCGCGCGCAGGGCGTCGTCCGCACGGGCGGCGGCTTTGCGCAGGATGTCGAAGCGGGTATGGTACAGGCGGACAAATTCGCAGCTGTAGGGCGTCTGCTGACGGGCGCTGTCCAGCTCCTCCCGGGTGAGCAGACCCTGCTTGTGCAGCTCGTTCAGATCCACAAAATAGGGGTTGCCGCCAAAGGTGGAATAGGATTTGTAGGGGGAATTGCACTCGTCCACCATGCAAAAAGGCAGAACCTGCCAGTAGGAAAATCCGCAGTCACACAGAAAATCCACAAACTCCTTGGCTTCCTGCCCGAATGCGCCGCAGGAATACTCCCCGAACAGGGAAGAAATGTGCATCAGCACACCGCTTTTACGCTCCAAAATGATCACTCCTTATACGGTAAAGCATACCGCATCCCGGCGCAAAAATCAAGAGGATATAAAAAACGGAGCCGTGTACGCTGTACACGACCCCGCAGGTCACGGCTGTAAAAATTTAAGCGGATCCACACGGCTGCCGTTGACCGTGATCTCCAGATGCAGGTGCGGTCCGTCCTTGCTTTCCACCGGGATCTCCCCCAGCTTGCCGAGGACAACGCCCTTTTCCACCTCGGCGCCGACCTCAGGTGTACTGTCCTTTTCCAGACCACAGTATTTTGCCACAACGCCGTTGCCGTGATCCACAGTCACCACCGTGCCCCAAAGGGTGTCCGTTGTCACGCTCTCCACCTTGCCGTCCGCCGCCGCCAGCACCGACTGCCCGCGGTTGTCGCCGAAGTCGATGCCGTTATGCACACGCCAGTCCTGCATGGTGTTGGAGTAGACCACGGCGCCGTCGGAATAGTCCTTGGTGATGAAGTTGCCCATGGGCAGAACATACTGTTTCTGCGTTTCGGCTTCCGTCTCGGTCTCGGTCTGCGTTTCGCTGTACGGCACGTCCGAAACGGGCATATTCGCCGCTACATTCTGCGAGGGGATGTTGGTGGGCTGGGTGTACGAACTGCTTTCGGTGGTGGTTCGACCGTCCTTCGGATTCTTGGCGGCACCGTAGGCGCCGAGGCCTGCTGCCAGCAGGCAGACGATCATCACCGCGTAGGTTGCGGCGGATTGGCGGGAGGGTTTCTTTTCCATATGCACACGTCCTTTTCTGTTCTTTGTACCCAGTTTTCCCCCGTGTGTCCAAAAATATACATTCCCCTTTATTTTTCCGGCGGCGGAAGCGCAAAATTCACAGTTTCTTCATTGCAATTCCCCGGGGAGTGTGATACTATTAAACTACCGAATCATGAATTATTGTTGTTTTGAAAGGAGATCCGCTATGAAAAAAGAGATCCTGAAAGCAATTTCCGCCGTAATGGCGGTTACACTGACGGCGGCGATTTTTGTCTCCTGCGGCCGATCCGCCAAGGAGCCGGAGGACAGCCTTGTGCCCACCGAGACCTATTCCGCCGCAACGGTAGAGGCGATGGACGAGGAAATGCTGAACGCCCTCATTCAGGAAGTGCTCGGGGAGCAGAAATGGGACGGCGACTACAGCAAGCTGACGGATGTCCAGCGCAAGCAGATCGCATACAAAATGGGACAGCATGGCTACAACGTGGCGGTGACAGATAACGGTGTGGTCTACTACGACTATGTGCCCACGGCACAGGAGGACGAGATCGCCGAGGTGGTACAGCAGGTGCTCGGCGAGGAAAAGCAATGGGATGGCGACTACAACTCTCTTTCTACGGAGGAAAAGCTGGCGGTTCGTGACAAGCTGATTGACCGGGGCTACGATGTGGATCTGGGCAAGGACGGCTTTGAATTCAAGAACGAAGCCATCCGCCGCGAGGAGACAACGAGTCCCAACTACAATTCTCTGCCCAGCCGGGAACAGATCGCCGCCGCAGTGGCGAATGTACTCGGCAACGACGGCTACAGCAAGTGGGACGGCAATATGGCGTCCCTGACCCAAAAACAGCAGGAAGACATTTTGCAGCAGCTGAACGACTACGGCTTTGACCTGGCCGTCAACAGCAAGGGCGAATTCTATATCGTCCACAGCCCGTCCTATACGGTGACATTTGAAAAGGCGTACACGGCGGCGCCCATCGGCGGCACCACTCAGGCACCCACCGCTCCCGCAACCACAAAGCCCGAAGGCACGACGGAGAACCAGACCGGCACCACAGCCGCAGAGGTCAAAACGGCGCCCACGCTGGAATCGACCAAGCTGTCCGGCTTCGGCGGTACGGAGGGCGACGGCTTCTATGATGTGGCGGCGACCTCGGACGGCGGGTATATCGCCGTGGCGCAGTTCCGCTCCAAGGACGGCGACTTCGCCGGTACGGATACGTCGTGGAAAGGCACCCGTTCCGCTTTGGTCAAGTACGACAAGGACGGAAAATACCGCTGGAAAACAACAGTCGGCGGCACTTCGCTGAACGGTATGAACGGTGTCACGCTTACGGCGGTGACGGTGCTGACGGACGGCAGCTTTGTTGCGGTCGGCTACTCAGATGCCCGCAGTCTCGGCACTGTGAAGGACGACCCCATGGATGCGATCCTTTTGAAAGTCTCTGCCGCAGGGGAGCAGGAATGGCTCAAGCGCATCAGCGGTTCGCTGGCGGATGAATTTCTCTGCGTGGCAGCGTTGCCGGACGGCGGTTTTGTGGTCGGCGGCACCACCTATTCTTCCGACGGCGATTTCAGCGGTCTGCCCGCAGAATGCTGTTTCGCTGTTTTGATGAAGTTTAACGCCTCCGGTGAAAAGCAGTGGATGCAGGTCTACAACGGCGGCACCAACGCGACGCAGATCTCTGCCGTGGCGGTCACCGGGCAGGGCTATATCTACGCCTCCTGTAACGCCGCCTGCGCACTGGGTTCCTATTTGCAGTTGGACATGGCAAAAATGGCGGGCTACGGCAAGGCGGACGCCATCGTGATGAAATTCACGCCCGAGGGTGAGATGATCGCCTACCGTGCCATCGCCGGCTCCGGCAGTGACCAGATCAACTGTATCGCCGTTGCGGACGGCGGCGGTGTGGTGATCGGCGGCGGCTCCACCCGAAACAACCGGGAGGACTCCGTTTTTGCCGGACAGTTCTGTCAGGGCAACTCCGATGCATTCGTCATCCGTCTGAACGCATCCCTGCAGGTGGAGTGGGTCAAAATGCTCGGCGGTTTGGAGCATGACTCTTTCACAGGCATTGTCCCTGTCAAGGGCGGCTATGCGGCGGTGGGCAGGACGTCATCCAGCAACGGTGATTTCAATTTCCTCAGCGGCGAGGGCATGGATGGCTTTTTGATTACCCTGAGTGAGAACGGTTCGGATGTTAGCAAATATGCATTTTCGGGCAGCAATCAGGATATTTGCCAAGCTGTTGCCGCAGGTTCCGGTAAGAAGATCGTTGTGGTTGGGATGACCGCCTCCGCAAATAACCATTTCTCCGCCATCAGCCCGACCCCCGCAGACAACCCCGTCTGCTTCATCGAGTGGCTGGATGTGAAGTAAACGCAAGAATTTGTTGACAAGCCACGATTTTATGGTATACTATTACAGGAAGTTTTGAGGCAACACCGCACAAATTGCGGCGTACGCCTTGCTTGAATCTTATTCCGTCAGCTTACACGAAAATCCCTTGAGTTGCGTTAGCAAATCGGCGGTCTTTTCGTACAACCTGACGAAAAATCTTGCTTCGCAATCCGCACACCCCAATTGTGCGGTGTTGCCTTAAAGTAATATAAGGAGTGAAAGAAAATGCCTTTAGTAACGACCAAGAAAATGTTTGAGGACGCCTATAAGGGCGGCTATGCCGTCGGCGCATTCAACGTCAACAACATGGAGATCATTCAGGGTATCGTCGGCGCAGGCGCAAAGCTGAATGCACCGCTGATCCTTCAGGTTTCCAAGGGTGCCAGAGCCTATGCAAACCACACCTATCTTGTAAAGCTGGTGGAGGCTGCTGTGGAGGAGACCGGCCTGCCCATCGCCCTGCATCTTGACCACGGCCCCGATTTTGAGACCTGCAAGAGCTGTATCGACGGCGGCTTCACCTCCGTCATGATCGACGGTTCCCATCTGCCCTACGAGGAGAACGTTGCCCTGACCAAGAAGGTCGTGGACTATGCCCACGCCCACGGCGTTGTTGTCGAGGGTGAGCTGGGTCAGCTGGCCGGCATCGAGGATGACGTCAACGTTTCCGCAGAGGACGCCTCCTACACAAAGCCCGAACAGGTACAGGATTTCGTGACCCGCACCGGCGTGGATTCTTTGGCCATCGCCATCGGCACCAGCCACGGCGCGTTCAAGTTCAAACCCGGTCAGGATCCCAAGATCCGCATTGACATTCTCGAAGAAGTCGAAGCACGTCTGCCCGGCTTCCCCATCGTTCTGCACGGCGCTTCCTCCGTCCCGCAGGAATTTGTTGCTCTGATCAACAAGTACGGCGGCGCCATGGACAACGCCATCGGCATCCCCGAAAGCGAGCTGCGCAAGGCTGCCGGCAAGGCTGTCTGCAAGATCAACATCGACTCCGACCTTCGTCTTGCCATGACCGCCGCTATCCGTCAGTACATGGCGGAGAACCCCAGCCACTTCGATCCCCGCCAGTATCTCAAGCCCGCCCGCGAAGCCATCCAGAAGATGGTCGAGCACAAGATCGTGGACGTCCTCGGCTGCAACGGGAAGGCTTAACCTTCAACCGCAACAGACTCTCTTCGGAGGGTCTGTTTGACTGTCAATAAAGGCACCCGAGCACAAAAAGAACTTGAAATAATATCCCAAATTATATGAAACACAATCAGCGATACGGCATCAAAACCGTGTCGCTGATTCTATACTTGCTATTTTTCGGCTGACTTGATATTCAATATTATAATAACCAAAAACATTGACCCATTTTACAAATAGCTTATGGGAATGATTTTGTCTTTGCCTTGAAGCGTAATTAGTCTGTCGTAGAGGCAAACTACACCGCCTGAACCGCGTTTGATGCCGGGAATTTTGTCCAACACACGGAACGCGTCCACATCCCTCTTGGACGGGTCTGCGTGCTTTTTCATCTCAATGGGATATAAATTTCCGCCGTTTTCGATGAGCAGGTCGATTTCGTTCATGTCTCTGTCCCGGTAGAAATATATCGGAAGATCTAAAATGCCTCTGTTTGTATAACTCTTGATGATCTCCGATACAACAAAGGTTTCAAAGAAAGCGCCTGCCATCGCACCATTTTTCAAAACGTCAGGTGTATTCCACTTTGTCAGATAGGCAGCAAGACCGGTATCAAGAAAATATAGCTTGGGTGTTTTTATCGCTCGTTTGGTGATGTTGTTGGCGTACGGCTGAAGCAGATATACGATGTTGGAAGCTACAAGGATTGAAAGCCACCGTTCCGCAGTCGGCTGGCTGATGCCGACATCTCTGGCAAGAGACGCCATGTTCAGCAGTTGACCGGTGGATGCTGCTGCTGCAATCATGAACTTGGTGAATTGTACCGTATCACCGATTTCCGACAATTCCCGCACATCCCGATCAATGTAGGTGCGCACATAGGCGCCGTAATATATCTGCCAGTCAAAATCGGGGTGATCGGCAAGCTCGGGCATCGAACCTCGGTGAATCCGTTCCCAAACCACATCGTAGGAGATGTCTGCAAGGTCTTTTTTTCTCTCTGTGAAATACTCCTCGGTGGGGATAAACGGGAGATCACACTCTACGCCGTAGGCTTCCCGCATGGACAGACCGAGAAGGTTCACAAGTCCGATTCGTCCTGCAAGCGATTCGCTGACGCCCTTCATCATTTTGAATTGCTGAGAACCGCACATGAAAAACTGTCCTTTTTTGTGCTCACGGTCAAGCAGTATTTTGATTTGCGCAAAAAGAGCAGGTGCCTTTTGAATCTCATCGACAAAAACGGGAGGAGGATTATCCTTAAAAAAAGTTCCGCTTTCTTCTTCTGCGCTTGCTTGCACAATGGGGTCATCGAGAGTGACAGTGTGCATATCCCCGGTTATTTTTTCAAGCATCGTTGTTTTGCCGACTTGTCTCGGTCCGGCAACAAGTACCGCACCGAACATCCGGGATAATTCCTGTACAGTTTTTTCGGCGTGTCTTTTAATGTACATAAAAAGCAGTCCCTTCGGCTAATTTAATATTCAATATTATTATAGCCGAAATCCAAGAGAATATCAACCCATTTTACAAAAAGTTTTGGAGGAGCTTTTTCGCCGACGGGATAAGCCCAAAACGATCTGAAAGCGGTTTTCTGCGGGTTGCACATTTTCAGCGTGCATGGTATACTAAATGCAGCTTTGTAAGGGAGTGGGTTTATGCAAAAGATTCTTGCTTTTTTCCTGTCCTTCGCCTCGTTATTTTCCCTGCTGTTCACGGGGACGCCACGTGTCACGTTCACCGTGGATGCCGCAAAAACGGGCGGCACGGTGGGCAACATCGTCGGGCACGTCAATGTGTGGGACATGGGGACGCAGTTTTACGATGCGCAAAACGATCCGCAGAACGATGTGTTCGAGTTTGTGCAGTACGTGCAGCTGATGCAGTGCTCCGGCGGCACGGCGGACAGGGATCTGTTTCGGGATCCGACAGACACGACGGTGCCGGACGATTACGATTTTACGCGCCTGCTCAAAAACTGCGAGGGTATTCTGCGTCTGGGGGCGAAGCCGTTTCTCAAGCTGGGCAGTGTGCCGCTGAAATATACTGCCGATTATGTGCTGGGGGGCTTCGGCATGAACGTGTATCCCCCGGATGATTACACCCTCTATTACCGCTATATCTATGCGCTGGCGGATGCGCTGGTGCAGGAATTCGGTCGGCAGGAAGTGCTGACGTGGCGATTCGGGGTAATGACCGAGTTTGAAAACGATGACTGGTTTTATGCGAGGAGCAAAACTTCGGAGGACTCCTGCGAAGCGTATTGCAAGCTGTACGACTATACGGTGCAGGCGCTTGTGGACGCCGTCGGCGAGGATGTTTTTGTCGGCGCACACGCCATGGCGGTGACGCAGGGACTGTGGGACGAAGCCGACTTTATCCGCCATGTGGCGCAAGGCACCAACTACGCCACGGGGGAGAAGGGTACGCGCATCTGCTACCTGAGCGCCTCCTTCTACGACAGCAAACCGGGCAAATTCACCAAGGGCAAAACACTGCCCGAGACCATCGGCGATCTGCGCAAAACGGCGGAAAAGTACGGCTTAAAGAACCTGCTTTACGGCGTGGATGAGGGACGCATCCTCAGCGCATCTGCGGGGGCAGGGGATTCTCAGCTGTTCAGCCGCACGGTGGGTCACACATGGCAGGCGGCCTACGACGCCCGTCTGTGGACGCAGGCGATTCGCAGCGGGATGGATTATTTTTCTTCTTGGGGATATTTGTCCGGCGGCATTTTAAGCGGTTATCCCACCGTCAGCTACCATGTGGCGAAGCTGACGAACAAGATGGCAGGAGAGCGGCAGCTGGAGACCCTTTCGACCACGGGACTGCTGCGGCTGCTGTGCGGCATCGAGGCGGACGGCGTTGCCTCCATGGACGCCGAGACCGGCACGGTGCACGTGATGGTGTATAATTTCAAAAACGATCTGCAATACGACAGGTCTGTGCAGGTGAAGTTGTCCATGCATCTGCCGCAGTTTGCGGGCAAGACGGTCAGCGTGACGCAGTACATTGTCAGTGACGAGTGCAATTATTTTGACGAGTGGATCGAGGATCGCAAGACCTACGGCATCGGCGACGACTGCTTTTTCTGGTCGCCGGACGACCCGTGTCTCGACGCAGACACGACATTGCATGACCCGGCGGCCAAGCAAATCTACACCGAGCAGCTGCGGGAAAAGTATATCGAGTGCGCAAAGCTTGTTCCCACACAGCAGACGCAGACGGTGGATGCGGATGGGATGCTGGTTCTATGCCCGACCTTGCAGGCAAGCAACGTGCTGTTTTTGGAGATTCGGTAGAGATATGTGTCCGCTTGACAAAAACAGACGGGTATGGTAGACTACAAAAGATAAACTGCGCAACGCATTTTCATCGGTCGGCGCACTGCGCCGGCGATCAGGGTGTACGGATTTTGCCCCTGAGGTCAAGCGAGGCCTCAGGGGTTTTTTTAAAATACACCGCACAAATGGAAAGAAAGGATCATTCCCCATGAAACACGTACTACTTTGCGACAGAACGCTTTGCAGGCAAAGCGGCACTTACAGCTTCAAGGAAAAGATCGAGATCGCGCGCCAGCTGGAAAATTTGGCGGTGGATGCGGTGGAGCTTCCCGTGATCGAAAATGTCCGCACGGATGTGCTTTTGGCACGCACCGTCTCCTCCTTTGTCAAAAAGAGTGTGCTGTCCGTGGATGCCGGCGGCACGATGGAGGGTATCGAAAATGCGGCGGCGGCGCTGTCCTCGGCGGTACACGGCAGGATTCGCATTTCCCTGCCCGTATCGGTGGTGGGCATGGAATACGGCTACCACAAAAAGGCGCCCCAGATGAAAGCGTGGATCGCCGCCCTTGTGCAGAAGGCGAAGGAATACTGCGCAGACGTGGAGTTCTGCGCGCTGGATGCGACCCGTGCGGAGGAGGGCTTTTTGCCCGAGGCTGCCAAGACGGCGGTGGAAGCGGGCGCCGTCACAGTCACGGTCTGCGACAGCGAGGGCGTTATGCTGCCCGATGCATTCTGTGCATTTCTTCGTGAGTTTCTGCACTCTGCCGACCTGCCCGAAACGGTGCGCATCGGCGTGATGTGCAGTGACAGCAACGGTCTTGCCGCCGCATCGGCAGTCATGGCGGTACAGCTGGGCGCCAATGTGGTCAAAACCTCCTGCGGCGGAGAGATCACGGATCTGGGCACTTTCGGCAATATTTTGAAAAACTGCGGCAACAACTGCGGCATGGAGAGCGGCTTACAGCTGACGAAGCTCGTTCGCACCCTGTCCCAGATCAAGCGTCTGAACGACGGTGCGGTGGCTCTTTCGCAGACGGAATCTGCCGAGGCGGAATCGACCGTCCGCTTCGACGCCAAGGACACGCAGGAGACCATCAGCGCCGCCGTGCGTAAGCTGGGCTATGACCTGTCCTCGGAGGACGAGACACGAGTTTATGAAGAATTTCTGCGTGTGGCGGGCAAGAAAACCGTCGGCATCAAGGAGCTGGAAGCCATCGTCGCTTCGGCGGCTTTGCAGGTGCCGAGCACGTATAAATTAGATACATATGTTGTCAATACAGGAAATGTGTTCGCTTCCTCCGCACAGATCAAACTCATCAAGGATGGCAAGGAGATCAGCGGCATTGCCATGGGCGACGGTCCCATTGATGCGGCGTTCATGACCATTGAGCAGATCGTCGGCAGGCACTATGAGCTGGATGATTTCCAGATTCAGGCGGTCACCGAGGGCAAGGAAGCCATGGCCTCCACTCTGGTCAGGCTGCGCGAGGGCGGAAAGCTCTATTCCGGCAACGGTCTTTCCACGGACATTGTCGGTGCGGGCATCCGTGCCTACATCAACGCGCTGAACAAAATCGTCTATGAGGAGGAAGCAAGATGAAGCTTTCTTTTTCCACCAAGGGCTGGCACGGCAGTGATTTCGACACCTTTTGCGCCATAGCCAAGGATCTGGAGTTTGGCGGCATCGAGCTGCACAACACCCACAGCCCCATGTTTACCGAAGCGGACGGTGCGTTCTATGACTACACCGCCGCCGCCACCCGCCGCAAGCTGCTGGACGAAAAGATCTCCCTTGTCTGTGTGGATGCTATCTGCGACCCCGGCAGGGAAGATGCACGGCAGGAAGCACTGGCGGAGGTGCGCCGCTGTATGGACATTGCCGCCGCCCTGCACATCCCCTGCGTGCGGCTGAAAGTGTACGCCGAGGGCGATGCGCAAAAGATCGCCGCCACGGTGGAGTCCTTTTTGCAGCAGCTGCTGGAGGACGCACGTTCCAAGGGCGTTGCGCTGTTGGTGGAGACCTCCGGCGTGTTCTGCGACACGGCGCTGCTGCGGGATCTGCTGAACCGCTTTGCTGATGCGAGCATTGCCGCGCTGTGGGACATGACCTCCACCTATTTCTTCGGCGGCGAGGATGCCGAAACGACCATCACCAACCTCGGCGCCTATGTGCGCCATGTCCACATCAAGGATGCGCAGATGACCGAGGACGGCATAAGCTACTGCCTGATGGGCGAGGGCAAACTGCCCATTGACGATATGATCGCCGCTTTGCGTTCCGTGAATTACAGCGGATTCGTTTCGCTGGAATGGGATCCCGCATGGTGCCCGGAGATCGATGACATGGAGATCGTGTTCGCCCAGTTCGCCGGTTTCATGCACCCGTATCGGGACACAGCGTCTGCCGCTCCGGCGCTGTACAGCAACAAAGCGCACACCGGCAGCTATGTTTGGAAAAAAGAGGTTCTGATCGACGAAACCTTCCCGCAGGTTCTCGACCGCATGGTGGAGGAGTTCCCTGACCAGTACGCTTTTAAATATACGACCCTCGACTATACCCGTACCTATAAGGAATTCCGGGATGATGTGGACAATTTCGCCCGTTCGCTCATTGCGCTGGGCGTGCGCGCCGGTTCCCATGTGGCGGTTTGGGCGACGAATGTGCCGCAGTGGTATATCGCCTTTTGGGCGACCACCAAGATCGGCGCTGTCCTCGTCACCATGAACACCGCCTACAAGATCCACGAAGCGGAATATCTCCTGCGCCAGTCCGACACCCACACCCTTGTGATGGTAGAGAACTGCAAGGATTCCGACTATTCGGGCATCATCTCCGAGCTGTGTCCCGAACTGGAGAGCGCCAAAGCGGGCGAACCGCTGCACTGCCGCAGACTGCCCTTTTTGCGCAACATCATCACCGTCGGCTTCAAAAAGCAGGGCTGTCTGCGCTGGGAGGATGCACTGCTTCGCGGTGAGGAGGTTCCCGTGGAGGAGGTTTGGCGCATGGCGGCGGCGGTGCGCAAGGACGATGTGTGCAATATGCAGTACACCTCCGGCACCACCGGCTTCCCCAAGGGCGTGATGCTCACCCATTATAACGTGGTCAACAACGGCAAGTGTATCGGCGACCGCATGGATCTGTCCACGGCGGATCGCATGATGATTCAGGTGCCCATGTTCCACTGCTTCGGCATGGTGCTGTCCATGACCGCCAGCATGACCCACGGCGCCACTATCTTGCCCATGCCGTATTTCTCGGCGAAGTCCTCGCTGGCTTGCGTACACTCCGAGCATATCACGGCGTTCAACGGCGTGCCCACCATGTTCATCGCCATGCTGGAGCATCCCGACTTTGCCAAGACTGACTTTTCCTATATGCGCACGGGCATCATGGCGGGCAGTACCTGCCCCGAATCCCTGATGCGCGAGGCGCAGGAGAAGATGCACATGGTCGGCATCACCAGCGTCTACGGACAGACGGAGTCCTCTCCGGGCTGTACCATGACCGACTGGGAGGAATCCGTGGATCTGCGCACCGGCACCGTGGGCAATGCGTTCCCGGAGGTGGAGTGCAAGGTCATCGACCCCGAGACGGGATTGGAGGTGCCCGACGGCACCAACGGCGAATTTGTCGCCCGGGGCTACAACGTGATGAAGGGCTACTACAAGATGCCCAAGGCGACCGCCGCCGCCATTGATGCGGACGGCTGGCTGCACACGGGCGATCTTGCCTGCCGGGAGCCGAACGGCTACTACAGAATCACCGGCAGACTCAAGGACATGATCATCCGTGGCGGCGAGAACCTGTACCCCAAGGAGATCGAGGAGTTCATCCTGACCCACGACAAGGTCAGCGACGTGCAGGTCATCGGCGTGCCGGACGAGCAGTACGGCGAGGAGGCGATGGCGTGCATCATCCTCAAGGAGGGCGAGAGCTGTACCGAGGAGGAGATGAAGGCGTACATCGCCGACCATATGGCGCGCCACAAGGTGCCGCGGTACATCGACTTTGTGCAGTCGTTCCCGATGAATGCCGCCGGCAAGATACAGAAATATAAGATGCGCGAAGAAGCCGTAAAAAAACTCGGCTTGCAGACAAAATAAAAAGGCAAACGCTCCGCAAAGCGGACGGCGCAGAAAAATACGCAACGCCCATAGACTTCGCACGGTGCGGAGTTTACGGGCGTTGTTTGCAAACGGCGGGATAACGTGGTATACTATATATATCCAGAGGAAAGGCGGGAAAATTATGCAAAAAAGCACACTGCTTTTGTGGATCGCGGCGGCGATCGTCCTCATCCTGATTATTGTCCTTGTTGCCGGCTATAGAATCAAGGGGCAGGTCATGGACGGCGACGGCATGGAGAATCACTATGCACAAATCTCGCAGGACGAAGCGAAGCGGATGATGCAGCAGGAGGACTGCGTGATCGTGGACGTCCGCCGCACGGACGAGTACGCCGCAGGACACATCCCCGGGGCAATCTGCATTCCCAACGAGACCATCGGCGAAGAGCCGCCGGCAGAGCTTCCGGACAAACAGCAGACCATCTTGGTCTATTGCCGCAGCGGCAACCGCAGCAAGCAGGCGGCGCAGAAGCTGTTTGACATGGGCTATTTGGGCATCTTCGAGTTCGGCGGCATCCTCGACTGGACAGGGGAAACGGTCACCGGGACACAGCCGTAAGCATTTTTTGGCAGGTTCAGTAAATGCGCAGTAAAATTTTCAGCGCCACAACCAGCCGCTCCCAAAAAGTGCGGAATGTACTGATAGTCTTTGCCGCAATGTTTTGCAGGTGCGGCGTTTTTGCGCCGCATCCGGGCAGGGTGCCGCTGTGGTTGTCCGGCGCACTGTCCGTGCCGATGCACCCTTGCAGATAGGGAGAGAGCAAAGCGAGCGCCAGAGTTTCCACGCCGGTGCGCGCGCCGAATATTTGAGAAAATGTGCGTGCTGCGTCGGCGGCAATGGTGTCGGAACGACCCAGATTCGCCGCAATTTGATTGGCAAGCTTCAGGCAGGTCTCATCCCGCAGCGCCGCAGTTTCCCGGCGCAGAACGCATTGCAGGTACCCTAAAACGATCTGGGTTTCCGCACTGTCGAAGCCGTAGCACCGTCTGCCGTCCACCTTGCCGAAGACGATCTGGGCGATCACCTGCTGTACGTCGGTATAGCCGCTTTGCGGGATTTGTATGCCGTACTCTGCCGCCGCACGGCTGACGGAATTTTCACCGTAGAGCGGCGTTTGCAGATCGGCGAGGATGCCGTCGGTGATGGCCTTGACCGTGGGGTAAAACAGGTCGCCCTGTTTGAAGCCCAGCCCCTCGGCAGTCAGCGCTTGCTTGACGCGCTCGGCCTCCACCGTCAGGTATTTGTCCCGGATCCAGCCGGGGAAATCGGTCTGCATCCATTGCAGCTCCGCATCCGTGTAGCCCCTGACGGCGGCGGACAGCGCCGCTGTGTCGATGGACTGCACGCTCTTTGTGCTGTAGCGAACGGCGTCCTCTGCGAGGGAAAACACCTTATACTGCGCCGGGTAGGCGGTCAGGGCAGCATTGACGAATTCCACGACCGTGTTGCCGCAGGCGCTGGTGTACTGCGCGGCGTCCGCCTCATGGGTGTGCCCGGAGAACACCAGCTTGATGCCCCAGTCGGCAAACAGCGAAGCGTAGGTGCGCGGGAAACGTACCATGTATTTGGGACCGGTCAGAAGCTGCAAAGGCTTGTGCTCCAAAAGGTTGTGGTGCATCAGCAGGATCGTGTAGCGCCCCTCCTGTTCGGCGAGAGATGCCTGCTGTTTGACCCAGCGCAGACGTGCGGCGTCCACACCGTCGGCAAGGTACATCCCCTCGTCGCAGCTGTCCAGCGCAATGAGCATATACCGCTCGCCCAGACGCGCCGCATAGGAACAGTTGCCCGTATCGCGGGAAACGGCTTCGTCATAGCCGAAGCGGGCATAGATTTCGGCAAACTTTTCGTGATTGGTCACACTCTTTTTGCCGTTGTCGTGGTTGCCGTTGATGACGTAGACGCTCTTTCCCGTGGCGTCCTCAAAGGCGGCCAATTTCTCGGCGAGGGCTTCGTGCTCCTCGGGCAGGTCGCGTCCGTAGGTCGCCAGATCGCCGGTGAGAAATACATACTGCACACCGTCATCCTCTGCGCATTGGCGCAGGAATGCGTCGATCACAAAGCCGCTCTCGTTGGCGGTCACATTGTCCGCACCGGCAAAGGAAATGTCGGGATACAGATCCACCAGCTTGGACTGCGTATCCGGCATGGGACGCACATAGTGCAGATCCGTTGCCACGGCAAAGCCCGGCGCCTGCGTTTCCGTCTGTGCGGCGGCGGGCAGAAGTGTGCCGACGATCAGCAAAAGGGAAAAGAAAAGGCAAAAGATCTTTTTCAAAATTCACACCCCCAATTTTGCAACAGTATACCATATTTCGGATGGTAAAGTCAAAAGAAATAAGGCAACACCGCACAAATCGTGACGTGCGCCCTGCTCGATTCTTTTTCCGTCAGCCGGCAGAAAAAACTTGACTTGCGTCAGCAAGCCGACATTCTTTCTTGACAGTCTGTCTGTTTGCCGAAGCGGACACCGTTTTCACAGGCGGTGTTCTTTTTTTGTAAAAAAACGGTTGTAGGGACTCTTATGGGACAGCAACGGTGGTATTCTTGTCATGCGGGCAAAAATTTTTTGCCGGTGTGTTGAAATTCCTTCACATATATGGTACTGTTTTCTTGACAGTATATCTCAAAATGCAAGATTGGCAGGGGATATTATGACAGATTTGACATTTGTTGCACACATCAACCCGAAAGGTGAGGAACAGTCGGTACAGACGCACTGCTTGGAAACGGCAGAGCTGGCCAAAGACTCTTTGGCGCCTGTCGGCTTGGGGAGGGCAGCGTATCTGGCGGGACTTTTGCACGACTGCGGAAAGATGCATCCGAACTTTTCCGACTACATCCGTGCCGCCTACGCGGGCAAGAACGTACGCCGCGGCTCGGTGATCCACTCGTTTGCGGGCGTTTCCTACGTGCTGGACAAACTGCACACGGCGGGCGATCTGCCGCGAACGCTGACGGCGGAGGTGATCGCGTATGCCATCGGTGCGCACCATGGACTGTTTGATTTGAATAACAGTGACAACGTCAACGGCTTTACGCACCGCTTACAAACACAGCCGGAGTACGACCGCGTGGCAATCGAAAACTTCTTTCGGGACGTTGCCTCCGAGCAAACGGTCAAAGCCTGCTTCGACGAGGCGGCGGAAGAAATCGGCGCATTGCTAAAAAAGCTTCAGCCGATGGTGCAGGACAGCAGTCAGCTGCATTTCTACTTCGGGATGCTCTGCCGATTGGTGACCTCCGCCGTGATGGATGCCGACCGCAGGAACACGGCGGTGTTTATGGGCGCATCTGTACCGAGAGCACCGCAGGCGGACAAGGTATTTTGGAGCGGTGTTCTCAAGCAGACGGAAGCGAAGCTGGACGCATTTGCACAGACGACCCCGGTGCAAAAGGCACGCCGGGAGCTGTCGGATATTTGCAGGCAGTTCGCCGCACAAGCCGAGGGCGTCTATCGGCTCAACATCCCCACAGGCGGCGGCAAAACGCTGTCGGGACTGCGGTACGCCTTGGCGCACGCCGCACAATTTGGCAAAAAGCGCATCGTGTACACCGCACCGCTGATCAGCATTTTGGAGCAGAACGCCGAAGTGATTCAAAGCTTTACCGATCCCGCCATGGTTTTGGAGCATCACTCGGACGTTGTGGAAGCACAGGATGGGGAGGATGTCCTGCTCGACCGCAGTGCTTTGGAGGAGACGTGGGATGCACCGATCGTGGTGACCACCCTTGTCCAGCTTTTGAACACACTGTTTTCGGGCAAGAGTGCAAGTGTGCGCCGACTACGCTCGCTGTGCGACAGCGTGATTATCCTGGACGAGGTGCAGTCGGTGCCGACAAAAATGCTGAGCCTTTTTAATTTGGCCGTGAACTTCCTCTCGGCGGTTTGCCGCTGTACCGTCCTGCTCTGTTCGGCGACACAGCCTGCGCTCGAAACACTGCCGTGCGCACTGCGCTTGACCGGCTCGATGATTTCGGACGCGCAGTACAGGCACTACTACGATGTGTTCAAGCGCAACACCATTCTCGATGCGGGCAGTCGGCAGCTCGAGGAGATTCCCGCATTTCTGGAGGAAGTGATTCGGGAGCACGATTCCGTGCTGGTCGTCTGCAACAAAAAGGACGAGGCGGCGTTTTTGTACCAAGCGGCGGCGCAGTTCGCCGAAAACTGCTATCACCTGTCTGCGGGAATGTGCATGGCGCACCGAAAGGACGTACTGCGCCGGGTGTACTCGTCGCTCGCTGAGGGGCGCAAAACCGTCTGCGTGGCCACGCAGGTCATTGAAGCGGGCGTGGACATTTCGTTCGGCGCCGTTGTGCGGCTGTCGGCGGGCATGGACAGCATCGTGCAGGCCGCCGGTCGATGCAACCGAAACGGCGAAACGGACGGCGCACCGCCGGTGTATATCGTGCGCTGTTCGGATGAGGATCTGAAACAGCTGCCGGATATAGACAAAGGCAAGCAGGCGACAGGGGAGCTTCTGTATGCGTATGCACAGGATGCCGCGCAGTTCGACAGGGACTTGTCCTCGCCGAAAGCGGTTGCCCATTATTACAAATGCCTCTACCGCACATTTGCCGACAATCATTTCGACTTCCCCGTGAAAGATTCGCCGTCTTTGCTGTCGCTGATGTCGGACAACATAAAATACTACACCGACAAAACCGGCGGGGGATATATCCTGCGCACTGCAATGAAAACGGCGGGGAAGCTGTTCTCGGTATTCGACGAGGACACCACCGCTGTGCTGGTGCCCTATGGGGACGGCGCACGGGAAATAGAGGAACTCATGGAGCTGTATGCGCAAAAGGACTACGATGCTCTGCGGCGGCAGATTCGTCTGGTCAAGGCGTACAGCGTGACCGTCTATCCGTTTGCGATGAAGAAGCTGCTGGAACAGAACGCTGTTCACACCGTGTGCGAGGGTACGTTTTGGGTACTCGACCCGGACTTTTACAGCGAGGAAACCGGGATTATCTATACAAAGGAGGAGAATTCATGCAGTATCCTAATATTGTAGAATTTGAAGTCACAGGCGACTATGCACTTTTCACCGACCCGATCACCCGGGTCGGCGGGGAAAAGTGTACCTATCAGGTGCCGACCTATGAGGCGCTCAAGGGAATCCTGTCGTCCGTGTACTGGAAGCCAACATTTATATGGTACATTGACCGGGTTCGGGTGATGAATCCCATCCAAACCGAGGTCAAGGGCGTGCGCCCGATCAAGTACAACGGCGGCAATGATTTGGCGTACTACACCTATCTCAAGGACTGCCGCTATCAGGTGCAGGCGCATTTTGAATGGAACGAAAACCGTCCCGAGCTTGCCGCCGACCGCAACGAGAACAAGCACCACGAGATCGCCAAACGCATGATCCGAAAGGGCGGACGCAGGGACATCTTTCTCGGCACACGGGAGTGTCAGGGCTATGTGGAGCCGTGCGTGTTCGGCGAGGGCAAAGGGTACTACGACGACCTGCCGCACCTGCACTTCGGCTTGAGCGTACATGGCATCACCTACGCCGATGAAGCCTATTCCGAGGAAACCAAGGGCAAAATGACGGTCAATCTCTGGTATCCCGAAATGGAAAACGGCGTGATCGTGTTCCCGAAGCCGCAGGATTGTCCGCACCACAAAACACTGCACGAAATGCAGGTAAAGCCCTTCGGCACGCAGGTGGAGAACTTTTCCGGCTTGCGGGAATTTGGGGAGGTGACGTAATGGGACTGTTTCAACGCGCGCTCGAAACATACGACGCCATGGCGCATTTGGTCGGCGTGGAGCAGGAGGGCAAGGAAACCCTC
This sequence comes from Acutalibacteraceae bacterium, assembly GCA_051881715.1. GTDB lineage: Bacteria > Bacillota > Clostridia > Oscillospirales > Acutalibacteraceae > UBA1425. The sequence goes on from JBJEQK010000196.1 coordinate 19,729, forward strand.
GCCCCGGTCGGGCACATCATGGCGAATGCCACGGTGATGATCACCATCGACAGGGACGGTGTGTTTCTTTCCGCCCAATCCGTGGAGCAAAAGATACCGATTCCTGTGACAGAAGACTCTGCCGGCAGAACCTCTGGGCCTGCGGCACACTGTTTGTGTGATTATTTCAGTTATACCGGAACAGATGTCGAGAAAAAGCATTCGCTGTATTTGGAACAGCTCCAGAAATGGGTGGATTCCCCCTACACGCACCCAAAGGTGGAGGCGGTACTGCGCTATGCGCAAAAGGGAACAGTGCGTCAAGATCTGGAAACAGCGGGGCTGAAAGTCGAGGGAAAGGATATGATCTGCTGGTCGGTCATCGGCATCGGCGATGCGGACGGTCCCGTTTGGACGGACAGAACCGTCCAGAAGCGGTACAGGGACTTTTATCTTTCCGAAATCACCGAACGGGAACGGGTGCTGTGCATGGTGACGGGGAAAGAAAACGTTCCCGCCACACAGCACTTGGGAGGTGTGGTTTCTTTACATGGAAAGGCAAAAATAATTTCTGCCAACGATGATAAGAACTTTACCTACAGGGGACGATTCCTCAACGATGCGGAAAGTTTGACCGTCGGCTACGAAGCTTCGCAAAAAGCACACAATGCCTTGAAATGGCTGGTGGCAACCCAGGGTGTCCGACAGGGCGGACGGACATTCCTTTGCTGGAACCCGAAAGGCAAACAGGTTTGGGATCCGTTTGCGGTGCTGTGCAATGCGGAAAGCAAGCCTGCCGACTTGGAGGATTATCGGAAGAAACTGTTTGAGACTTTGACGAAGTGCCGTCAGGCGATCCCCGAACAGGAGGCGGTCATACTCTGCGCATTCGATGCCGCAACCACCGGGCGGCTATCCGTGGACTACTACAGTGAATTTTCGTCCAAGGATTTCTTTGACCGGCTGGAACACTGGGACACCACCTGTGTTTGGTATGACGGCTTTGGCAATGTCGGCGCACCGTCCCTGAAACGCATCGTTTTGAACGCATTCGGCTTGCCCCGGGGTGCCAAAGGTCCTGAGCTGGACGACAGGGTATTCGCCCAGCAAATGCAGAGACTTGTCCTTTGCCGGGTAGAGAAGAAAGCGTTCCCCATGGACGTGATGCGTGCCATCGTGCAAAAAGCAGGCAATCTGCAAATCTATACCGCAGGTGCGAGTCGCAATACTTTGCTGACCACCGCCTGTGCAGTCGTAAAAAAATATCGGTTTGACCGATTCAAGGAGGAATGGAGTTTGGCACTGGAAAAAGACAACCAAGACAGAAGCTATCAGTTCGGCCGACTGCTTGCCGTGCTGGACAAGGCAGAGGGAGATGTGCTGCGCAAACGGGGAGAGGACAGGGAAACCAACGCACTGCGTATGCAGTCTGTGTTTGTCCGCCGTCCCGCTTACGCCGCCAAGGTTATTCACGACCAAGTGAAAACGGCGTACTATCCCCGCATGACGGCGGGTACGAGGGCATTCTATGAGCAGTTGATCGGGGAGATCTACGAGAAGATCTCCGACTGCTGTACCACGGAGGACCTCAACGCACCGCTTAAGGAGACGTATCTGCTGGGCTACTATTTACAGCGCAATGCCCTTTACAAGAAAAATGAAAATACAGAAAATACGGAGGAATCTGAAAATGTCTAAGTTTGAAAACAAAGTCGATTTTGTCCTGTTCGTGTCCGTTACCAACGCCAACTCCAACGGCGACCCGCTGAACGGCAACCGTCCCCGCACCGACTACAACGGCTTCGGCGAAATTTCCGATGTCTGCATCAAGCGCAAGATCCGCAACCGTATGCAGGATAAGGGCGAGCGCATTTTTGTCCAGTCCGACGACCGTGCGGATGACGGCGCCATCAGCCTCAAAGACAGAGCGGACGGTCTCAAGGGCATCAAGGATCCCGAAGCGTTCGCAAAACAGGCGTGTGAACAGTGGGCGGATGTGCGTACATTCGGTCAGGTATTTGCCTTTAAGGGCTTCGGCTGTCAGTCTGTGGGTGTGCGTGGACCCGTTTCGATCCATCAGGGTGTGAGCTTGGATCCTGTGGATATCAACTCCATGCAGATCACCAAGAGCGTTAGCGGTGAGCGCAAAAACATTCAGGATCGCGGCAGTGACACCATGGGCATGAAGCACTTTGTGCGCTTCGGTCTGTACGAAGTCAAAGGTTCGATCAACGTCCAGCTTGCCGAAAAGACCGGCTTTACCGCCGAGGATGCGGATTTGCTGAAGGAGTGCCTGCGCACGCTGTTTGTCAATGATGCTTCTGCCGCACGCCCGGAGGGCTCCATGGAAGTGGTACGCCTCTACTGGTGGCAGCACAACTGCAAGGAGGGACAGTATTCCTCGGCCAAGGTGCACCGTTCTGTTCATGCGACGCTTAAGGACGGCGTAGCTGTACCGACGTGCGCAGACGACTACGAAATCACGGCAGATGTTCTGGAAGGTCTTGCGCCGGAAGTGATCTGCGGTGTATAACGAGGAGGATTACCTCCAACTTTCCGGCATACAGCATTTCTGCTTTTGTCGTCGGCAGTGGGCACTGATCCATCTGGAACAGCAATGGGAAGAAAATGTGCTCACTGCCCACGGCAGACACATCCATGAGCGGGTGCACGATGAGGGTACACATGACCTGCGCGGCGGCATATGGACGATGCGGGGACTGCAAGTCCATTCGGTAAGGCTCGGTCTGTCCGGGACGTGCGATGCAGTGGAGTTTATCCCGTCCGAACAGGGGATCACCCTCTTTGAGCGCCCCGGAAAATGGCTTGTCCGCCCGGTCGAGTACAAGAACGGCACGGTGAAAGTCAACGACTGTGACCGTCTGCAGGTGACGGCGCAGGCTATGTGTTTGGAAGAGATGTTTTGCTGTGACATCCCCGAAGCACACATCTTTTACCACCGCAGCCGACGCCGGGAAAAGTTCCCGATCACAGCCGATCTGCGGCAATCGGTGATCGCCATGACGCAGGAGATGCACCGCTGCTTTCAAGCCGGTCATACGCCGTCCGTCAAGCCGACTGAGAAGTGCAAAAGCTGTTCACTGCAAAACCTCTGTCTGCCGCAGATGCTCAAAGCCCGCAGCAAGCAAAAGGTCGCCGACTATTTGGCGGCGGCCTTGAAGGAGGATCCCTCTTGAAAAGAATTCTGAATACGCTGTATGTGACGTCGGAGGATGCCTATCTGGCGCTGGACGGGGAGACCGTGGAGGTGCTTTTTGCGGACGGGACAAAAAAGAATATCCCCCTGGTCACGTTGGAGGGAATCGTTAGTTTTTCGTATAAGGGCGCTTCGCCGGCGCTGATGGGAAAGTGCGTCGAAAATCAGATTCGGCTCTCCTTTTTCTCGCCCCGCAACCGATTCCTCGCCTGCGCATTCGGCAGTGAAAACGGCAATGTACTGCTGCGCAGAACACAGTACCGTGTTGCCGATGACCCGGCTGCGTCGTTGGACATCGCGCGCAATTTCATTTTCGGAAAGCTGTATAACGCCAAATTCGTTTTGCACCGCGCTGTTCGGGATCACGCTTTGCAGGTGGACGCGGACAAAATTCGCCATGCGTGCGACGCCCTCAAAACCTATATGACGGATCTGTCCGCAGCAGACAGTGCCGACACGCTGCGGGGGATCGAGGGAAATGCGGCGGCGGAATACTTCGGCGTCTTTGATGAGATGATCCTGCAAAACAAGGAGGAATTCTTTTTTCACGGGCGTAACCGCCGCCCGCCGCAAGATGCTGTGAATGCGCTTCTCTCTTTGGCGTATTCGCTTTTGGCGAACGAATGCGCCGCTGCCTTGCGTGGTGTGGGACTGGATCCCTTTGTGGGCTTTCTGCACACCGACCGTGCAGGGAGAAAATCTCTGGCGCTGGATTTGGAGGAAGAACTGCGTTCCGTTTTTGCGGATCGTTTCGTGCTCACGCTCATTAACAATCGAATCCTGTCGGCGGATGATTTTGAGCGGCAGGAGACCGGCGCCGTTTTGCTCAAGGAGGCGGGCAGAAAAGCTTTTTTGAGCGAGTGGCAAAAACGCAAAAAAGAGACGCTTGTACATCCGTATTTGAAAGAAAAGGTGGAGTGGGGACTGGTTGCGCATCTGCAAGCCATGCTGCTCGCCCGCTATCTGCGCGGAGATCTGGACGGCTATCCGCCCTTTTTGTGGAAGTGAAACGATGCTGTTGCTGATTACATACGATGTGAATACAACCACGGCCGCCGGTCGAAAACGACTGGCGAAGCTGGCAAAGGAATGCTGCAACTATGGTCAGCGTGTGCAGAACTCTGTGTTTGAGTGCAGTCTCGATGCGGCGAAGTTTGTCACGGTCAAGGCGAAACTGCTGCAGATCATCGACCAGACACAGGACAGTCTGCGCATCTACCATTTGGGCAACAACTACGAAAAAAAGATCGAACAGTTCGGCACAAAGACTTCCTATGACCCGGAGGGTGTGCTGATCCTTTGAGTGCGAAGCGGAAGCTGTTGAAAAACGCCGGGAGGTTCGCACCGAATTGTTCGGCAAAAAAGTATCTGAAATGTAAATGATATTTCTATTTTAGAAAAATAATTGAAATAGAAAAATCAAATTTTGCAAAATGTACAGACGATTGCAGGGAATAAGACGTATGTTGTGCATTTTTGCTGTCGCTCCCCATGCGGGAGCGTGGATTGAAATGTAATATCTACGCAAGTCGGTGTGCATCAGTCCTGTCGCTCCCCATGCGGGAGCGTGGATTGAAATAGATTGCAAACAATAGTCAGGCGGTGCGGGAAATTTGTCGCTCCCCATGCGGGAGCGTGGATTGAAATTACGACGGCTATTACTCGCTTGTGCTCAGCGGTCGTCGCTCCCCATGCGGGAGCGTGGATTGAAATGCACTCTTGCAACGCCTGATTGACGGCTACGGCAGTCGCTCCCCATGCGGGAGCGTGGATTGAAATACGGCTCCGTTTCCGCCCTCGGCTATGTACTTGTGTCGCTCCCCATGCGGGAGCGTGGATTGAAATTGCACTGACCTCTTGCATACTTGTGGCACTGCCAGGTCGCTCCCCATGCGGGAGCGTGGATTGAAATATCCTTCGCATCAACTTTTTGTACGCCGGACGGGTCG
>JBJEQK010000197.1:0-5782 GCA_051881715.1 Acutalibacteraceae bacterium
CGCAAGCCTTTGAAAAGGCTTGACCGAAACTTTTAATCCCACAAAAATCCGTGATAAACCGTTTTTTATACACGAAAAGCCTGAACCGAATTGGTTCAGGCTTTTAAACGTGATCTTATTTGTCGAGATTGTAGCGCTTCTTGAAGCGGTCAACACGTCCGCCGGTATCGACGAGCTTCTGCTTGCCCGTGAAGAACGGATGGCACTTGGAGCAAATATCAACACGAAGATTCTCCTTGGTGGAGGAGGTCTCGATCACCTCGCCGCAAGCACAACGGATCGTTGTTTTCTCATACTTGGGATGGATGCCCTGTTTCATTCTTGTCACCTCTTCATTTGTAGTCAAATTACAACATACGGATTATAGCACAGCCATGCAGAGAATGCAAGTACTTTTTTAAAAAAATTCCGAAAATATACAGGATATGGCGTGCGGCACGTTTTTATGTCCATATCGGATGTGTTTTTTACGGTTCCGCCGGGTCAACCTCCAGTATCTTTCCGTCCGCAGAACGAAGATAGACGGAATAGAAACACGGGATCTGCATCCCATAGTCATTTTTTGCCTCGCAAAAAACATCATACTGTTGATAGGCAACGCCCTCCGCTGACGCCGCATCCACTTCGCCGGCGAACCGCACCACCGTCTGCGATGCGGAATCCGGGTATTTCAGCCTTTGCAAAGCGATCGTCCTTGCGGCTTGTTCAAAGTCTGCGTCTGCAATCGGGGCATGATTGCGCTTTTCCTCTCGGAATGCATCATATCGCTCTGCCACAGCGTCTATGGTGTCTGCGGCATCGAATGCGGTTTCATCGGATTTTCGCACACCCACATCCCCGAAAAAACCGCTTTGCATCGTTTCGCCCGACTCCACCGTATAGCTTGCTTTTATGTATATGCTATAGTATACATTTTCTCCGTCATCCACGCAGTTCCATAAATTGGAGTTCAGCACGGTAAAGGAGGACGGGTCGTACAGCTCGGCGCAAAACATTGCTTTCGCGGCTTCCACGGCTTTTTGCTCCAAGCGGTAGGAATCCTCTGTCCGATACGCCTGTGCCGTATCCAACACCTGGACGGACTGAATCTGCGAAAGCGTCTGTCCGTAGGTTTTGTTGACCGCAGGCGCAGAGGTCGGCTCGGTCGATTCAGGTGCAGGGGCGGCTGTTGTCTCGGCGGCAGAATTCTGCGGAAATAAAGTGATCGGCTCTGCCGAATCCTCCGCTCTCTGACACGCAGGCAAAAGCAGAAACACGAGCAAAGCCGAAGCAAGTACGATTCTTTTCATATCCGTCAAACAAGGGACTCGAAAATTTCCCGGCGCGGGTTGGGAATCACAACGCTGGACACGACCAAGCCCTGCTCCTCGCCGAGGGAAACCCCCGCCTTTACGGCTTCGTTGACCGCCGCCACATCGCCGGTCAGGACGACAAAGGACTTGCCGCCGATGCCCGTTCCCAAGCGGACGTCCATCAGATCGACTTCCGCCGCCTTAACTGCGGCATCCGCCGCATAGACCGCCGCCGTGATGCTGTAAAACTCCATCACCCCGACAGCGTTCACATCCGCCACGGGGGTGGACTGATTGATCGCGGAAATCACCTGCGGGTGCACACGGGGGATGACCACCTTGTCCACCACAAAGGAATCTGCCGCCGCTTCTCCCGCTTCCAAAGAAGCCGTAACGGCCGCGACCTCGCCGCAGAAAAGCACGTTATATTTTCCCGGGCAAACCGGCTTTGCAAACAAAAGCTCCACTTCGGCAGCTTTCAGAATATAGTCCGCCGCTTCAATGCCTTTTGCAATACTGTTGGTCTCGAGAAAACCAATCGTTTCCATCATAATAGTTCATCCTTTCTTCAGCGAACGATGCGAATCGAATTGCCGATGACCGTCGCCGTGCCGTCTATGGAGGCGTGCATATTGGTTCCCAGTGCGCCCTCGGGACATTTGCCGATCAGCTGTCCCTTGGTGACGTGTTCCCCGTCTGCAATGATCGGGTCGCAGGGAGCGCCGATATGCATTTTCAGCGGAATGGTCACCTCTTTCGGCTGCGCACAAACGAGATCGGTGATCGTGTAATCGTAATACTTCAGCACACCGGCTTTGGCCGCCGCCTTTTTGGACGGAACTTTCCGAAGTTCCCGTGCAGGACTTTCCTGCCCCATCCCCTCGCCCTTGGGGTAGCGGATCCCCGCCTGTCCCAAAGCACGCTTGAGCATTCCGTTGATCTTTCTCGGCTGCAATCCCATGGGGCAGGCGTAGATTTCGCAGATGCCGCACTCACAGCAAAGCAGAGCATTCTGAATCTCGGGGTCGGACAGAAGCCCATCCAAACTGCCGGAAAGGGATGTTTTGCGCATGATCTTGTGCGGCTGGAGGGGATGTCCCATCAGATGACGCGGACACATCTGCGTACAGTAGCTGCACTGGATGCAAGCGGAATGCGCACGGTTGAGCATATGCGCCACCGGGATGTCGTTGTGCCGGGACAGAAAACTGTCCGCACGCAAAACCAGGATACCGGAAGTGGTCTTGGTCACATATTCTTTGTCAAGCTCTGCCATCGGGATAGGTCTGCCCATCATCGGACCGCCGGAAACAAGGAAGTATTCCTCGCACAGTGCGCCGCCGGCCAGCTCAATACACTCCCGGAAGGAGGTGCCGATGGGCACCTTCAGCACCACAGGCTTGCGTACCTCACCCGTAACGGTCAGATACTTTTCCGTAAAAGGCTCGTCTTTCAGGGCATGACAGATGCAAAGGAGTGTTGCGGCATTGGTGACGGCGCAGCCCACATCCAGCGGTATGCCCGCTGGAGGCACCGTTTCGCCGGTCACTTCACGAACAAGAGTTTGCTCGTCGCCCGCCGGATAAAAGCTTTCCATGGTATGTAAAAGGATACGATCCGCATAGCGGTGCGCTTCAATCTCGCCGGTCAGTGCGGCGATCTCGCTCTTGTATCCTTTTTTCAGACCGAAAGTGCAGTCCTCTGCCCCCAGCTCTGCACGCAAAGACTCCGCCGTTTCCACGAGCTCCCTTGCGAAGTTCGTCATGATATAGCGATCTGTGCGCAAAAGCGGCTCGCACTCTGCACCGTTGATGATTAAATGTCTGATGTTTCCGGAAAGCTTTACATGGGTCGGGAATCCGGCACCGCCGCATCCCACGACACCCGCAGCAAAAAGTTTATCTTTGAGACTCATTTGCTCTGTCCTCTCGCACTTTTATTTACAGATGTAAATTCGGATTATCTTCACGCCGCATTTCAATGGAGTCGATAATACCCACGATCGCACAGTCCACGACAAAATCATCGCCGCCAAGGGCACGTCTGGCCGTACTGCCATCCACCACAAGCACCTGCTCACCGATGCCTGCACCGACGGTATCCGCCGCTACAAAAGTGTCTCCGCGATGGGTATTGGTCTCGATCTCCCGGACGACCATCAGCTTGAAGCCTTCCATGCCCTCCTGCTTTTTGGTAGCCCAAACGTGACCGATCACTTCACAAATCAGCATAGCTTTTCTCCTTTTATACCATTTCAAGAACTTTTCCTGCGTGCAGGAAAACATCCTTGGCGGAAGGGGTAACCACGGTACCCTTCTTGAGCAGAATCACGGAATCGGTACACTTCTCCAGCATGGCCACAGCCATTGCCTCCGTAATGATCCCCTCGGGCAGATCATCGCCGGGAGCGGAACGAACGGTGTACTTGTCGATGGGCGTCTGTCCGTTGACAAGCTTGATTCCGAAGCTTTGCAGGGTGCGCACATACCCTTCCAAAAGCTGGTAGAAGCCGCGGCTCATGGTGTTGGAATTCTTACGAAATTCCAATGCACACTCCATCAGGAATATTTCCTTGTCGCACAGCAGTCCGCTGATGACGGCGCACTGCACAGGCTTTGTATTCCGACCCAGTGCGATATCCGCAAGCTCGACCAGATTCAACTGTGTTATGTAGATTTTTTCAAACTTTTCCACATCCTCAGGACAGGTATAACACTCCATGGTACGCAGGTTATACTTCTTGCGGATATGGACAGGCAGCTTATCGGGGCTGCCGATGACCAATACCTCGGGGCATCCCGGTTTATCCGCCGTATCCGGCTCCACCGAATCGCCCACTATGCGCATGACCTCTCGGGTAATCAGCTCCACAAGCTGTTCCTTGGAAAGTTCCGGCATCTGTGACACCTTCTATTCTCTCTTATTTTACAATGTACGCCTTTGCTGTTTTGTCCAGCAGACAGGCATTCGCTTCGTCAAAATCTATGTGCATCGCCAGGGCAAATTTCTCGCTGACACGGATCACCACATCGTCAAAGGTCAGAGGTCTCCCGCTTTCGACACGGACTTTCACGTGCTGACCGTCGGAAACGCCGAAGGCTCTCGCATCGCCGGGGGTCATATGGATATGCGCCTTGGCGACGATCACACTGCCCGTTGCCTCGATACAGCCCTTATCCCCGAAGATGCAGACATCCGCCGCACCGCTCAGGTCGCCGGACATACGCACAGGCGCTTTCAGTCCCAAAGAACGACAATCCGTCATGGACAGTTCCACCTGTGTTTCCGACCGTTCCGGACCGAGAACCGCCACGTTGTCGATGGTGCCCTTACGGGTCACCAAACGCACGCGCTTATCGGACAGAAACTGTCCCGGCTGGGAAAGGTCACGCACGGGATTGAGCTTTTCCCCCGCACCGAACAGCCGTTCCACATCGGCGGCGGTCAGATGCACATGACGTGCAGACGCCTCCGCAAACACGGAACCGTCCGAAGAGGGCACAACGGTCTGACCCGTTGCACTGGCGTATTTTTCCAGCACACAGGCAATGATGTCTTTGATCTCTCTTTCATTCATGGGCGATCACCTACTTTTCCTTTGCGCCGTATTTGCCGACCAAAAATCTGCAAAACAGGATATGCATACAGCTGGACAGCCGATTCAGCGCACGGATGATATCCAGCCGCTCCGGCACAGCCTTGGCCGCAGACAGCTCCGTCTGGCGCACGAGGGCGCGCAGCTTGTTGAGCACGGCGGGCATCTCTCCCATTTTGTAGTCCGGCATGGGATGGGTCTTGAGCCCCAGCTCCGACTTGATATCGTGAGAAACACGGCGAAGCTCCGGAATCGAAAGTCCAAGCAAAGTCACGTTTTCATCTACAGGTTTTTCCAGCACCTCACACGCAAGCAGATTGCGTGTGTAGTCCAGCGTCTCCCCGAGATCCTGCGTCAACCGGGTATACCCCAACCGTTCCGACACGATCTGTGCCAGAATGATCTCCGCCTCTAACAGATCCAGCTTGCCTCGGAAGTCAATGATGGGATCCGTTTTTTTGATGAGAATATTGGCGCGCAAATGCGTCATATCCTCCGGCTTTTCCTCATACGTCTTGCCGGTCTTTGCATCCACATAGAAGCGCATCCGATTGGAGTGCTTCGCCTGTTTCGTATCGTCGAAGCAGGTTTTCTCGCCGCTTTTGACAGCGATCCCGATCCCTCGGACGGCAAGATATTCTCTTGCCGCCGGGGTAACAAAAACATCGGGAGGAACTGTATAGATTTTGATTCCTTCAAGCGACAGCGAGGACCGCAAGTCCGCTTCCGTCAGAATCCTCATCTATCGCAGTTGTCAAGCGACGGAAGGATGTATTCGACTTCGCTGTGAGGTCTGGGGATAACGTGGACGGAGACAAGCTCGCCAACCTTGGAAGCAGATCCACTATGCGTTTGGTTGATGTCATACACCGTGCCGGTACGCATGTTACGTAAC
>JBJEQK010000198.1:0-5611 GCA_051881715.1 Acutalibacteraceae bacterium
TAATTCCACAAAAACACGGGGTGTGAGACGATTCTGTCTCACACCCCGTGTTTGTATCTTATAAAACCTTTGCCAGGAAGTTGCGGGCGTGCTCCGTTTTCGGAGCGTCAAAGAAGGTGTGCGGTTCGCCCTCCTCCACGATCGTACCGTCCTTCATAAACAGCACGCGGGTGCCGACCTCCCGGGCAAAGCCCATCTCATGGGTCACGACCACCATGGTCATGCCGGTCTGTGCCAGCTCCTTCATCACGTCCAGCACCTCGCCAACCATTTCAGGGTCAAGTGCACTGGTCGGCTCGTCAAAGAGCATGACGTCAGGCTTCATCGCCAAGGCCCGGACGATGGCGATGCGCTGCTTCTGTCCGCCGGAAAGCTGGGACGGATATACTGCGGCTCTGTCCGCAAGTCCCACACGCTCCAACAGCTGCATGGCTTCCTGCTCCGCTTCCACTTTCGGCTTTTTCAAAAGCTTGATGGGTGCTAAGGTGATGTTGTCCAAAATGTTGAGGTTATTGAACAGATTGAACTGCTGGAACACCATGCCGATTTTTTGGCGGTGGCGGTTGATGTCGATCTTCGGGTCGGTGATCTCGGTGCCCTCAAAGAGGATCTCCCCCTCGGTGGGCAGTTCCAGCAGGTTCAGCGAGCGCAAAAAAGTGGACTTGCCGCACCCGGAGGGACCGATAATCACGACCACTTCCCCCTGCTTGATGGTGCAGTCGATGCCGTTGAGCGCCTTGATGGTGCCGTTTCGGTAATGTTTTTTGAGACCTTTGATCTCCAGCAATACATTATCGCTCATTCTTGCGCAGCCTCCTCTCCAGTTTACCCACAAGCCATGTCAGCAAAACCACCAGAATCAGATAGATGGCCGCCACGGTCAACAGCGGCAGGAATGCCGAAAAGGTTCTGCCGCGGATCAGGTCGCCCGCCTTGGTCAAGTCCATGATGCCCACATAGCCGGCGATGGAGGTTTCCTTGATCAGAACAATAAACTCATTGCACAAGGTGGGCAGTACCGTCTTGAACGCCTGGGGGATCACGATATAGCGCATGGTCTGGATGTAGCTGAAGCCCAGGCTTCGTCCCGCTTCAAACTGACCGTTGTCCGTGGACATGATGCCGCTGCGGAAGATCTCCGCTACATAGGCGCCGGAGTTGATACCGAAGCAGATCATCGCCACGGGCACGCCGTCGCTCATTTTGGCAAAAATGATAAAGTAGAAGATCAACAGCTGCACCACCGTGGGCGTCCCGCGGATGACCGTCAGATACAGCTTGCAGATCGCATTGGCGATGGACAGCAGGACATAGCCTATACCGCCGCGCACCTTCATGGTTTCCTTGTTTTTGTCATAGGACGAGCGCACCGCCGCAACGATGATGCCGAGGATGATACCGATCAACAGCGCCACAGCGGTGATCTGCAGCGTGGCACCGAGACCTTTGACCAGCATCTTCCAGCGGTCGTCGTTGATGAAGCAAAGCTTAAACTGTGCCGAAAGATCGGCAAACATTTCTTTCATACATCTTTCCCTTTCATAGAACAAAAGGGTGGGATTTGCACCCACCCTTTGTGATTCGAGAATCCTTATTCAGCAGGGATATACTTGTCGATGATGCTCTGGATCGTGCCGTCTGCGGTCAGCTCTGCAAGCGCCTTGTTGATTTCATCGAGCAGCTCAGTGTTTTCCTTGGCGATGGCGATGGCGTAGTTCTCCTCGGTGTAGGGAGAATCCTGAATCACAAGACCTTCGTTGGCGGCAACATAGGACTTGGCAGGCTCGTTGTCGATGATGACGGCGGAAACCTTGCCGGAGACCAGCGCCTGAACGGCATCGTTGCCGGTCTTGTAGCGGATGACTCTGTCCTCACCGAAATCATCGGTGGAATAGATGTCGCCGGTGGTGTCCTGCTGGACGCCGATCTTGGCGGCAGTATCGTTCAGCAAATCGTCGAGGGTTTTGTATGCGCTGTCTGCCTTCACGATGATGGACTGGACGCCAATAGCGTAGGTCTCGGAGAAGTTGACGCTCTGCATTCTTTCCTCGGTGACGGTCATGCCGGCCATGCCGATGTCGAACTTGCCGGTCTGGACGCCGCCGACGATGGAGCCGAACTCGGTGTCCACGATCTCCAGCTCACGACCCAGCTTTTCGGCGATCTTTGCGGCGATCTCGGCGTCGATACCGACGATCTCACCGCCCTCGATGTATTCATAGGGAGGGAAGGAAGCGTTGGTCGCCATGACCAGCTTCTTGGATTCCTTCGCGCCGCAGCCTGCAAAGGCGCCCAGCACAAGGACAACTGTCAGAACCAGTGCGAGAACTTTCTTGAGGTTTTTCATCACAATTACTCCTTTATTCATGGAATACATTTACTATACGACAATTATGCATTTCTGTCAAGGGATTTTTCAGTTAAGTGCATATTATTCATGTCGATTCTTTCGGCGCCGTTTGCTGTGGCAGCAAACTGTATAAAGTTACAAATCCGATGACCACCGCCGACCCGATCAGCGCCAGCGTACCCATCCGCTCGCCGCAGAAGATCGCCACGGGGATAGGGTTGAAGATCGGTTCGATGGTCAGCAAGAGCGAAGCCTCTACCCTGTCGATCTTTTGAATGCCCTTGCCAAAAAGGATGTTGCCCAGTCCGTACTGGAACACGCCGAGGATCAGCACCCAAAGAATATTCTTTCGGTCGAAGGAGATGGTACTGTCCGTAAAGACAAAGGGAATGCAGACCAAAAAGCTGAGGATATTGCTCAAAAACAGGCAGTCGTTGGAATCACTTTCCGCAGAATTCATGACGATGATCTGCGCAGCAAAGGTAAAGCCCGAGGCAAGTCCCAGCAAATTGCCCACCAGCCGGGTGGGATCCAGAGAATCCGCAAAGGACAGCACACAGCCGCCGAACACCGCAAGGGTGATCAAAACCTCCGCAAAGCGCACTTTCCGCTTTTTGAAAAGGACAGAGTACAGAAACACTAAGATGGGCGCCACATATTGCAGGACGATGGCAGTCCCCGCCGTGGTCATTTTGATGGACTGCACATACAGCATTCCCGTTGCGCTCATCATCACGGCGCCCAGGAGGTTCGTCTTTGTCCAGCGCACCTTGACGGAGCGCTTGACGACCGCCAGCATGATCAGGGAGATCACGCTCCTTGCCGCCATCAGGGACATGGCGCCCCATGTGATGGACTTGACACACACGCCTGCCAATCCCCACAGCATAGCCGCGAATGCGATCTGGATGCGTCCTGTGGTTCGTTCTTTCGTTTTCATGCGTCCTCCCACAAAAAAAGCAGAGATACATACGGCGTATATATCTCTGCAAAAAGAGTGTATGCGTTTATTTCGTCAGGTTTGCGATTTCTGCCGCGAAATCGTCAACCTTCTTTTCAAGGCCTTCGCCCTTGGCAAAACGGGTGATGCTCTTGACCTTGATGTCTGCGCCAAGCTTCTTCGCTACGTCGGCGACATAGCCGGCAACATTGCCGTCAAACAGGTCGGTACGAACAAACGCCTGCTCGAGAAGGCAGATTTCCTTGATCTGCTTCTTGATACGGCCGTCCACGGCACCGGCAAAGATCTTGTTCTGGACGAACTCATCCTTGCCTGCGAGGGCAAGCTCAGCGAGGGTGGCAACAGCTTCCTTGGACAGGAAGTTGAAAAGGAACTTGTTGTTCTTCTGCTCCTCGTAAGCGGCGATGTCCGCATCGCTCCAAAGCTTCTCTGCGCAAGCCTTGTTGATGATCTGGGTAAGGATGGGCTTGGGAAGGGAATCGGGCTTGTTGAGGGAGCTGTCGATGGTGATGGACTTCATCTTTTCCAGCTCCTCGGCGGAGATGTCGTCCTTGCTCAGGTATTCGGGGCTCATGGCCGCGACCTGCATGGCGATGTTCTTGCCCATGGCAACGAACTCATCCTTGGCGGCAGTGGCATCGTCGGTCTCGAACTCGACAAGAACGCCCACGGAACCGCCGGCATGGATATAGGAAATTGCCTTGCCTTCCACCAGTGCGAAACGGCGAAGCTTCATGTTTTCACGGATCTTCAGGAACAGCTCCTGTACAGAGTCGGCGACGCTCATGCTGCCGTCGGCGATGGTTGCCGCATTGAGGGCATCCAGATCGGCGGGCTTGACGGTAGCAACCGTCTTGGCGATCTGGTTTGCAAGAGCAACAAACTCGGGGTTCTTGCCGACAAAGTCGGTCTCGCAGTTGATCTCCACCAGAGCGGAGGCATCCGCGGTGCTGTAAGCCGCTACGGTGCCTTCTGCCGCTGCACGGCTTGCCTTCTTGGCTGCGGAGGCAAGACCCTTTTCACGGAGAATTTCCACTGCCTTATCAATATTGCCCTCCGCTTCGGTGAGAGCCTTTTTGCAGTCCATCATACCGACGCCGGTCTTTTCGCGCAGCGCCTGTACGTCTTTTGCAGTAATTGCCATTTGTGTTTCCTCCAATTCAAATTTCTGTAAAAGGGGAATTATTCAGCTGCTGCTTCTGCTGCGGGAGCATCTGCAAGCTGCTCACCCTGCTTGCCCTCGAGAATGGCGTCTGCCATGGCGCCGGCGATCAGCTTGACGGCACGGATGGCGTCGTCGTTGCCGGGGATGACGTAGTCGATCTCATCGGGGTCACAGTTTGTATCAACGATAGCGACGATCGGAATGCCGAGCTTCTTGGCTTCGGCGACAGCGATGCGCTCCTTGCGGGGATCGACGATAAACATCGCCGCAGGCTGCTTCTTCATTCCGGTGATGCCGCCCATGAATTTTTCGAGCTTTTCGATTTCCAGCTTGAGCTTGATGACTTCCTTCTTGGGAAGCATATCAAAGGTGCCGTCCTCTTCCATCTTCTTGAGCTGTGCAAGTCTCTTGATGCGCTTCTGGATGGTGTTGAAGTTGGTCAGCATACCGCCCAGCCAACGTGCGTTGACAAAGGGCATACCGCAGCGCTGTGCCTCTTCGCGCACGGAATCCTGCGCCTGCTTCTTGGTACCGACGAAAAGGATCTCGTCACCGTTGGCGGCGATGTCACGGATGAACATATACGCCTCTTCCAGCTTCTTGACGGTCTTTTGCAGGTCGATGATGTAGATGCCGTTGCGCTCGGTGAAGATGTAGGGAGCCATCTTGGGGTTCCATCTTCTGGTCTGATGTCCGAAATGGACGCCTGCTTCGAGCAGTTGTTTCATGGATACGACTGACATAGTTTTTTTCCTCCTTAGTTTGACCTCCGGACAGACTATTTAGGCGCACAGCGGAGCCTTTTGAGCAGCCGCCACCGGCACGCAGAACGCCTATCCGTGTGTTTTAGGCTTTGATATTATATCACCGGACAAAGAAAAATGCAATAGGCAAATGGCATATTTTTTCGCATTTTTGCCGATTTCCGTGCAAAAAACCTGCCGAGTCGCTTTACGGATTCGGCAGGCTTATGCTATTTCGGTTTATTTACCCGTGAGGGCGTGGAGGAGCTGTTGATACAGGGCGGGGCTGGCTGTTTTGATGCGCCAAAAGATCGGCAACAAAACCACCGCCGCAAGGCAGATCCCGAAGCCCTCGATCCAATAAAGGGTGCGGTGCAGGTCGCTCCCCGCCC
>JBJEQK010000199.1:0-5599 GCA_051881715.1 Acutalibacteraceae bacterium
ATGCTCTATTTCAATATTCTTTTTTCCTTATCCCCCAACTTTCCGTGATGAGGGTCTTTTTTGTATCTTTTCAAAAAACGGACCATCGGCAGAACCGATGATCCGAATGAAGAGCGCATTCTATATCTGTTTTTTCTGTTTTTGTGCGGGCAGAAACACGGCGAAAAACAGGGGACAGGCCACGAGCATCAGTGTGCGCACGGCGTCGTTTTCCAAAATTTTCGGTACGCATTCACCGAAGCCCACGAAGAAATAATACGCCGCATGGACGAGAAACAGCACGACCGTCAGCTGTGCGGCAAGCGTGGTGGGATCCCTGCGCCACATCTTCGGCAATTTACCCGTCAGCATCAGCGCAGAGAACAGCGCGATCAGCACGCCGCCGACGGCGTACACGACCACGGGCAGGATATCCGATTCCTCCATCCGCAAAGCCACGGGGCGCAGCAGTGACACGCCGAAGCCGAACACGAACACAAACGCACACAGCAGGATATCCGACGCCCTCTGCGGAATATGGGGCAGAAGTTTGTCCTGTATGCCGGTGTCGGGGGATTTTTTGTGCACACGGAACAGCAGGAGCATCAGGAGAAGTCCCGCGAAAAAGCCGGTGAAAAACTCCCAGAAGCTCCATGCGCCGCTCAGCCACGGATACGCCTGCACAGTGAGTTTGTTTTTCAGCACGAAGAAAACATTCGCCAACGTGATACCGACGGAAAATGCAGCGCCACCCCAAAATACGATCCGTCCGCCTGCTCTGTCCTTAAATGCAAACCGCAAAACTACGGCTGTGACAAAGGCGGCAACAGCACGGGAAATGACCTCGATCTCGGAAAAATAATTCCTGCCGTAGGGAATCTTTTTTGCCCAGCCGATGTCGGCAAAATGCTTCATGTATGCCGCATACGCACTGCCCTGTACGCCGCCGGATCGCAGACCTTTTTCCAAAGCCGCCACGGACTCCGGCTGGACAAGCCGCAGGATGCCGTGGGAAAGCGTCGCTTCACAAAGATAGGACACAAAAAAGAAAACGGCGATCACGGTTATGTATTTCCAAACCGGGTAGGGCTTGTCGCTGAACAGGCGGGAAAGCATGAACAGGTACAGCGGCATCATGCCGAAGCCGAGACACAGCAGCATAAACACACCTGACCAAGGGGAACAGGCAGTTGTCTCCCGCACACCCTGTGCGCTGTCAAAGAAGCCGGAGGGTTGGTTGACCAGAGTGCCCCATGCCGGCGTGGTGAGCATAGCGGTCAAGGACGTCAAGATACAGTGTAAAAAGGATGCGTTGCTCCTGCGGGCGAACACGGCGTAAATGAAGAACAAAAACACCATGCCGACGGTGTACACACCCCAGCCGCCGCCCCAGCCATGGGTGCCCCGGATGCGCCACATGGCGCCCAGCAGCAGAGCGCCGGCGAGGATATATGCGGCGGTTTGTGCCGCCGTAAATTTCTTTTCCATCTTCCCACTCCTGTTTTATGTGCAGTGATTACTGAATGAAAGTGTATTCGCCACCACCCACCGTTTTCGTTTCGTTTCCGATGGTGATTTCCGCCGTGGCGTCCTCGGGAACGGTGATGGAATAGACGATGTGTCCGTCCTTGTGTTCCCAGCTGGAGCGCACCAAACCGTGTCTCGTTTGCAAAGATGCCCTTGCCCACTCGATGCGGTCATCGGCAATGGGCGCGATGCGAATGGTTTGGTAGCCGGGATTTTTTTCGTCAGGCTTGATGCCGCACATCGTCCCGTACATCCAGGACGCAACTGCGCCGTAGGCATAGTGGTTGAAGGAATTCATCTCATCGCTCCACATGGTGCCGTCCTCCTTCATGCCGTCCCAGTGCTCCCAGATGGTGGTCGCACCCATGCGCACAGAGAACAGCCAGGACGGGAACTCCTTTTGCAAAAGCAGGGTGTATGCCACATCGGTATAGCCGTTTTCCGTCAGGGCATCCATCAGGTACGCCGTGCCCACGAAGCCGGTGTTCAGGCGGTTGCCGTTGGCTCGGATGCAGTCCGCCAGCCGCTTCGCATAGAGGGGCTTATCCTCGACCAGATGAAATTTCAGCGCCACGGTATACATGGTCTGCGTCTTGTACAGCAAGTCGCCGTCCACAACGTAGTGGTCGTTGAATGCCCGGACGATGCCCTCATGCAGTGCCTTGTATTCGTGCATATCCTTGCCCAGCGCTTCGCCCGCCTTGATGAGGATTTCGGTGGAGTAGGCAAAGGCAGTGGTGGCGAGCATTTTTCTGTACCGGACATTGGTGCCGTCGGTACTGTTGTCGTAAACGCCGTCCAGTGCCAGCCAGTCGCTGAAGTGATCCTCGGTGTCGTAGAGGAATTCACTGCTGCCCGCATGGCGCATACTCTCCACATACATCCGCATACTCTCGAAAGAAGCGTCCAGCAAGTCCCGGTTGCCGTAGGCGAGATACATCTCCCACGGGATCACGCACGCCGCGTCTCCCCAAAATGCGGAGCTGTGCTCTCGGTAGGAAACGGCGGGAATCGTGTCGGACACAGCGCCGTTTGGACGCTGATCGGCACGCAAATCGGCGAGCCACTTGGCAAAAAACTTCTCCACATCGAAATTGTACGCTGCCGTTTTGCTGAACACATTGGCATCCCCCGTCCAGCCGAGACGCTCGTCCCGCTGGGGGCAGTCGGTGGGGACGTCAAGAAAGTTGCCCTTTTGCCCCCAGATCACGTTGTGGTAGAGCTGGTTGACCATGGCATCCGAGCATTCAAAAAAGCCCGTGCGCTTCATGTCGGAGTGGACAACGACCGCCTTGAAAAATTCCTTTTTCAATTCCCCCGACCACTTGCGCAGACGGATATAACGGAAGCCGAAAAAGGTGAGGTGCGGCTTGTAGGTCTCCTTTTTGCCGCTGCAAATATAGGTGACCAGCGCCTTGGCTCTGCGGTAGTTGGCGTTGTAGAAATTGCCGTCGGCGTCGAGAACCTCCGCATGGTCGAACTCCACCACGTCGCCCGGTGCACCCTGCACGGTGAACTGGACATAGCCGGTCATATTCTGCCCGAAGTCCACGACCGTTTCCCCCTTGGGCGTGGTGAGGATCTCCACGGCATCCAGCGTCTCGATCTCGCGGACGATCTCCCCCTCCTGCGGGATGAGCACGTCGGTGGAGTAGTCGTATTCCGCCACGTCCTCCCAGTTTCGCACGTCGGCAAGGCGTGCGTCACAGGTCTCGCCGTCGTAGATTTTGCTGGAAAGGAACTGGGTTTTGGACACTTTCCATGTGCTGTCGGTGACGATGGTCTGCGTCATGCCGTCGGCAAACTCCAGATGGATCGCCGCAATCGCCACGGGCTTATGGATGGTTTTTTTCCACGGAATGTCGGCGCAGTGTCCGTTCATATTGTGCACCAGCCAGCCGTCGCCGACGGTGATCTCGATGGTGTTTTCCCCTTGGAGCAGTGCGGTGATGTCGTAGCTCTGGTACTGCTGACGGGCATGGTGTGCCGTCCAGCCGGGTGCCATGACGAAGTCGCCCAAACGCTCGCCGTTCAGGTGCGCCTCATACACACCCAGCGCCGAGATCTCCGCCACTGCGGAACGCACTTCCTTTTCCACGGAAAAGCACTTGCCGAATACGGGGCAGATATCCCCGAAATCCCCTGCGGGAACAATGAATTTTGCATCCTTAATGCAGCGCATATACCCACCTCCTGAAATGGTAAATTCAGTGTACCACAATCCCCCCACGGTTGCAACACAAAATTGCCGAGAAAAACTCCCCTTGCCGATGCAGCGGTAAGGGGAGCGAAAATCATCTGTGGAAAGTGGTTGTTTCCATTTTAGTCGTTGTTGCCGTCTCCTTCCAAATCGGCTCCTCGGGAGCGTCGTGCATAACATTTTCTTCGCACAAGATGGTCGTAGTAGGTTTGGTTGTGGGTTCAGGTTCCGGCAATGTGGTGGTCGTTTCCGCAACCGCCTTGGCCGTCAGCTTGACGTCGCCCTCCGGCATGGTGAACGTGTAGGTTTGCGAAACGCCGCTTTTCAACAGACTGGAATCGTTCGATGCCCAGCTGTGGAAAGCATATCCGTCCTTAAGCGTACATTTCACCGTCACGCTCGTTCCCGGAGCGTAGCTTCCGCTTCCGCTGACCGACAGAATGCCTTCCCCCTTGACCAGCGTCACCTTATACTCCGACTGCACTGCATTGGCGGTCAGCGTCACATCCTTTTTCGGCATGAGGAACGTGTATTTTTGGGAATTGCTGTCATTCACACCGACCGTGGAAGACGTCCATTTTTTAAAGCTATATCCGCTTTGTACAGAGCAATCCACCGTCACCTTTTCGCCGGGTCTGAAGGTACCTGCGCCCGAGACGGAAGCAATCCCGGAATTGCTCTTTACCTTTACTTCGTAAAACGCCTTTTCTGCCTTGGCGGTCAGGGTCACGCTGCTGTCCGGCATGATGAAGGAGTAGGTTTGCGTGGTGCCGTCGTTGACGTCGCTGTTGTTGGAGTCCCACAAGCTGAATGTATATCCGCTCTTGACAGTGCATCGAATTGTCACACGGTCGCCGGGCAGATACTCGCCGCCGCCGCTGACACTGTCGATGCCGGTGCTACTGGAGACGGAAACTTTGTTGTAGTCGCTCGCAGCCTCTGCGATCAGGCTGTAGTCGGACGCCGGCATGGTAAAGGTGTAGACACGGCTTTTGCTTTCATCCGGGACAAAGAAGCCGCCGGTGGTCCAGCCCCGGAACGTGTAGTTGCTCTTCACGGTGCAGCTGACAGTGACAGAAGCGCCGGCAGGGTAGTAGCCGCTGCCGCTTACGGAGGAAATGCCGTTGCCGCAGCTGAGCGAGAGCTGGTAAAGCGTAGGTTTTTTCTCGACAGGCGCCGAGGGCTTCGGCGCAGGGGCAGACGGCGCCACGGGCTGAACAACGACCGAAACGCTCTCTTTGCCGGCTTTGTCCGAAGGCTTTTCCGTTGTGGCGCTTTTCGGCAGATTTTCCTGCTTTGCGGTCATCGTTTCGGTTTGCATTTGCGTCTGCGACTCCAGCTGCATATCCTGCAGGGTGAGCGGCTCGGTCTGCGTTGCCGCGAAGGTTTCGCTTTCTGCCTGCGGCTGCGGCTCGTCCGTCTTGTTTTTCACGGCGTGTACCGTCAGCAAAACGCAAATCAACGCAACGACCAGAGAAATGCACCCGTAGAGCGCTTTTTTTACGGTGCCCAAAGAGATGTTCATGCGGTGTTCTTCCTTTCCCGTGAATCTGTTGATGAATGTTTATGTGTTCAGTATATGCTCATCTTGGAGATATGTCAAGAAAAAAGACGCCAAACGGCGTCCTTTTGCGCAAACCGCTCAGCGGCAGGCGATGGCAGTAACCGTGATGGCTGCGGCTGCAAGGATGGAAGCGACGATGATAGCAGTCATGATTGTTTTCTCCTTTCACAGATTTTGTGTCGCACTCAGCGGGTAGCGATCAGGGTGACGATGACAGCGGCGGATGCCAGAATGGAAGTGACGATAATTGCGGTCATTTTTTTGTACCTCTTTCTTTTTATTTTCGGGGTTCTCTCTGTCCCCCTCGACACCCATACAATACCACAACC
>JBJEQK010000200.1:0-24206 GCA_051881715.1 Acutalibacteraceae bacterium
GCTCTTTTTCAATATTTATTTTTCATCCATCCCACAAAAATCCGTGAAGAGGGAATTTATAAGGAACTGAATTTCAAACCCATTGAATATATTGCACAGGCCACACTGGAAAACGGCGTGAACATATTAATTCGCGAGGACGGCTCCGCCGACGGAAGCGACGGCAAGACCTACTACAACGTTTCCAAAGAAACCGGCGACACCGTGCAGACCGTCGGCTGGACGAATGACGCCGGTGCGGCGATTCTGCTGTAATGAAAAAATTGACGGACATCTGCACGATGTCCGTATACTACTGCCGAGAAAGGCGCCCAAAGGAACAACATCGGGCTTCCCTTTTTCGGCAGTTTTTTTGTTCATCACGAATTCTTGTGGGATTAAAAGTTTCGCTCAAGCCTTTTTGAAGATTTTCGTAAAAAGCGAAACTTTTCATTTTTGCTGTTGTATTTTACGAAGAATTAGGGTATAATATATACAGCTGAAAGGGTGGTGCATACAGTATGCCAAACATCAAACCTGTGTCCGATTTAAGAAACTACACCGAGGTGCTTCGCGATATAGCAGTCGGAGAGCCTGTATTTCTTACCAAAAACGGCAGAGGAAGATATGCCATTGTCGATATAGAGGAATACGAAAAAACCAAAGCGGTCTTAAAGCTTATGAAAGAACTCTCGAAAGGCGAACAATCCGGCAAGGAAAAAGGCTGGACAGATTTCGCGGATGTGGAAAAAATGCTGGGTGTTGTCAATGACTGAGATCAAATTTTCGCCTGACGCTATAAATGATTTACAGCAGATAAAAGCATATATTACAGAAGATCTTTGTAATGAACAAGCCGCAATTTTCACGATAAATAAAATTATGAAGCGCATTCGTTTGTTAGAGAGCTTTCCTGAGTCAGGTGCTCCGCTTGCATCCATTCTTGATCTCGACGTCGATTACCGATTTCTTGTTTGCGGAAATTACACAGCATTTTACCGTGTGGAAAATGATGCGGTATTTATCGTGCGAATATTGTACGGCAGACGGGACTTTATGCGAATTTTGTTTGGAACGCCGCAGGATGAAAGTTAAGGCAATTTCATAAAATAAGTTGACGACGGAATGAAAAAAATCCATCCGTCGTCTTTTTTATGCAGTATTATTGGAGTGATGCCTCAATCACCCGCTTCAGTTCCGGCACGCCCGTGCCCTTGAGTGCAGAAAACGGGATGACCGCCTGCGGTGCATAGTCCGCCAACTCCTCACGGATCTCCTCCATGCGTTTGGCCGTCTGCGTTTTGTTCAGCTTGTCCGCTTTGGTCATCACCACTGCAAAGGGAATGTGGTGATATGTGAGAAAATCAAGCATATCCCGGTCGTCCGCTGTGATGGGGTGGCGCATATCCGTCAGCTGTACCACCAGACGAATGTCCCGCCCGGAGCCGAAATAATGCTCCATCAGCGATCCCCAGCGCGCCTTTTCGTCCCGGGAAACCTTGGCGTATCCGTAGCCCGGCAGATCCACAAAACGCACCCCGTCGCTCTTGAAAAAATTGATGGTCGCTGTTTTTCCCGGAACGGAGCTGACCCTTGCCAGATTTTTGCGGTTGAGCAGTTTGTTCAGCAAAGAGGACTTGCCCACATTGCTGCGCCCCGCAAAGGCGATCTCCGGCATCTCGGACGCTTTCAGCTGTGCGGAAACGCCGAAGGAGGTTTCAAAAGTAAAGGATTCGTATTTCATGCATTGCCTCGCTGATTGTGTATATTGCGGTGGGTATTTTTGACCGCAGCCGTCGGCAGCACCGGCTTTTCCGCCTTGGGGGACGCCTGACTGCACAGCGCCGTTTCCAGTACCGTCTGCACCGATGCGGCCGGAACAAAGGTAATATTTTGGCGCACAACATCGTCGATTTCGGCAAGATCCGCCGCATTCCCCTGCGGAATCACCACTGTTGTGATCCCCGCACGGTACGCCGCCATGGTCTTTTCCCGCAGTCCGCCGATGGGCAATACCCTGCCGTTCAATGTAACCTCCCCCGTCATGGCGACCTTGCCGCAGACAGGTACGCCGGACAGTGCGGAAACCAGCGCCGTTGTGATGGTCACACCGGCAGAGGGACCGTCCTTCGGCACTGCTCCCTCGGGCACGTGGATATGTATGTCCTTGGTTTTATAAAAATCGGGCACAATGCCGTATTCCTGCACATGGGCGCGCACAAAGCTGATGGCCGCCTTCGCAGACTCTTTCATCACATCGCCCAAGGAGCCGGTCAGTTCCAGCTTGCCGCTGCCCTCCAGCACCGCCGCTTCCACCTGAAGCATCTCTCCGCCGACCGCCGTCCACGCAAGACCGTTCACCAAGCCCACGGCGTCCGTCAGGGACAGGTCGTCCTCCTTGTATTTGGCGGGACCGAGCATTGTCTCCAAGTCCTTGACCTGTACCGTCACCTTTTCCGTATCTTGGGCGATCTGCACCGCCGCCTTGCGGCAAAGGGAGGCGATCTCCCGTTCGAGGGTTCGCACACCCGCCTCCTTGGTATAGCCGTCGATCAGCGCATGGATGGCATCGTCCCGGATGCGCAGCTGCTTGGCAGTCAACCCGTGGCGCTCGATCTGGCGGGAAATCAGGTGCTTTTTGGCAATGTGGTATTTTTCCTCGTGGGTATAGCTCGGCAGTTCAATGATCTCCATTCTGTCGAGAAGAGGCTGCGGAATGGCGGAGCGGTCGTTGGCTGTGGTGATGAAAAAGACCTTGCTCAAATCAAAGGGAATCTCTACATAGTGGTCACGGAAGGCAAAATTCTGTTCCGCATCCAGCACCTCCAAAAGTGCGGAGGAGGGATCGCCTTTATAATCGTTGCCCAGTTTATCCACTTCATCCAGCAGCATCAGCGGATTGTTGGAGCCGGCCGTCTGCATGGCGGACAAAATTCTGCCCGGCATGGAGCCGATATAGGTTTTACGGTGCCCGCGAATCTCCGCTTCATCGTGGATGCCGCCCAGAGAAATGCGCACATAATTGCGCCCCATGGCCTTGGCGACGGAACGTGCAATCGAGGTCTTGCCCACGCCGGGAGGTCCCACGAGACAGAGGATCTGTCCCTTGATCTCCGGGGACAGCTTGCGCACAGCCAGCGTTTCCAGTATACGTTCCTTGACCTTGTCCATACCGTAATGGTCGCTGTCCAGTACACGGCGCGCCGCCTTGATGTCCAGCTTGTCCTTTGTCTGGATATTCCACGGCAAGGCAAGCACCGTTTCCAGATAGGTGCGGCTCACGGCGCTTTCCGGGGAGGACGGAGACATCCGATCCATGCGGTCGCATTCGCGCAGCAGCTTTTTCTCCGCATCCTCCGAAAAGCCGACGGCACGGATCTGCTCGCGAAACTGCTGTGTTTCCTCTTCGGCAGTCGCACCGTCTCCCAGCTCCGCAGAGATGACTTTCATCTGCTCGCGCAGGAAATACTCCCGCTGATTTTTGTCGATCTGCTCCTGCACCTTGTCGCCGATGTCGTCCTCGATGCGCAGAATGCGGCATTCCTTTTCCAGTACGGTGCAAAGCTTTTCCAGACGGCGGACAGGGTTCAGCTCCTCCAGCAGAAGCTGTTTGTCCGTGTAATCCAGCATAATGTTGCCGATAATGTAGTCGGACAGCTTGGAGGCGTCTTTCTCCGCCAAAACCGTCAGCATCATATCCACGGGAAGATCCGGCACGGCGTCGGCATAGTTTTCAAAGCGGGCGCGCACCTGCCGCAGCAGCGCTTCGCACCGAATGCGGCTGTCCTTGCGGCTCAGAGACATGGGGCACGGCGCGATCTCCGCCTGCAAAAAGGGTTTCTTTTGCAGACCGCTCACGATCCGTCCTCTTTTCAGCCCTTCGATCACCACGCGGATGCCGTCCTCGCCCGGCAGTTTCAGAATCTGACGCACAGCAGCCGTCACACCGATCTCAAAAATATCCGCAAAGTCGGGGTCATCGGTGTCGATCTCCCTCTGTGCCACAAGGAAAATGGTCTGGCTTCCGTTCATCGCCGCACGGAAAGCGGCAATGGATTTGGGGCGACCGACGTCAAAATGCATCTGCGCACCGGGAAAAACGACCAGTCCCCGCAGGGCAACGACGGGATAAATTGTAGTTGTAGTTTCCATATCTTTCTTTTAAAAAAAGAGACGTATACAAGATGCGTCTCTTTTTTCTCTCCTTTTACGAAGCAGTGTTTTTGGAGCGGGGCTTCTTGGCGGGCATCTGCTTCTTTTCCGCCACCCGTTTTTTCAGCGGATTGCGCTCGATGATCGGGTCGGCGCCCTCTAAAACGCACGCCGCCGTGATCTGCACCAGCTCGACAGTCTCGTCGGACGGCACGGTATACATGATCGGCAGAAGCACGGATTCCATAATGGAACGCAGTCCCCGAGCGCCGGTCTTTTTCTCCAGCGTCTTGTCCGCAATGGCCTCCAGTGCGGCCTGATCGAAGTCAAGGTCAATATCATCCAGCGCAAACAAAGCCTTGTACTGCTTGATGATCGCATTTTTCGGCTCGGACAAAATGCGGATCAGGGCATCCCTGTCCAGCTCGGAAAGGGTGGTCACAACGGGAAGTCTGCCGACAAGCTCAGGAATCAGTCCGAATCGAACGATGTCCTGCTGTGTGATCTGCGGCAAAAGCTCCTCGGCGCTCAGTTGCTTCTTTTCACGGATCTGCGCACCGAATCCCAGTGCGGAACCGCCGATACGCTTTTCAATGATCTTCTCAATGCCGTCAAAGGCACCGCCGCAAATAAAGAGAATGTTGGACGTGTCGATCTGGATAAACTCCTGCTGCGGGTGCTTGCGTCCACCCTGGGGCGGGACATTGGCCACCGTACCCTCCACGATCTTCAACAGCGCCTGCTGTACGCCCTCGCCGCTGACGTCACGGGTGATGGATGCATTTTCGGATTTGCGGGAAATCTTGTCGATCTCGTCCACATAGATGATCCCCCGCTCCGCCTTTTCGATGTCGAAATCCGCCGCCTGAATCAGGCGCAGCAAAATATTCTCCACATCCTCGCCCACATAGCCGGCTTCGGTCACGGTCGTGGCGTCCGCAATGGCAAAGGGAACGTCTAAAATCTTCGCCAGCGTCTGCGCAAGCATCGTTTTGCCCACGCCTGTGGGACCGAGAAGCAAAATGTTGCTTTTCTGAATCTCCACTTCGCTGTCGGCGGCAGCCGTGATGCGCTTATAGTGGTTGTATACCGCCACGCTCAGGGCGATTTTGGCGGCATCCTGTCCGATGACGTATTCGTCCAGATGCGCTTTGATCTGCGCAGGCTTCGGCAGATCCGCCAATTCTTCACGGATTGCCGACTCTTTGCGGCTGCCGATCTGCTCGTCTTCCTCGATAATGGCTTCGCAAAGCTCCACGCATTCGTTGCAGATATACACGCCGGGACCGGCGATCAGTTTTTCGACCTGTCCCTGCTGTTTGTGACAGAACGAGCAGCAAATCTTTTTTTCGTAGCGTTCGTCGTCTCTGGGCATTCTGGTTACTCCTTATATGCCGAAATTATCTCTTATAAAGCACCTTGTCCACGAGGCCGTAGTCTCTCGCCTCTTCTGCAGAAAGGTAGTTGTCACGCTCGGTGTCCCGGGCGATCTCTTCGATGCTCTTGCCGGTGTTCTGGGCAAGGATGCGGTTCAGTTTGTCTCTCGTGCGCAGGATGTGGTCGGCGACGATCTTGATCTCCGTCGCCTGACCCTGTGCACCGCCCAGGGGCTGATGGATCATGATCTCGCTGTTGGGCAGCGCAATACGCTTGCCCTTTGCGCCGGAGGAGAGCAGGAATGCGCCCATGGACGCCGCCATGCCCATGCAAATGGTGGAGACATCGCACTTGACGTACTGCATCGTATCATAGATCGCCATGCCTGCGGTCACAGAGCCGCCGGGGCTGTTGATATACAGGCTGATATCCTTCTCGGGATCCTGACCCTCCAAAAACAGAAGCTGTGCCACAACAAGGCTGGCCGTTGCATCGTTCACTTCGTCGGAAAGAACAATGATGCGGTCGCTGAGCAATCTGGAGAAAATGTCGTAAGAGCGTTCACCTCTATTGGTTTGTTCGATTACATAAGGTACAAGTGCCATGAAAATACCTCCCTAAAAAAGAATTCTAAAGTCGGATGAAGCCATCCCGCTCCGAAGAGCAGGACAGCCGCATACGTTCGTGATAGTATAGTCTGTATTGGAAAATTTTATTCAGCGTCAGCAGCCGCTTCTTCGGCCTTTTCCTCGTGCGCGTGCTCGCAGATCACCGCGTTATCCTTGATGACCTGAATCGCCTTTTCGCACAGAATATCGTTGCGCAAAGAGCTTTCCGCAAAGAAGCCCTTGACCGTATCCAGAGCTACGCCGTACATATCGGCAAGCTTCTGATACTCCGCCTCCACGTCCTCGTCTGTAACAGCGATTGCTTCCGTCTGGGCAATCTTTTCGAGAGCCAGACGAACCTTGACCTGCTGTTCCGCCTGAGAGCGCATATCGGACTCGAAACGCTCCTTTTCCACGCCCATATAGGCAAGATACATATCGAGGTCGATACCCTGCTGACCGATACGGCGGGCAAAATTCTCTTTGTTTTCTTCGGTTTTCTGCACGAACATACACTCGGGGATCTCGCCCTCGACCTGTTCTGCAAGACCGACCAGCAGTTCCTGCTCGAAGTCCGCATCCGCATGACCCTGCTTATCCTTGAGCATATCGGCTTCGATGTTCTTTTTCAGATCATCCAGCGTTTCGGCATCCTCGCTGACATCCTTGGCAAACTCGTCGTCCAGCTCAGGCAGAATCTTTTCCTTGATGCCGTTGATCTTGCACTGGAACACAGCCGCCTTGCCGCAAAGCTCCTCGGCGTGATACTCCTCGGGGAAGGTCACGTTGACAGCAAACTCCTCGCCGACGCTGTGACCGACGACCTGCTCCTCAAAACCGGGAATGAAGGAGCCGGAACCGAGCACCAGATCATAGGTGCCCTTGCCGCCATCGAAGGGAACGCCGTCCACGGAGCCGTCATAGTCGATGTTTGCGGTGTCGCCCATCTTGGCGGGACGATCCTCCACGTCGGAAATGGTTGCATTTCTGTCACGCATACGCTCGATCTCCGCATCCACTTCTTCGGCAGTGACAGACACTTCATGCTTGCAGGCTTCCAGACCCTTGTAGCTCTTGAGGGTGATCTCGGGCTTGACGGTGATCTTCATGGTCATTTCCACGCCGTTGTCGCCGATCTCCTTGACTTCCACATTGCGGGGAACATCCACCGCTTCCAAGCCTGCCTCTTTAATGGCGGCATCCACCGTCTCGGGATAGAGCATTTCCAGCGCATCGTCATAGAAAACGCCCTTGCCGTACATGGTTTCGATCATGTGCTTGGGCGCCTTGCCCTTGCGGAAGCCGGGAACAGTAATCTTGTTCTTCTGCTTATTATATACCTTTGTAATGGCTGCTGCAAAGTCCTCCGCACTGATGGAGACCTCCAGCTGATAGGTATTTGTTTCGATCTTGTTGGATGACTTCAAACTCATTTTGACCAATTCCTTTCGTATACAAGTCCGCGGCGCCATAGTACCGCACTTTACATTAGGGATTATTATAGCATACCGTTTTTATTTTTTCCACTGTTTTTTAAAAATTCTTCACTAACTTCGGTAAAAAATTCAGAAAATCGCAGGAAATCAAGGACAAGCGAATCCCATCCACCTCCGCATTGACGGCGGTACGGCAGGACGGACCGTGCAAATGCCCGTAATAACAGCGGCGAATCCCCTCGCTTTTGAGCACCTCGTAAATCTCCGGGCACCATGTGCCGTCCGCATTCACCGGCGGATAGTGCAGGAAAACGATGGGCTCTCTGTCGAATGCCCTTGCGGCGTCGATGGACATTTTCAGTCTGCCCACCTCCCGCAAAAGCACCTTGCGATCCTCCTGCTTGCAGGACTCCGACAGCCATCCCCGTGTGCCGCAAACGGCTACATCGCCGCAGGCGTAGGCATTGTTGAACAAAATATGCAGGCTGTCCAGTCCGTTTTCCGCAAAGGCTTCGTCCGTTTTTTTCTTGGTCGCCCACCAGTAGTCGTGGTTCCCCTTGAGAATAATCTTTTGCCCGGGCAGTTCGTGCAGAAAGCGAAAATCCGGCATCGACTCCCGCAGATCCATGCCCCAAGAGATATCCCCTGCGATCACGACGGTATCGTCCTCCCGAACAACACTTTTCCAATTCTCGCACAGTCTTGCTTCATAGTCCTGCCAGCCTTGGAAGATGTCCATGGGCTTAGAAACGCCGAAGGAAAGATGGGTGTCTGCAATGGCAAACAAGGACACGTTTTTACATCCTTTCTTTCCTTCATTAAAGCATTGCGTGAAGCACGGCTTCTTCCATGTCTTTGACGGCACAGCAGTCGGTGAAGCGAACCGTTTTGTCTTTCAGCTCCAGCAGCTGTTTCGGGCACTCGAAGCCTGTAATTTCATGCAGACGCTCCACGACAGCAAATTCATCGTCCATGCGCTCCTGGGGAGCAACGGCGTGCAGGACGCTCTTGGAGAACTTGTAGGGGCTGGCTGTTGAGGCAATGACCGTCGGGGTGTTGTCGCCGGTTTCGGCTTTATAATTTCTGTATGTCTGCACCGCAACAGCGGTATGGGTGTCGCAAAGGTAATGCTCCGTCTGATACACTTCCCGAATCAGCGACTGCGTGGCGTCCTCGTCGCAGAAGCCGGCGCTGAAAACATCGGTGATCTTTTTGTGCATCTCAGCGCCCACATCGTATACGCCGTCCTTGGACAGGGACTGCATCCACTGCGCCGTCTGCTTGTCGTCCATGTCGGACAGCAGGAACAGCAGGCGTTCCAGATTGCTGGAGATGAGAATATCCATGGAGGGAGAGGATGTGCAATAAAAATCACGGCGGCGGTCATACACGCCCGTCTCGATAAAGTCTGTCAGAACCTTGTTCTTGTTGGATGCGCAGATCAGTCTGCCCAGCGGCACACCCATCTGCTTGGCATAGTACGCGGCAAGGATGTTGCCGAAGTTGCCGGTGGGGACAACCACGTTGATGGGGTCTCCGTTGCAGATCTCGCCCTTTTTGAGCATATCGCAATAGGCAGAGACATAATACACGATCTGCGGCACAAGGCGCCCCCAGTTGATGGAGTTGGCGGAGGAGAACATCTTGTTCTTTTCCGCAAGCTTCGCCGCCACGGCGGGATCGGTGAAGATCTTTTTGACACCGCTCTGGGCATCGTCAAAGTTGCCCTCGATGGCGCAGACCATCACGTTGTCCCCTTCCTGCGTCGCCATTTGCAGCTTCTGCATGGGGCTGACGCCATCGCTGGGATAGAACACCATGATTTGGGTGTTCGGTACATTCTTGAATCCTTCCAGCGCCGCCTTGCCGGTATCGCCCGAGGTGGCCACAAGAATCACGATCTGCTTGCCGTCCGCCGCCTTGCCTGCGGCCACGGTCAGCAGGTACGGCAGCAGCTGCAGCGCCATATCCTTGAACGCACAGGTCGAGCCGCGCCACAGTTCCAAAATCTCGGAACCGTCGGAAAGTTTTACCAGCGGCGCCGTTTCCGCACTGCTGAATTTTCCCTCGGCATAGGCGCCGTCCACGCACCGGGCAATTTCCTCAGCCGTGAAGTCGGTCAGATACAGAGAAAGGATTTCCTTGGCTCTGCCCTTGTAATCCATTTTGGAAAGCCGAACCAGATCTTCCGGCGTAACGGTGGGAATGGTCTGCGGCACAAACAATCCGCCCTCTGCGGAGATGCCTCGGGTAATCGCTTGGGCAGACGTCACTTTCACGTTCCTGTCTCTCGTACTTGTATAGAGCATTTACACACACCCTTTCGGAGTTACTACACAAATTGTCGATATATTATAGCACACTTTTCATGAACTGCAAAGCATTCTTGAAGAAAATTTTATCGCAAAGCGATTTTCCGAGTCCGTTTTCCGCGAAATATGTATAAAGCTGTGGAATTTTTTCGATTCTGTCCATATCCGCATGGATCCCGCAGCCGTCAAAATCACTGCCGATCGCCAGAAAATCCTCCCCGCCCAGCTCCAAAAAGCGGTAGGCATGACGCAGTGCGGCGTCCATACTGCCCAAGTCTATGCCACCCAAGAAGCGGCTGCAGAAATTCAGTCCCACGATTCCGCCGTGCTGAGAAAGCGCCCGAATCTGGTCGTCCGTTAAGGCGCGGCGCACACAATATTCCCGGTCGCTGCAAGGCTCACGCATCGTTTGCAGCAGATCTGCACAGGTCGAATGGCTCGCAAGAACCGAACCGCTCGTCTGTTCCAGCACATCGTAAAAGCCCTTGCGGCAAAGGTGGGACACATCCACAGCCATATGCAGCTTTTCCATTTCCCGCACGACTTCTTTCCCGAACGGTTTCAGCGGCGCATCCTTTCCGGACTGACAGCCGAATGCCAGTTCATTTTCGCCGTTCCATGTCAGGGTGAGCATCCGCACGCCCATGTGGTAGATTTGCGGCAGTTTCTCCATCTGTCCCATCAGGACAGCTCCGCCCTCCACCGCCAACACCGCCGCGCACCGTTCGCCTGCAAGAGCCGAATCCAGCTGCTGTGCATCGGCGCAAAATGCCACATCTTCATTGCGGTAAAAGGCATAGTTGCGTTCAAAATAATCCCATGCATCCTGCCCCCGCAGTTCATCGGGAATCCAGATGGCAAAGGTCTGCGCCCATGCGTCAAAGCATTTTCCCCTGTTCAGGCTGATGTGCAGGTCATTTTCCGACAGGGATTTCCCCTGTTTCACGCATTCCGTAATAGTATCGCAGTGTAAATCAAAAAAGCGCATATATCCTCCTTAGTGCATCTTCTTTAAAAAAGTCAGTCTGTGGATGGGAGAGGGGCCGAACTCCCGCAGCTTTTCGTAGTGCAGTTTCGTGCCGTAGCCCTTGTGCTGGGCAAATGCATACTGCGGATAGGTCTTATCCATTTCCAGCATCACCCGATCTCGGCTGACCTTCGCCAGCACCGACGCCGCCGCAATGCTTTGGCAGACAGCGTCTCCGTGCACGATCGTCTCTGCGGGGATGCCCAGAGGCGGCATTCGGTTGCCGTCAATGAGCGCATACTCTGCCGGGACGTCCAATCCCTCCACCGCACGGCGCATGGCGAGAAATGTGGCTTGCAGGATATTATATGCGTCGATCTCCTTTTCGTCCGCGCAGGCAATACAATAGCTGACCGCCTTTTCCCGAATCACATCGAACAGCGCTTCCCGCTTTTTCTCCGTGAGTTTTTTGGAGTCGTTCAAGCCGTCGATCACACAATCCGGCGGCAAGATCACCGCCGCCGCATAGACGGATCCTGCCAACGGACCGCGTCCCGCTTCATCCACGCCGCACACGCACTGCACGCCATTTGCCATTAGCTTCGCCTCAAAGGGTTTCCACTCCACCTGCATATTTTTCCTCCATATAAAAAGGTTCATCACGGATTTTTGTGGGATTAAAAGTTTCGGTCAAGCCTTTTTAAAGGCTTGCGGATTCCAAAGGCGGCGCCTTTGGTCGCCGACCGCAGTCGGCGAAATCCTAACAACAGAAAAGCGCAGGAGGGGAGCCAAAACAGTCCGGTGGACTGTTTTGGCGTGGGGAACCCTCGCCGGGGGTTCCCCGGTGCGAAGCACAAATCCCACAAAAATCCGTGAAGAGTTTATATAAAAAACCCGAATCCCATTGCGGCGATTCGGGGCAAACATTCAAGGTTTTTCCAAAGAAATTCTGCCTAAGCGGCCGTCACGGTACTCATCGAGCAGCATATTCGCCGTGCGTTCTGTGTCGATCTCACCGCCGCGGGCAAGCATCCCACGTTTTCTGCCGATCTGCTCGAGCACCTCCCACGGCTGGGCGTCCGGCGCGGGAAGGATGCCGTACCGCTGCTGCAAACGGTCGGCATAGTCCGATTGCAAAACTTCCAGCAGACGCACCGCCATCAGCTCGCTGTCGAGGATCTCATCCTTGACGGAACCGATAAAGGCAAGCCGATCCCCCACCTTCGGGTCATCGAATTTCGGCCAAAGCACACCGGGCGTATCCAAAAGCTCGATGCCGTTGCCGATGGCAAACCACTGGTTCTGTCGGGTCACACCGGGCTTGTCCGCCACCTTGGCGCGGTTCTTGCCCGCCATGCGGTTGATAAACGAGGATTTGCCCGTGTTAGGGATTCCGACGACCATCACCCGCAGGGGTCTGCCCGCCATCCCTTTTTCGGTATTGGCGCGAATCTTATCCGCAAGGATGTTCCGCACCAAGTTGTGATATGCATTCAAGCCCTTGCCGGAACGGCAGTCCACTGCCAGAGCGCCTGCGCCCATCGCCTCAAAGTGGGACAACCACCGTTTGGTCGTCTGCGCATCGGCGAGATCGCACTTGTTCAGCAGTACGATCCGCGGCTTGTTGCCGATCAGCGCCGACAACTCCGGGTTTTTACTGCTCTCGGGAATGCGGGCATCCAAAAGCTCCGTGACCGCATCCACCAAAGGCAGACACTCCCGGATCTGGCGGCGTGTACGTGCCATATGCCCGGGGAACCACTGCACAGTTTGATCCTGCTGCATATGTCCTCCGTTAAATTATACGTTTAATTATAGTTGTACTCCATACCGACCTTCCAGCTGCCGAGAGGCATCAATCGGAAAGAAACGGTACCGAGGATGTAGTTTACGTCAATGGTGCCGATCATGGACGAACGGCTGTCCGAGGAATGGGGACGGTTGTCGCCCAGTACGAATACTTCCCCCTCTTTCACCGTCAAGGGATAGTTGTCCAAATCCTCACGCTCGGTGAAAACGTCAGGTGCGATGTAGGTTTCGACCAGTTGTTCGCCGTCGATAAACACATGACCGTCACGGATATCCACTGTCTGTCCCTCAGTCGCGATCACGCGCTTGACGATCGGTTCATTGAAGGCGTTCGGCTGGGTGATGATGACGATATCCCCCGCCTGCGGCTTCTTGGGCACAGCAGAAACTGCCAGCCAGTCGCCCTCGGTCAGTGTGGGCAGCATAGACGGACCGACCACGCCGACAAAACGGAAAAAGAAGGTGAACACCACCATGATGGCGATCACAGCCGTTCCGACAACAGACGCCAGATCGTAAACGGAATACGCCAAGCGCTCCCGCCCGGACTTGGGCTTCTCCTGCTCTTGCTGTGTTTCGGGCGCCTCGGGCTGTTCGGGAAGCGCGTTCAGTTTTTCTTCATCCATAACAATATCCTGCTTTACTGAATAGTATTTTTGCTCGGACCGCCAAAGGGAAACACGCGGTATTTGGCAACGCCGAGAATATAGTTCTCATCCACACAGCCGACCACGGAATAGCGGCTGTCCATGGAATTGTTGCGGTTGTCGCCCAGCACAAACAGCTGTCCTTCTTCCACGGTCAAGGGGAACTGTACATCGCCGGAAAGCGCAGTCGGCTCGGCAATATAGGATTCCTCCAAAACCTTGCCGTTGACGGTGACCACGTGGGCGTCGAAGTCGATGTCCACCGTGTCGCCGCCCTTGGCGATAACACGCTTGACCAGAGGCTTTTCCATGGAATTCGGCTGGGTGATAATCACCACGTCTCCGGCTTTAATGCTCGGTGTGATGCTCGTGACCGCCAGCCAGTCGCCGTTGGTGAGAGTCGGCAGCATGGAATCGCCCACAACACCCACAAGGCGGACGCCGAATGTGAAAACGATGGCAATAATCACCGCCGCAGCTGCCGCTGCGCCGACGGTCTCATAGATAAAGGACCAGAGTTTGTCGTTCTTTTGCGGCTCCTGCTGCGCATACTCTGTCTCCCGAACGAAGCGAAACCAATAACTTTGTTTTTTATGCAAGCCGCTCACCTCTCGTTTTGAATAAGAAAGAAACCCGACACAGCGCAATAGCCCCCGAAGGATGCATTGCCGCGTGCCGGGCTCGATCAGGCACAGCCGAAATAGCTGCACCTTAGCATCTCAAATCCCGCCGGCAAATGCCCGCCGACGATTTCCCGCTGTCGATTAAAGCTTTTCCTTGACCTTGGCAGCCTTACCGACTCTGTCGCGCAGATAATACAGCTTGCTTCTGCGAACACGACCGTTGCGCACAAGCTCGACCTTTTCCACGTTGGGAGAGTTGACAGGGAAAACTCTTTCCACGCCAACGCCGTAGGAAATTCTGCGAACGGTGAAGGTCTCGGAAACGCCGGAACCTCTCTTGGCGATGACAGTGCCTTCGAACATCTGTACTCTTTCTCTCTCGCCTTCACGGATCTTGACGTAAACGCGAACCGTGCTGCCGATGGCAAGTTCGGGCTTCTGCTCTTTGATGCAATCCTGAGCCATAAGTTTGAGTGCGTCCATTTTCTTTTTCCTCCAGTTTTTCAGATGTTCATAACATTCCTTGCTACAAATGACAGAGGACCATCCGCTTTAATGTGTTGGCATTAAATCCCGTCCTGAGCAGACGGACACAAATGCTAAAGTATTGTAGCACAATCTACTGCGAAATGCAAGCGTTTTTGATAAAGTTTTTTAAATAATTTCTGCCGTGTATACCAAATCAAACACGCCGCCCTTGGGCAGACGGACGATCCCCTCTTTTTCGGACACATCGGTGCGCACATTGCGGTCGTCATTGACGCCGCACCACGGCTCGATGCACACATAGGGTGCGCCGGGCTTTGCCCAAATGCCGAGGAAAGGCACGTCGCCGAAGGTGAAACGAACGGCTCTGTCGTGCCGATCACTGCGCAGGGTCACCGCCTTGGAGCGGATCCCGGACAGGATCAGGGCATCGTTTTTGAAGATATCCTCCGTGATGGTAATGCGCTTTTCTCCGCGCAGAACCGGTGTTTTTTCGGCAATACGGATGGAGTCGCCGTCGATGGTTTCGGTGTCCAGTGTCTCCGGCTGGTCGAACTCCAGATAGTCGCCGATGGCACAGTTAAAGCCGGGATGACCGCCCAAAGAAAAATACATCTCCCCGTCCGTCTTGTTGACAACGGTATGGGTGGCCTGAAGCGTTTTGCCCTTGAGGGTAAACTTGACATACAGCTCAAACTCAAAGGGGTAGGAAGGGCGGGTTGTGTCGTCACTGCGCAGTACAAAGACAGCCTCGTTGCCGGCACAGGACACCGATTCAAAGGTACGCTTGCGGGCAAAGCCGTGCTTTTGCATGGTGTATTCCTTGCCGTTGTAGCGGTATTTATCGTCCAGCAGTCTGCCGATAAAGGGAAAAAGCACCGGCGATTGACCGTACCAAATGTCAGGATTGCCCTGCCAGAGGTATTCCACGCCGTTTTCCTTGTTGACGATGGAATGCAATTCCGCACCGGCATCATTGATCTGCGCAGTCAGATAGTCATTTTCAATGGTATAATACATGGGTCAACCTTCCTTTACATTGTAATAACAGCCTTGCCGCCAACGATGTGAATACACTGCACGGGACAGCCCGCAGCACACTTTCCGCAGGCGGTGCATTTTTCGGCATCCACTTCCGCACAGAAATTGATGACGGAAATGGCGGCAGTCTCGCAGTTTTTGGTACACTTCATACAGCCGATACAGCCGGACTTGCACTGCTTGCGGGTCAATGCTCCCTTTTCATGGTTCATGCAAAGAACCGCAGGAACACCTGCGTCCTTGGGAACGAGGGAGATCAGGTGCTTCGGGCAGACCGCCACGCACTTTTTACACGCATGGCAAGCGTCCGGGTTGATGCGCGCTACGCCGTCGCAAATGGAGATGGCGCCAAAGGGACACTCCCGCACGCAGTCGCCGAAACCGACACAGCCGTTGGCGCACGCTTTGGGACCGCCGAAAACCTGCACCGCCATACGGCAGCTTTCGATGCCGGCATAGTGCATTTTATCCACAGCCGCCTGACGGTTGCCCCGGCAATGCACCACTGCCGTCATGGGCTTGGATGCGGAAACTGCCAGCCCGGTGATCTCGGCGATTGCTGCCGCCGCATCCGCACCGCCGGGGGCACAAAGCGCCGTGTTGGTCGTCTCCCCCTTGGACAGCGCGGCGGCATAGCCGTCACAGCCCGAAAAACCGCAGGCACCGCAATTCGCGCCGGGGAGACACTCGCGGATCTTCTCCGCCTTTTCATCCACGGGCACCGCCATCACCACGGAGGCGATCGCCAGACCTAAGCCTGCAACAAGACCGATACCCGCCACCAGAAGGACAGGAAACAGAATAGAACCCATTTTCAGCCCCTCCTTAACCAAAGATATT
Source organism: Acutalibacteraceae bacterium (assembly GCA_051881715.1). Classification (GTDB taxonomy): domain Bacteria; phylum Bacillota; class Clostridia; order Oscillospirales; family Acutalibacteraceae; genus UBA1425. The sequence continues at coordinate 16,278 of JBJEQK010000200.1, forward strand.
CTCGATCACGCCGCCGAAGCCAAGGAAGGACACCGAAACCAAGGATGCCGCAACCAGCGTGATGGGAAGACCCTGCATAAATTTCGGAATATCCGCAGACTCCATCTTACTGCGGACGCCGGAGAACATGACCATGGCCAGCATGAAGCCGAGACCGGCGCCGATGGAATTGAACATGGACGCCGCAAAGCCGAACTGCACGTCGGCCGCCGCCTTTTCCACGTTCAACAGCACCACGCCCAGCACGGCGCAGTTGGTCGTAATCAGCGGCAGATAGATGCCCAGTGCGCTGTAAAGTGCCGGTATGTACCGCTTGAGGATGATCTCGACCAGCTGTACCAGCGCCGCAATGACCAGAATAAACACGATGGTCTGCAAATAAGCAAGGTCATGGGGCAAAAGCAAATATTTGTTGATGGGATAAGTCACGGCGGTAGCCATGGCCATCACGAAGATGACCGCCGCCGACATACCCACCGCCGTATTCAGCTTTTTGGAAACGCCGAGGAACGGACAGATGCCAAGAAATTTAGACAGGACGAAGTTTTCCGTCAGGATAGCCGTCAGAACGATCGCAATATAATACTTCATACTTCGGCAGCCTCCTTTTCTGTTTCACAGCCGGTCTCCCGCATGGCGCAGGCAGCAGCCATGGGACAGTTTTCACAACCTTTCAGCTCTGCTTTCGGTTTACCCTTGTGCTCGGCAATGCGGTTGGCACACGCCATCAGCAAGCCGAAGGTGAAGAAACCGCCGGGTGCAAGGATGAAAATCAGGATCGGTTCGATACCGGGAATATGGGAGAACACGTCGATCCCCGTAAAGGAATGGACACCGAACAGGCCGAGCAGACTGTCTGCGCCGGTAAAGAGCGTGCCGTTGCCGAAGAATTCACGGATGGTCGCCATGCAGAACACCGCCGCCGTAAAGCCGATGCCCATACCCAAGCCGTCCGCCGCAGACGCCAAGACCTTGTGCTTGCCGGCAAAAGCTTCCGCTCTGCCCAGCAGGATGCAGTTGACCACGATCAGCGGCAAAAACACGCCCAGTGCCTCGTCCAGCGCAGGCACAAAAGCTTTAATGAGCAGCTGGATGATGGTCACGAACGAAGCGATGATGACAATATACGCAGGGATACGCACCTTGGAGGGGATCACCTTGCGCAGGAGCGAGATCACAATATTGGAGCACAGCAGAACCAGCGTTACGGAGATACCCATACCGATGGCATTGACCATGGATGTGCTGGTCGCCAGTGTCGGACAGGTACCGAGTACCAGGCGCAGTACCGGGTTTTCGGTCAGCAGTCCCTTGCGGAACTCCTGTCCCAATGTTTTCTTTTCAGCCAAGGACGGCACCTCCCTTCGGGATTTGAGCAAACAGTTTCAGCGCCAGGTTGACGGCTTCCGTCACACCTTTGGACGTATACGTGGCGCCCGTCAGCGCGTCAATGCCGTTCTGCGCAGATTTGCTGGCGGTGGAGACACCGATCACGCCGCTCTTGCCCTCGAACTGCGCCTTGAAGCTGTCCTTTTTGGCGTTTTGACCGAGACCGGGCGTTTCATCGCTGACGTCCAGCACCTCGATGCCATTCACGGAGCCGTCCATGCTGACGCCGGTCATGACGCAGACATCTCCGCCGTAGCCCTTGGCCGCCGTGGAAAAGGTATAGCCGATCACATTGCCGGAAGCGTCCAGCGCTTCATTGTAGCTGTAGCTGCCGACCTGCTTGCTGTCGCTGAAAGAAGCCGCCTGGGGAAATACAACTGCTCGCGCCGCATTTTCCGTTTCCGCCGCGATGGTCTCGATCCGCTCTGCGGTGACCGCATTTGTCAGCGCCAGCAGAACCGTCGCCACCAGACAGATGGCAAACAGCGCAAGCGCCGGTTTGAGGATGGTTTTGGCATTCATGCGACTTCCACCTCCTGCTTTTTCTTGCGCGCACGTTTTTCCCGAACAGCGCCGAAAGGAATAGGCGCTGTCAGATTGTCGATGTGCGGGACAAGGATATTCATCAAAATGATCGAGAAGGACACGCCTTCGTTCATGTTGCCGAACAGACGAATGAGGGACGTGAGCAGTCCGCATCCGACGGCAAAGAGCACCTTGCCCTTTGGACTGGTGGGCGACGTGGCATAGTCGGTCGCCATGAAGATGGCACCGAGCAAAAGACCGCCGCTCAAAAGCTCATAGGCGGTAAAGACAAATGGATTGCCGTCCTTGGTCAGACCGTACAGAAGCATACAGACCGCCACGGTGCCGATATAGCAAAGGGGAATCACCGGGGTAATTACCCGGCGGATCACGAGATAGATGCCGCCCAGCACCAATGCCGCCGCACAAACTTCGCCCAAGCAGCCTGCATTGGCAAAGCACATGGACACAAGCGAGGGCATATCCCCCTCCCCGGACTTGAGCACCGCAAGGGGCGTCGCCGAGGTGACGGCGTCGGGATCGGCACTGCGCCACGCAAAGGGCGTTGCCCACGCGGAAAGCATAGCTTTCGGGAAAGAGACCATCAGCACAATGCGGGCAAGCAAAGCGGGATTGACAAAGTTCTGTCCGATGCCGCCGAACATCTGCTTGACCACGACGATGGCGATCGCCGCACCGAGCACGACCATCCAGTAGGGAATGGTGGAGGGCAGATTGAACGCCAAGATCATGCCCGTAACCACAGCGCTCAGATCGCCGATGGTGTTGTGCCGCTTCATCACCACACGGGACAGCCACTCAAACAGCACACAGCAGCCGACGGACACGGCAGTGACCGCAAGGGCACGGAAGCCAAAAATGACCACAGATGCGATACACGCCGGACAGAGGGCAAGGATCACATCCAGCATGATCAGCCTTGTGGTGTCCCTCGAGCGCACATGGGGAGATGCGCTGGCTGTCAAAAGCATATTTTCATCCATTCTTCTTCGCCGCCTCTCTGATGATGGATTTTGCAAGGCGCATATGCTGCACCAACGGTTTTCCTGCGGGACAGGAGAATGCACAGGAGCCGCACTCCATGCAGACGTCTGCGCCAACGCTCTTGAGCTTTTCCGCATCGCCCAGCTTTGCAATCCGGGAAATCAGGCTCGGACGCAGGGACATGGGACACGCCGCCGCACAACGACCGCAGCTGATGCAGTCCGTTTCCTTTTTGAGACTGTCCTTGGCGGAAAAAGCCAAAATAGCATTGTTTTGCTTGATCACGGGAATATCGGTGCTGATGACCGCCAAGCCCATCATCGGACCGCCGGTGATGATCTTGTGGGGCGTCGACTTGAACCCGCCGCAGAAGTCAATGATATCTCCCACATTCATGCCAATGGGCACGCGCAGGTTCTGCGGTGTGCAGATCGCGGAACCGTCCACCGTCAGCGAACGGCTGACCAGAGGCTTTCCGGTCTTGAGGTAGCGGGCGATAAACGCCACCGACGCCACGTTCATCACCAAACATCCCACATCCGAGGGAAGTTTTCCGGGCGGCACTCTGCGTCCCGTCGCGGAATAGATCATCACCTTTTCCGCCCCCTGCGGATAGACAGAATTTAGCTGCATGACCGTGATTTCGTCCTTGCCGGGGTCCTCCTGTCTGGCGATGTCGCTCAATACGCGGATCGCTTGAGGCTTATTTTTCTCGATGGCGATCACGACGTGCTGAATGTCCAGAAGCTCCTTGAGAATCTTGATGCCGGAAAGTACATCCCAAGAATTTTCGATGCATTCTCTGTAGTCCACCGTGATATACGGCTCGCACTCCGCCGCATTGACGACCAACGTATCAATGGCACCGTCCTTGAAGGAAAGCTTGACATGGGTCGGGAAGCCTGCACCGCCCAGACCCACAAGCCCGGAGGCGCGCACGGCGGCAAGCAGCTCCGCCTTGTTGGTGACCTGCGGCGGTCGAATGCCATCATAGGGGCGCATCTGCCCGTCCGACTCGATCGTTACGGCGCGTGTCACAACGCCGTTGGCCAGCTGCGTTTCGCCCACGGCTTTGACCGTACCCGAAATGGAAGCGTGGATGGGCGCACTGACAAAAGCGGTGGTGTCGCCGATGAGCTGACCGACGGACACGCTGTCCCCGACGTTGACGACCGGGGCACACGGGGCGCCGATGTGCATCTGCATGGGAATCACGACCTGATCCGGCGTGGGGACACGCACGATTTCGCACTCTGCGGTATTCTTATGGTGCAGGACGTGGACGCCGCCGCGAACTTTACCGACGGCTTTGCGCACATCGGAAATTGCTGAACTCATTGTCCTATCTCCTCACTTTTGATGATATGCATTATATATGACTGCCGGCAAGCGGCCGGCTTGAGGACATATATGTTGATTATATAACAGAATAGCGCAAAAAGCAAGCAGAAGCGAAAAGTTTCTGCTTGCTCAGACTGTCCTATTTTCATATGTGCAGAAAGGAACGGAATGCGGCAACATACTTTTCTGCCGTCTGGGCATCGCTGCTTTCCGCAAAAATACGCAGCAGCGGCTCCGTGCCGGAGAAACGACAGAGGACAAAGTCGCCGTTTTGGAAGTAGACCTTGCAGCCGTCCTCGTAGCCCACGCGCTCGACAGGCTCGTCAAACTGCGGCAGTGCTTTATCCTCCAAAAGAATCTTCAGGAACAGCGGCTTGCACTGCGGTGCAAAGGGCAGGTTGCTCTCCACCATCTCATAGTGTCCAAACTGCGCCTCCAGCTCCTCCATCAGTGCGGAAGGATTTTTCCCCGTCACGCTGACCATCTCCGCAAACAGAGATGCGGCGTAGATGGAATCCTTGCCGTGGATATGTCCCCGCACCGTAAGACCGCCGGAGGATTCGCCGCCCAGCACAGCGTCATACTTGTCGATGGCGGCGGAAATATACTTGAAACCCACCGGCACTTCGTAGCACTGCTCGCCGAAGCTCTCGGCAATTTTGTCGAGCATATGGGTGGTGGCAAGGTTGCGCACTACGGGACCTTTCCAGCCTTTATAACGGACAAGATAGTAGTAGAGCATACAGAGGATCTCGTTGGCGTTGATGTAGCGTCCGCTGTTGTCGATGACGCCCAGACGGTCGCCGTCTCCGTCCAGCGCAATACCCAGATCATAGGCGTCCCGGATCACGGAATGGCGCAGGGTGGCCAGCTCCTTGAGATTGGGTGCAGGCATCTGCCCGCCGAAATAGGCGTCCTTGTTGATGTTGATGGTGTCTATGGTACAGCGTGCCGTGTGGAAAATGACAAGCAGCGGATAAGCGCCCGAGCCGTGCATGGAATCGAACAGCACCCGAAGCCCGTGCTCCCGCAGCGCGCCCATATCCAGCTGCGCCATGATGTCGTCCAAAAAGTCGTTGAAGGGATTTTTCAGATACACGATCTGTCCCTGCTGTACGGCTGTGTCGAAATCGGTGAAGGCAGGCGCATCCAATCCGGCGATCAGCTTTTCCAGACGGGCGGTCGTCTCCACCGGTGCATCTCTGCCCTCCTCCACGATCAGCTTGATGCCGTTATAGTTGGGCGGGTTGTGGCTGGCAGTGATCTCCATGCCGAAATACAGCTTCTTTTTCAGCACCGTGTGCATGATCAGCGGCGTCGGTGCGGAACGGTTCAGGAACCACACCTGAATGCCGCCGGCCGCCAAAACCTCCGCGACCCACTTCGCCGCCGGCTCCGACAGAAATCGACGGTCGTAGCCGATGATGACGGGGCGGTCGGTTTTCTTCTCCTCCCGCATCAGCGCAAGCACACCCGCCGCCACAAGGCGGATATTGTCCCGAATAAAATCTTCTCCGATGACGGCTCTCCAGCCGCCGGTGCCGAACTGAATCATATGCGTTTCGCCGAGCGAGAAAGCCCGACATTCCTTTCCTGCGTTTTCGCATACATTATAACAACTCCTTGGCGTGAAATCAATATTTGGATGAACATTTTTGGAGTATGTTTTTCAAAAACTCCCGGTTTTCGGTGTAAAATAGCTTGCAGTATTTGCTACATAATGATATAATAAAATAAGGAGTGGTTTGATGCTGTACAAAACAGATAAAGCGCTGAAATCCTACACGATCCTTTGGCTCGTTTTCACTGCCGCATATCTCATTTGGATGTGCGCATTTATGCGCTGGGATACCTATCCCCCGGCGGAAACCGGTATCTTTCGGTTCGGGGTCTTTCCCGCATGGATCGCTGTGTCCGCCGTGCTGATGCTGTTGTATATCGTGTACATCCGCGTCTATCTCTACGGCGCTGTCGGCAAGGGCGCAAAGGCTTTTGCGCTTCTCAGCCTGCTGTTCGGCTGTGCATACGTCACATGGTACTGCTTTCTCAAGAATCCTTTGGAGTACACCGCCAGCATGATCGGACTGGAATATCCCTGGCAGTTCAAAATATGGGGAATCCTTGCCCCCGCTTCTATTTTTATCAATACCTTATATATGTATCGCAAGTACAATTTCCACAGCCGTGCGGGTGTCATCGCCGGCTCCATCGGATGTGCCGCCATGTTCATCACCATCAATGTGCCCTCCGCCGGTGAAGATCTCATCCTGACCTCTCTGCGCTGTATGTCCCACTGGAGCGGTGCGCTGATCTTTGCCTTCAGCGTGGCGACATCCATCTTGATCTTCCTTGTGCATATGGCGAAAACGCACCGTCTCCCCTTTGTTCTGCTGTGTATCTTCTTTTTTGCGGTTTTCGCCGTTTGTCTTACTCTGCTTGCGGTCGTCGGCAAGGACGGCATCATCGAGGGCGTTCCCACATGGGCAACATATGTGGCGCTGTTTCTTGTCAACTTCACGTCTGTGTTCCCTTTGCCCGATGAACAGGACAACCAAAAAGATTCACTTTCTACATAAATTCTTTCGGAGGACTTTACCATGCGCAACTTCTTTACACGCCTTATTTCTTGGATCATTCTCGTCATCATGACGGCGTTCGGCTACGGCATCCGCAGCTTCACGGAAAATGCATTCCGTGTCCCCGGTCTGGAGAGCGGCTTTATCCCGCAGGGCATCTGTCAGTCGGATGGTCTGTTCTATATCAGCGGCTACTTCAACGACAAAACCGCCTCGCGCATCTACGCTGTCAAAGCTGAAACCGGTGAGGAAGTTGCCTGTGCGGCACTGGTCAACGAGGACGAGACGCCCTTTACCGGTCATGCCGGCGGGATCGTCTCGGTGGGCGGATATGTTTATGTGGCGTCCGGCAGCAGCCTTTGGATCCTGAGCAAGGAGGATGTGCTGTCCGCCCACGGGGAGAACGTGCACTTCCTTGCGGAAATCCCCACCGACGTCAAAGCTTCCTTTGCTTTCTATGCGGAAAACACCCTGTGGGTCGGCGAATTCCACATCGAGAACGAATACGAGACCGCACCCGAACACCACGAGAGCGACGGAAACAGCGCTTGGGTCATGGGCTACGCTTTGGACGAAACCGGTCTGCCCGTGTTCGGCACAGACGGAAAAATGACGCCTAAAGCCATGTTCACCGTCCCCGACAAAGTGCAGGGCATGACCATCCTTGAGGACGGCACCGTCGTTGTCAGCGTTTCCTTTGGGCGCAAAAACACCTCGTATCTGCTGACCTTTGACCGAGGTGCGGCGGAAAGCGCCAATATCAACGGCTATTCCATTCCCAAATACAGACTGACCGACAGCAAACGTCAGCTGAAACTGCGTTTGCCGCCCATGGCGGAATGCATCGAGTTTTACAACGGCAAGGTGTATATTCTCTTTGAGTCCGGCGCCACGGTGTATGCGGACGCAAGCGAGATCGTGCCGTATGTATGGGAAACCGATCTGGTCGCTCTGCTAAACAAGCTGCGCAACGGACTGCTCGACACATAAGCCCTTGGATTTCGTGCCGCTTTTTGCAAAAGAGTGCAAAGGCGGCTTTTTTTGGTTCATCACGGATTTTTGTGGGATTAAAAGTTTCGCTCAAGCCTTTTTA
>JBJEQK010000201.1:0-5479 GCA_051881715.1 Acutalibacteraceae bacterium
AGAGGGCTATGCCCGCATATGAAAAACCACCCGCTTGGCGGGTGGATGTTTATTCTCTGTTTTACTGTTTGTTATAACAGGTTGAGCGTTTTGACATTCTCGGCGGCGTTTTCTCTGGAAATCACAAGAGTGGGTGCGTCGTGGTTTTTGTTTATGACATTGGAGATTACGGAATCTTTCAAATATCCCTGCAGGAAAATAGCTGCTTTGCCGTTGCATACGACATTGGAAATGCAAATGTCTGACAGTCCGTCCTTGGGAACGGTGCCGTAAATGTCTGAATCTCCGAGCAATATGGTGCCGTTGGAGCGGTTGTCATCGGGGCAGGTGTCTATGACATTGTCGATGACAACGCTGTGAATGTGTGCATCCACAGGCAGCAGACGAACCACAAAGCAAAGAAATGAATTGGCAATCACATTTCGGATGACTATATCGTGAATATCCCGCTCTCGTTTTGTCCAGTCGTTGGGCATCACATGGGTCGTCCGCAGGGAACCGCCTTCATGGAAAGGCTTGTTGTCGGGAGCATAAGCGGTGAGCGCAATCACATCATCGCCTGTTTGACCGAATATATCGGAAATGGTGATGTGATGACAGCCGTTGCGAATATCAATCCCATCCTGATTTTCCATGTTCATCAGCATCCCGTCGATCTCTTTGGACATTCGGGCGTCGAAGGTAATATCCCGCAAAGTGCCGAAAGTACACGCCTCCAGAGAAATTCCCCAGCCGTGGGAGTTAACAATACGAATATTTTGGATGGAGAAATTTTGCACATTGGCAAAGAGTATACCGATCCCACGCCAATCGCCGTACTGAGACTCATTCTCTTTACCGGCATCGGTTCCGTAAGAATACGCATGTATATCTAAAAAATCCAAATTGCCCGATGCCATATATTCCGCAGGTACCCAGTTCGGTTTTATACGGCAGATGTCCTTCCGTAAATGAGGACAGGGGTTTTGGATATATTTGGAACCGTCGCCGGTAGCCCGGGGATGATCCGCTCCTTCAAGAATGCAAAGTCCCTCTCCACGAATATGAATGTTCTGAATGGGCGCAGGGTCGGGGAAACCGAATCCGCAGTTTGCGGTTCGGAAAAAGTTGTCTCTGCACTGGTCGGACAGCTTGAGTTTGCAATTCTGTAGAATGACCGTGGTGTTCTCAGGCAGCAGAATGGCACGGTCAAGAAGCCAATATTTTCTTTGGGGGTCAACGGATGCTTCACGAGGCGGAATTATGACGATGCCGTCCTCCTGCCTGTTCTGAATAGCTTTTTCTAAGATCTCATTGTCTGAACAGCCGCAAAAACTGTTGGTATTAACCATTTATTCTCTCTCCCTTTTTCATAGTTTTCTGCGTGAATAAACCGCTATACAAGAGGATAATACGGCTGTGCGATGTAGCGGTCGTTTTCGGAAATGTGCTTGACAAGGCGGTAGGCGATCAGGAACATGATAAGAATATAGATGGCAAAAAACTTATGCAGTTTTTCATCCGTGGCGGCAAAGTCATAAAATCCGTGCGTTAAGGCCGGCAAAAGCAGGGCGAGTGTGCGGCAAAATGCGGACTTTCGATATTTCCGCAGACCTTCGTACCGTTTGGCGATCCCGTACCATGTGCCCATAAATACACCGAAGCAGGCGTGTCCCGGCACGGCGGTGACGGCGCGAACCAAAGCGGTAGAGAAGCCGTACATGGTGACGTAGCCGATGTTTTCCCACAGGGCAAAACCGAGGGAAACATACACGGCATAGACCACGCCGTCAAACTGACAGTTGAAGCAGATGGAGTTCCATGTGCGCTTTTTGAGCAAAATATACTTTGCCCCTTCCTCGCCAAAGGCAACAATGCCGAAATACAGGATGATGTTGTAGTACAAAGAGTCTTCCGGGAAAGAACGGGCAAGGAGCAGACTGCCGATGCGTTCGACAGCGATGGCAATACCCGTGGCAAGAATGCCGTACAGCACAAGAGACACGAGCATACTTTTCGGCTCCTTATCCAGCTTGTCTGCTTTATAAACCTTGACAAGCAGGAAAATCGCAGGCAGTACAGCGGATGCGATCAAAATCAGCGGAATGTTATGAAAAAGCATGGTTCTTCACCTTTGTTATTCTGCGATACGAACGGTTTTGTTGCCGGGGAATGCAACGTAGTAATCGTCCGCAGACATATTTTGGCGTAGGGGAAAGTCTGTGGATTGAATCTGTGCCCCGCAGGTAAAGGCTTGTTCCAGACGCTCTGCGCTGTACAGGGGATGGACGTCCACTCTTGTGCGGACGATGACGTGCGCTTGTTTTGCATCGTCCTTAACAGACAACACTTTTTCCGGGTCGTTTTCGAGGATGAATGAGGCGCAGTCCTGCTGCATATCTTTGATGCGCAGCATGGGGAACATGGCCTGTGTGCGGATCGTGGGATCTAAGGCAATATAATCCTTGGTAACGGAGTTTTTTTGGTGCAGTAAAACAATAACTTTTCCTAAAAGATCCTTCGCTTCGCACCAGTCGTCCGCCTGCCGCATCTGGGCAAAGCTGTCGTAGTTTCGCAGCATATCGGCCGGTGTGAACAGCTTGTCGCCCAAATTCTCCCGCAGGCATTTGTCCATTTCTTTGGCTTGTGCGATACGGAAATCGCGCAGAGAACCCATGGGCAGAACCATCTTTTTCGGCTCGATCAAAATGGTGACGGGCAGGTGACCGGGATTGTTGTCCGACCACATAACGATTTCCTGAAGCGCCAGCGCAAAGTCATAGCAGCTTGTGGTCATGGTCATGGGCGGATTGTGCATACAGCGAAAGACGGTGCCGTCGTCCGATTTGGCTGCTTCCACGTCCAGCTCGATGCTGCGGATGCCGCTGTTGAGCTGATCGGTCAGCGATTCCTGGTCGAGGGTTCCCGTGCCTGCGGGAAGTAGAGTCGGCGACAAATTGGAAACAGCATTGCAGAATTGGATGTAGGCGGGGACGGAACGGGTCTCGTAACTGTTGTGTGTGCCCAAAAAAGAGAGCTTGTCGAAGTGAATGCCGCTGTCCAGTACAGCTTGCAGATCCCCGTCGAAGAATGCCGCTTCGTCCACAGGAGCAATCTCACCGTTGGCATAGGCGGTTTCCAGTGCGGTGATGTGCGCTTCTTGCGCCTCGATATCCTTGGGCAGTTGTTCCATACTTTGACGCAAAACGGGTACGATAAGAAACAGCGCAGCAAAGATGGAGAAAAAGCCTTTTATAATTCTCAACGTTTATACATCTCCTCAGTTGTATAATGAAAACAGAAAAGGGAGAGGCGAACAGCTTCTCCCTTTCGCATCGTTCTGATTTACAGGGTGATCTCTCTGTGTTCCTCGGAGGAACGGTACAGCGCATCCATCAGCTGGGATGTGATGACGGCGTTGTCGATGCAGGCCTGATTGGGTTTGCGCGTCAAAACAGACTGCACAAAGGAATGCACCTCGCCCTCGTAGTCAAAGCCCTTGGATGCATAGTCGGGAATGATCTCGGTGAGCATATCGCCTTTGGTGCCGTAGATGGTAAACTTCCCGCCGTAGTCCAGACGGATGCCGGCCTTTGTGCCGATGAAGTCCACGAAGCATTCACTCTTGCCGATATTCTGTGCCCATGCGCCGTTGAAGGAGATGGAGGCGCCGCTGGTGCGCACGAAGCCGGAGACAAAGTCGTCCACATCGTAGGTACCGCTTTCGAGATTTACCGTGTCGGAAGCCCACATACCGGTGCAAACATAGTTTTTCATATCCTTGCCCAGCTTGCAGAACGCTTCACCGGAGCAGGTGAGGGGAGTGGGATCGCCGAGACAGTACAGGGTCAGGTCAAGATAGTGTACGCCCCAGTCGATCAGAACACCGCCGCCGGAGACAGCTTTGGTGGTAAAGTCCCCGCCGAGACCGGGGATGGAGCGGTGGGCACGGAAGCTGACATAGGTGTGGTATACTTCGCCCAGTTCACCGTCTGCAATCAGCTTGCGCACACGTTCCACATTGCTTGTAAAGCGGTTGACCACGCCGATGGAGAGCAGGCGACCGGTTTCGTGGGAAACCTTCTGCATTTCCAGTGCTTCGGACAGCACACGGGCGGCAGGCTTTTCGCACAGTACATCTTTGCCGGCGCGCATGAAGTCAATGGAGATCTGCGCATGGGTGTCGTTGTGGGTGCAGACGGAGACGATGTCGATGTCGTCCTTGTCCAGCAGTTCCTTGTAGTTATACACTGCCTGTCCGCAGCCGTATTTTTGTACGGCTCTGTCGGCACGCTCCGGGATAATGTCGCAAAAATACCGTACCTCCACAGTGTCCAGTTTCAGGTAAGCGGGGATGTGAGAGCCGGAAATGTTGCCGCAGCCGATAATTGCGACGCCTAACTTTTTACACATGGAAATCACCTCGTTCATTAAATTAACGCCATCATTATAGCACACAGTTCTGCGCTTGTCGATAGCGCAAAATAAAAAACTGCATTATCCGACAAGATAATGCAGTAAATGGACGCTTATGCTTCGTCCTCGTTTTCCCAGTTGTGCCAGACGTCCTGAATGTCGTCGTTATCCTCGAACATTTCCAGCATTTTGGTCATGTTCTTGATATCCTCTTCGTTTTCCAGACGCGTGTATGTAGAGGGGATATATTCGACCTCTGCGGAGATGAATTTGTCCCCCTTGGCGTCGAGATCGTCACGAACGGCGCCGAGATCGTTGGGCTCCGTGCGGATGACATAGACATCTTCTTCGTCCGTCAGGAAGTCGGAAGCGCCTGCCTCAAGGGCGTCCTCCATGAGTTTATCTTCGTCCACATCCTCGGCCTCGACCACCAGCACACCCTGACGGGTAAACATGAAAGAAACACAGCCGCTTTGACCCATGTTTCCGCCGTATTTGTCGAAGTAGTGGCGAATGTCGCCTGCGGTACGGTTGCGGTTGTCCGTGAGTGTTTCCACGATAACGGCGATCCCGGAGGGACCATAGCCCTCATAGACGATGGCTTCATATTCCTTGCCGTCATCGGCACCGGCCGCCTTTTTGATAATGCGTTCGATGTTGTCGTTGGGGACGTTTGCGGCTTTGGCCTTGGCAATGCAGTCTTTCAGCTTGGAGTTGTTGGCAGGATCGGGACCGCCCTGCTTGACAGCCACTGCGATCTCGCGGCCCATTTTTGTGAATACTTTTGCTTTTGCACCATCTGTCTTTTCTTTTTTGCGCTTGATGGTGCTCCATTTATTGTGTCCTGACATTGTATCACCGTTTCCCTTTAAGATTTACACTTTATCATACCACATGATTCGACTTTTTTCAAGCCTTATATTACAAAATCTGTCGAAACACGTCCACAGCGCACTTTCTTGACATACTCGGAAACTTTCTGATGCTCGGGATGTACCTTGTATGCGGCCAGATCCTCCATGGAATCAAAGGTCATGATCAGCGCCATGTCGTAGCTCATGTCGGAATGCAGGATATCCTTGCC
>JBJEQK010000202.1:0-5463 GCA_051881715.1 Acutalibacteraceae bacterium
TTCCAAAGGCGGCGCCTTTGGTCGCCGACCGCAGTCGGCGAAATCTTGGGCAATACCAGAAGCGCAGGAGGGGAGCCAAAACAGTCCGGTGGACTGTTTTGGCGTGGGGAACCCTCGCCGGGGGTTCCCCGGTGCGAAGCACAAATCCTACAAATTTCCGTGAGGATCGTTTTTATATAGTATCAGTATACCATCTTCGCGGCGGTTCGTCAACCGTATGTGCGCTTCGGAAACAAAAACAGACATTCACTTCTCGGCGAATGTCCGTTTTAAACATATTACTTTTTGTTTTGTGCCCTTGCGGCAGAGACTGTATTTTTCATCAGCATGGCGATGGTCATGGGACCGACACCGCCGGGAACAGGCGTGATGTAGGAGGCCACTTCGCTGACAGCTTCAAAATCCGCATCGCCGCAAAGCTTGCCCTCGGCATTGCGGTTGATGCTCACGTCAATGACGACGGCGCCGGGCTTTACCATATCCGCCGTGACAAAGTTCTGTTTGCCGACAGCGGTGACAAGAATATCGGCGGTACGGGTGTAGGCGGCGATGTTTTCTGTTTTGGAGTGGCAGACCGTGACGGTGCCGTTGGCGGCGAGCAGAAGAAGTGCCATGGGCTTGCCGACGATGTTGCTGCGCCCGAGCACCACGCAGTGCTTTCCGGCGACAGGAATGTTCTCATATCGGAGCATTTCCATCACGCCTGCCGGGGTGCAGGGGAGCAAATTGGCGTTGCCGATGGTGATGCGTCCCACATTGACCGGGTGAAAAGCATCCACGTCCTTTTCGGGAGAGATAGCAAGCAGAACCTGTTCTTCGTCCAGATGCTTCGGCAGGGGAAGCTGACAGAGAATCCCGTTCACGCAATCGTCCCGATTCAGCGTGTCAATCAGCGCAAGGAGCGTTTGCTGGGTGGTGTCTGCGGGCAGAATGTGCGACACGGAGCGAATCCCGACCTGTTCACAGGCACGCTGTTTGTTGCGCACGTAGACCTGCGAGGCAGGATCCTCCCCCACGAGAATGACAGCGAGGGTGGGTTCGATACCTTCTTTTTTCAATTCCGCTACCTCTGCCGCAACCGTTTCCAGCATGGCGGCAGAGATCTTTTTTCCGTCTATTCGATTGGCCATTTTATCCTCCGATTATTTTACAGTAATATTGGCGGCATATTCACCCTTAGCGGCGGTGACGCCCTCAAACACATCCAGCCCCTTGGCAAAAGCGTCTGCAACAGCTTTCTGCGCCTCGGCGGCTTTTGCGTTGTCGGTGTACAGCTTGCTGAGGGTGACAACGCCGTCCGTGACACCGCCGACATACGCCGTTGCTTCAAAGGTGCCGTCCATCAGGGCTGTCAAAGCTTTTTCAAAATAGACGCCGAAATCGTATACCACGGAGCAAACGCTCTGTTTTCCGCCGTCGGCGGCCATATCGTAGCCGAAGCCGATGCACGCCACGGGTTCAAACTTGTATTCGCCGCCCTGATTGGATGCAACGGCCTGGGGCAGTGCGGTCAGTACAGACTGGGTGATCAGGTCGCATTTGTCCTTTTCGATCAGTGTTTCGGGGACGGTGCGCTCCAAACTCAAGTCAAAGGGAACGTTGGTGTAGCGCACGGTAAGCTTGGCGTCCTTGTTGTATTTCGCACAGCCGAGGGCAAAGGCGTTGATGTTTTGCACGGCGGCGTCATCCTTGACCCCTGCAACAAAGCCGATGTTTTTCGCACCGATGGCGCCTGCGACAGCACCCGCCATATAGAATCCTTCGTACAGCTTCACGCTGTAGGACTGCACATTGGCAAGGTCTGTGTGCGTGCCATTGTATTGCAGGATGAGCAGGTCTTTATACTGCCCGGCGATCCATGCGGTGAAATCGTCATAAACGGCATCTGCGGCAATCAAAACATTGCAACCCTTGTCCAGCAGGTCGGAAACAGCTTCGGCGGCCGTTTCCGCAGGCGCAGGGGAGACGGGTGTGGCAACGATTACGATATTGCCCTCGTCGTCGGTGAAGGATTCCGGCTCCGTGGGCTTTGCGGTAGTTTTTTCGTCTTTCTCTTCCCCGGTGGTGGATTCTTCAGGAACCGCAGTGGTAGTGGTCAGTTTCCCCTCTGCGTCAAAGGAAACATCCGTGACATTGGTTTTGTACAGAACCTGTTCGTCTTTCAGGGAGAGCTTCTGCACGGCGTTTTCGATGCCGATCTTTTGGAAGTAGGACTGTCCGTTTATGCCGGCGTCATCCGGGAACAGAACGCCGATCTTCATATCCGCCGCAGCCAGAGCGGGACGTGTCTCCTTCTTTTCGGGATTCGGCGATTTGCCCGCGCACCCGAAGCAGGAGAGCACAAGGACAAATGCAGTGCAAAGTGAAAAAAGACGAATAATTTTTTTCATAATGAAAGCTCCTTTCTTTTTCATAAAAGCCGCCCTGCCGTGAAACAGAGCGGCGAAATTGCCTTAGATCAAGAAGATCAGCAGACCCAGTCCGCCAACAGAGAGCAGCATCATTGCAGCAAAGAACAGGAACAGCATGAGGAGAAAACCGTTTATGCCAACCAAACTCCAAAGGGAGAAGTGGGTCGCATGGTTTGCGGCGCCGGAAATGTTTTGCCACTGCAGGTACACATCCGTGCCGTCGCAGGCGAAGGTGTCCTCACGCAGAAACTCCTTTTTCTCTATCTGCGCAAAACCGCATTCCCGCAGTCCCTCGCAGAACAGGCGCGCCATTTCTTCATCCTTGAAGGTGATGTGCGATTCGGTGCGCAGCTCCTTGCAGTCGAGGGTGTTGCGCAGGTGACCGGGAACGAAGCCGGTACACCACCAGTAGTCGTCGTAGGGACGTTCAAATTCAAACTCGTAGTTGCCGTTGATCTTTTCCTTGTGATATAGGGACGAGCTCATTTTCAGATAGTTTTCGGGGTCTGCGGCGGCGTAGTGGGAGAATCGTGTGGCGCTGCTGCTGCCGGCAGGCTTTGTATATACGCCGATCTCACTGCCGTGGAACAGCAGACCATACTGCCCCTTCCACATTTGGATCATCCAGTCCAGATCATCGTAGGTGAAGAAAACCCGGACGTAGTCGTAGTGCATCAGCACCAGCGGCGCGGCAATGTCGTAGGCAAAGTTGAAACCGAAAAATTTCTGCCAGCAGTCCTTGTCGTCGGTGTAGTAATAATCGCCGACATAGCTATATCGGTAGCCGAAGATCTGCTTCTTTTCCAAAAGGTCACGCCAGAAAAAGTTTTTGCCGACAACGTGCAGGGTAAAGACGGCAGTCTCCTCTGTTTCGGGAAGGACAGCGGAGATGGTCACGGTGCCGATGGAACGACCGCTCACAACGCCGTTGTTGTCCACTGTCGCCACGGAATCGTCGGAGCTGTACCAAACCACATCTCCCTCACGGTTGACGGAAAGGGTGACGCTTTTACCCTTGGTGACCCGATCTGTGGACGAAAGGATCACGAAGGGGATCGGCTCGGGATCGGGCTCCGGTTCGGTGATCGGTTCACCTTCCGCAAAGGCAGTCACACCTGCCAAAAAGAGAAAAAGAATCGAAAAAAGTAACGCAAGGGGTTTTTTCATTCTTGTCATCCATACACCTCCAAGCAGAATTATCCATATTTTATTCATACTACCATATTTTTATACTCTTGTCAAATAAAAACAGAAATGCCTGCGGCCTTTTGGGCTTCAGGCATTTATATCATATGTGAAACAGAGTCTGTGCATTCTGGCAGGTGATGTCCAGCATATCCTGCACGGACATACTGTGGAGCGCGGCAAGTTTTTCGGCGGCCAAGGGAATCATGGAGGAATCGCAGCGCTTGCCGCGAAAGGGGACAGGCGCCATATAGGGGCAGTCCGTTTCCAAAAGCAGCCGTTCCGGCGGCACAGCGGCGGCAGCCTCCAGCGGCTTGCGGGCATTTTTAAAGGTGACAGCGCCGCCGAAGCCGATGTACAGCCCCAGCTTGACCGCTTCCCGAGCCATTTCCGCACTGCCGGAAAAACAGTGCAGTACGCCCTGCGGCTTGTAGCGGCGCAGCAGCTCCATGGTGTCGCCGTGGGCTTCACGGTCGTGGATGATGACCGGCTTGCCGAGCTTCAGGGCGGCTTCTAACTGTGCTTCAAAAAAGGCAATTTGTGTCGGTTTGTCGATATCCCAGTGATAGTCGAGACCGATCTCGCCGACTGCCACGCACTTGTCGCTTTGCCAAAAGGGCAGGAGCCGTTCATACAGGGTCGAAACGTCACCGAAGCTTTCACATTCCTCCGGGTGGATGCCGCAGGCGGCGTAGACAAACGGGTACCGTGCGGAAAGCTCCAGTGCGCTTTGGCAGGAGCGCTCACTGCACCCGCAGTCGATGACGAAAGCAATTCCCTGTTCGGGCAAAGCCGTCAGTAGGTCGGTGCGATCCGCATCAAACGCTTCATCGTCGTAATGGGCGTGGGAGTCAAATATATTTTTCATCAGCGGATGCGGGAGCCGGCGGGCACGTTGTCGATCATGAGAACCTTGACGTCCTCCTCTGCGCAGTCAGCGGCCAGGATCATGCCCTGACTTTCCACGCCGCAGAGCACGGCGGGCTTCAGGTTGGTGACGCAGACAACGGTATGCCCGATCAAATCTTCGGGCTTGTACCACTTGGCAATGCCGGAGGCGACAGTGCGGGGCGTGCCGGAACCGTCATCCAGTGTCAGACAGAGCAGTTTTTTTGCTCGCTTGACGGGGATGCAGTCCACGATCTTGGCGGCAGTCAGCTCCACCTTGGCGAAATCCTCAATGCCGATCTGCGCAAGACCGGGGATCTCCTTTTTGACGGAAGCCGCTTCAGGCTCTGCCGGCTTGTGCGCCTCAGCGATTTCGGCAAGCATCTTTTCGGCGTCGATACGACCGAACAGGGGAGAAGCCGTGCTGACCCGATGTCCCTCAGGGATTGCGCCGAAGTCGGCGAGAGAGTCCAGCGTGTCGATGCCGCAGTTCAACTGTGCGAGAATTTTTTCTGCCGTGTCGGGCATAAAGGGCTTGAGCAAAACGGCAATGAAGCGGATGCTCTCGGTCAGGTTGTACAGCACGGTGGACAGACGATCCATCTGCGTCACGTCTTTGGCCAGTGCCCACGGGAGCGTTTCGTCGATGTATTTGTTGCTTCTTCTGGCGAGAGCGATCACTTCGGACACGGCGTCTGCCATGCGGAATTCGTCGATCGCTTTCGTCATTTTCGGCAAAACGCCCAAAGCGGTGGCTTTCAGGTCGTCATCAAATTCGCCGCCGCAAGTCTTGCAGGGCAAGACGCCGCCGAAATACTTATTGACCATGGCAACGGTGCGGTTGACCAAGTTGCCGATAATGTTGGCGAGGTCGGTGTTGTAACGCTCGATGAATGTTTCGTAGGTCAGGGAGCCGTCATTGGCATGGGGCATCTCTGCGAGCAGATAGTAGCGCACGGCGTCCACACCGAACAGCTTG
>JBJEQK010000203.1:0-5398 GCA_051881715.1 Acutalibacteraceae bacterium
GTACACATCACTGAACAACGGTATTGTGTGCGAACCCTTTGAAAAGCAGAGGGGCGGTGCGCACGTGCGGGTCAACATAGGGGAGGACATTGCCGAAGTTTTGCGGCTGGGGCAGTTGGATAGACTGCTGTCGGACAAAACGAGCGGACAGAATATCCTTTGGGCGACGGACGCCTACGATGTGTTCGGCAACGCCTACGGGCGCATGGAACCGATCTTACCGCCGCAGATCACGGGTGCGAACGGGAACCGCATCCAAGCCCGCGCGGACAAGGAGCGGCAAGCCCGGAGCGAACGCACACGACAGCGGGCAGAGGTGTTCACGCCGCTTTGGGTGGTGCGCAAGATGAACGACTACGCCGATGAAGTTTGGTTCGGGAAGCCGGATATCTTTTTTCGGGACGGCGAACCGACACAGCGGGTGTTGTTCCCGCCGGACAGGACGTGGCAGGCGTATGTGGATTCCCGACGGCTGGAGATCACCTGCGGCGAGGCGCCGTACTTGGTCACACGGTACGATGTGGAAACGGGCGAAGGAGTTCCCCTCCCGCAGCGGGTAGGACTGCTGGACAGAAAGCTGCGTGTGGTGACGGAAAATGCGGCAGACGAGGACGAATGGATGCGCTGGGCGATTCGTGCGGTGGAGAGCACCTACGGCTACGAGTATCAGGGGGACAGCCTGCTGATTGCCCGGGTGAATGTGTTCATGACGTTTGCGGACTATACGAGGGCGGCACTGCGGCGGGAACCGACGGTGCAGGAGAGCAGGCACATCGCCAACGTGATTGCATGGAACCTATGGCAGATGGACGGCTTGACGGGCACGGTGCCAAACTGCAAGGTGCAGGCGGAATTCGAGCAGATGAGCCTGTTCGGCGATGCAGAACCGAAAGCGCCGGAACAGCCGCCATGCCGCATCTTTGACTGGCGCATGAAAGAGAGCGTAGCCTTTGCATCGCTGAAAAGAGAGAGGGGAACAACATGAAGTTTGATTTTATCATTGGCAACCCACCGTATCAGGAGGAAGTAGAAGATAGTGATAATAAGACCTTTATGCCACCCGTTTATAATCTGTATATGGACGAAGCTTACCATATTTCTGACAGAGTTGAATTGGTTCACCCTGCGAGGTTTCTGTTCAATGCTGGACAGACTCCAAAATCATGGAATGAGAAAATGCTGGCTGATCCTCATTTCAAGGTATTACATTACGAACCTGACGGATGCAACGTATTCCCGACTGCAGAAATCAAGGGCGGTATAGCAATCACATACCGAGATGCAACTAACGTTTGTGGCGCAATTAACACTTTTACAAAATTTGAAGAATTAAATCGAATTTTACAAAAGATAATACGAATTACTGAAAATCGAAATTTGACAGAAATAATGTATAATCAAAACCGTTTTAATCTTGATGAACTTTACAAGGTTTATCCTCACTTCAAAAGTGTAATTGGAAGCGGAGGAAAGGATCGAAGATTTAGAAATAATATTTTTGATAAGATAAATCTGTTTTCAGAAAAACAATTCAATAAAGATGACCTGGAAATTATCGGTGTTGTTAGAAATAAACGTCAGTGGAGGTATTTTCCAAAAAGATTTATTGACTTATCTCATGAGAACTTGTATAAGTGGAAAGTTCTTATCGGTGCCGCAAGTGGGTCTGGCGTTTTTGGAGAAACACTTTCCACGCCTATCATCCTTTGCCCAAGTCAAGGTTACACCCAAACCTATATTGGAATTGGCTCATTTGAAACTGAAGAGGAAGCGGTAAACCTAGAGAAATATATAAAAACAAAATTATTTCGCGCAATGCTTGGCGTTCGGAAAATAACACAACATAATGATATTAGAACGTTTTCTTTTGTCCCCCTCCAAGACTTCACCTCTGCTTCGGACATCGACTGGTCGCAGTCTGTGGCAGATATTGACCGTCAACTCTACCGTAAATACGGGTTGGATGAAACCGAAATCGCCTTTATCGAATCCCATGTAAAGGAGATGGTGTGACGTGAACGCCATTCGCATTCAGACCGCTGCCCATGTGGCGCCCATGATCTACGCCTACACCACGCCGGAAATCCATCGCCACGACGGCTGGACGAAAATCGGCTACACCGAGCAGGACGTGGAAACCCGCATCCGCCAGCAGACGCACACGGCGGATGTGCAGTACAAGATCGAGTGGCGGGGACAGGCGGTGTTCGACGACGGTTCCGGCGAGCATTTCCGGGACACGGACTTCCACGCCTATCTGCGCAAGCTCGGCTACAGCCAAGAGCCAGGCAAAAACAACGAGTGGTTCCAAATCCTCCCGCCGGACGCCAAGAACCGCTTCCGTGATTTCCGGGAGGATCGGGGTGTGCTGGGCACGGTGGACACGGTCAAGCCCTACGTCCTGCGCCGCGAACAGACCGAAGCCGTCCAAAAGACCGCCGCCTACTACCACAGCCACGAAAAGGGCGAATTCCTCTGGAACGCCAAGCCTCGCTTCGGCAAGACCCTGTCCGCCTATGACTTTTGCAAAACGGTGGATGCCCAAAAGGTGCTCATCGTTACCAACCGCCCCTCCATCGCCAACTCTTGGTATGCGGACTACGAAGCTTTCCTTGCCCCGGAATCGGGCTATCGCTTCATCAGCAATTCCGACGCCCTGCAGGGCAAAAAATATGTCCTCACCCGGGAAGCGTTTTTGCAGGCGTTTGGTGCCGCAGACGAACCGCCCCGCTGTATTGAGTTCATCAGTCTGCAAGACCTCAAAGGCTCTGTGGATTTCGGCGGTCGATTCGACAAAAACACGGAGATCGCCGCCATCGACTGGGATGTGCTGATCGTGGACGAAGCCCATGAGGGCGTCGATACATACAAAACCGATACCGCTTTCAACCAAATCAAGCGGAAATTCACCCTGCATCTGTCCGGCACCCCGTTTAAGGCGCTGGCCAACGACAAGTTCGCCGAGGACGCTATCTTCAACTGGACGTATGCCGACGAGCAGAAGGCGAAGCGAGACTGGAACGATGCCGACGGCACGAATCCCTACGGCACACTGCCGCAGCTGAATCTGCTGACCTATCAGATGTCCGAGATCGTGCGGGAGGAACTGCGGCAGGGCGTGGAAATCGACGGTGACCGGGAATCCTTTGCGTTCGATCTCAACGAGTTTTTTGCCACGGACGGCAAGGGATGCTTCCTGCACGAAAGCGCCGTGGATCGCTTCCTTGAGGCGATGACAACGCAGGTCAAGTTTCCCTTTTCCACCCCGGAACTGCGGGACGAACTCAAACATACCCTGTGGCTTTTGAACCGTGTGGACAGTGCAAAGGCTCTGGCGGCGAAGCTGGAAGCCCATCCCGTGTTCGGTGCGTACAAAATCGTTCTCGCCGCAGGGGACGGCAAGATGAACGACGAGGACAAGGCTGTGGCCGCAGCGTTTACACGGGTGACCGACGCCATTTGCACCTACGACAAAACCATCACGCTGTCCGTCGGGCAGCTCACCACCGGTGTGACGATTCCGCAGTGGACGGCGGTCATGATGCTCAGCAGTATGAAAAGTCCTGCACAGTATATGCAGACGGCATTCCGTGCCCAGAACCCGTGCCTGTTTCAGCATGGGGACGGCTCCTTCTACCGCAAAAGAAACGCCTATGTGTTCGACTTTGACCCGGCGCGGACACTGATGCTGTATGAGGAATTTGCCAACGACCTTATTGCCGAAACGGCAGACGGTCGGGGCGATGCCGATATGCGCAAACAGAACGTGCGGGAGCTGCTGAATTTCTTTCCCGTGCTCGGTGAGGATGCGCAGGGCGAGATGGTCGAGCTGGACGCAGAAAAGGTGCTGACCATCCCCCGCAAGCTGCGCTCGCAGGAGGTGGTGCGCCGCGGCTTCATGTCCAATTATCTGTTCCAGAATATCTCCAATATTTTCAGTGCACCGAAAGCCGTCATAGATATTTTGAATCACCTCACGCCTGTGGACGAGCCGAAAGGCCAAAAGCCCATGGATCCCGAAAAAGCTTCCGCTTTGCCGCTGGATGAAAACGGCGACGTGCACATTGAGCAGGAACACGTCATTGGCCTTGCGGAAGATATTTTCGGCGACAAGATTTATGATATCACCGAGAGCTTTTCCACCGCCGTGGAACAGGCGTCCATCGGGGAGAAAAAAGCGAGCACCGAACTACAACAGATCAAGGAGCTTTTTGCCAAATCTGCTGTCAAGCCGATTGTGGAGCAGACACAGCAAGCCTATACCGACCTGCGTCCGCAAGAGCGCAAACGCATGGAGCGTGACATCCAGCAGGACGCAGATAAATTGATAGAGCGGGCATACGGAAACTTCGACATTGCCCGGGGCAAGCTGGAGCAGCAGCGCAACACGGCGCTGGCTGCTGCAAAACCGGAGAATAAATCCGCCATACAGGCAGAGTTCGCGAAAAAACTGCGTGAGGCCGGCGATGCCCTGCGGCAGGAGCTGCACCGATCCGTGGATACATTTGTGACCGAAGCGAGCCGCAATGCCGTCCATGCGGCAGAAACGTCCCAAAAGGAAAAAGAAAAGCAGGGCATTCAGGACGAAGTGCGTGACCGACTGCGTGGCTTTTCCCGCACAATTCCGTCTTTTCTCATGGCATACGGTACGGCGGAAACAACGCTGGAAACCTTCGATACCATCATCCCGGACAGCGTATTCCGGGAGGTGACAAGCATTTCCCTCGCACAGTTCCGCTTTCTGCGGGACGGCGGCGAGTACACGGACACGGCCACCGGCGAAGTCAAGCACTTTGAGGGAAAGCTGTTTGACCCGGTCGTGTTCAACGACTCCGTGCGGGAGTTTTTGCATCTGCGGGAGAAGCTGGCAAACTACTTTGAGGATCACGACGAGGACATTTTTGACTATATCCCGCCGCAGAAAAACAACCAAATCTTCACCCCCCGATGGGTCGTTGCCAAAATGGTGGATCTGCTCGAACAGCAGAATCCCGGCTGTTTTGACGACCCGACCAAGACGTTTGCCGATTTGTACATGAAATCGGGACTTTACATTACGCAGATCGTCAAGCGCCTGTACCGCAACGAAAAAATGAAAGAAGCATTCCCCGACGACGGCGAACGGATTCGCCACATATTGCGCAGGCAGGTTTACGGCATGGCGCCGACAGAAATTATCTACCGCATTGCCACAAACTATATCCTCGGCTTTGATCCGGCTCTGCAAGCGGAGACGAAGAATTTCGTGCAGGCAGACGCCGCCGAAGCCGCGAAAAACGGTGCACTGCAAGCGCTTGTGGATGAAATGTTCCCGCAGACACCGTAAAATGCAAAATAAATAGTTCTTCACGGAAAATTGTGGGATCTGTGCTTCGCACCGGGGAACCCCCGGCGAGGG
>JBJEQK010000204.1:0-23473 GCA_051881715.1 Acutalibacteraceae bacterium
TAACCAAAAAAGCGTGTCTTGCCTAATCGCAAAACACGTTTTTTCGACAGTCTGCACGGCGGCAAGCCGCCGCCCTTGACAAGCGTCCCGTTTCCTGCTAATAATGTTGACAAGGGAGGCCGGTCAAGCCGCCCTCCCCGTCATATAATTCATGCCCTGTTTTATGCTGTTGCTTGGACTTTACACATAATTTGGGATAGTGCTCTCTTATTCGCTACTTATCTTTGCCCTCTGTCCGCAAGCTATCCCCCAACTTTCCGTGATGAACCTTTTTTCTTTTTTTCGTCTTATACAGTGAAGCCCATTGGAAAGGAGAATCCGCTTTGGACGATACCGCCATAATCGAATTATTCCATCAGCGGGACGAGCGTGCCATCCGTGCCGCAGACGATGCTTACGGCGACTACTGCCGCAGTATCGCCATGCGTATCCTCGACAGCCGCCCGGATGCGGAGGAATGCGTCAACGACACCTACCTGCGCGCATGGAACACCATTCCGCCCCAGTGCCCGGCAAAGCTGTCGCTGTTTCTCGCTCGCATCACCCGCAATCTGTCCATCGACCGTGCGCGCAAAAACAGAGCCGCCAAACGGGGCGGCGGCTGTTACATACAGCTTTTGGATGAGCTGGAGCCGTTTCTCCCCTGCGCCGATTCCGTGGAAAAAGCGGTGGAGGACGCCGAGCTCGCCGCAGCGCTGAACCGTTTTCTGCACACGCTTTCCCGGCGGGACTGCACGTTGTTTCTTCTGCGCTACTTCTACGGCAGCAGCGTCCGGGACGCCGCCGCCAAATGCGCCGTCTCGGAAAACAGCGCCAAGGTCACTTTGCACCGCATCCGCCGAAAACTGCAAACCTATCTGGAAAAGGAGGACATCTTTTTATGAAAAGCGAACGCATTTTAGACGCACTGGGTCACGTGGACGAATCTCTTTTGGTGCTGTGCGAGCAGTACGTCCCCTCTCGGCATCATCCGTGGCGATGGGTTTCCGCCGCCGCTTGCGTGGCTGTGGCGGCGCTGTCCGCCGTGTTCGCCCTGCACGGCAATTTCTCCGCCGACACTCCGAAGCCCGCCGCCTCCGAGACAGCGCAGGAAACATACAGCGAGGCTTCCCTGCCCGCAGACACCGAAGCGCCCACAGATGCGGAACTGCCGCAAATCCATTTGCCCGCCTATACCGCACCCGCCACCACCGAATCCAAATGCGGCGTGACTGACACCCCCGCCGCCGACGCCACACAAAAGTCGGCGCAAGAAACGGCGGCAGTACCCGACTTTGACCGGGCGACCCGCTCCTCCACCAAGTACCCTGCCCTCCTGCTCAACGGGCAGAATTACACCTCCCGTGGTCTTTCCAAGCCGATTTTGGGCGCCCAGCTCAAAACAAAAGCGACGTTGACCGGCTTTGACGGCATCCATACCACCGAGGTGGAGCTGTACACCATCCAAGACATCGCCCTCGATGCCGCCGTGGCCGTCCGCTTCCCGGAAACGGGGGAGGTGTACGCCTATGTCAACACCGACTACAAGCCCGCCACCCTCGGACAGCTTTGGGACGACTTGAATCTTTCCGAATACCTCACCTTCGGCAAGGTGTATTTTGAAGCGACCACCTATGCCGACCCGCCGAAAAGCGAGATCGAAAAACTCCTTGACCCCGATGCACCGCTTCGCGCCGGCGATACGTCCCCCAAAAATGATGTGATGCATATCCACATCGACGTCCCTGTCCTCGGCTACACCAACCACGCCTTTTCCCTGACATCGGACGGCTATCTGCACACGAACCTGCTGGAAAGCGGCAAATACTTCTATATCGGCAAGGCGCGTGTCGATGCCTTTTTGCAGTACGTATACAAAAACTGCGCGGCGGTCAGCTACACACCGACGACAAACGCCGGCGGCACAACGGTGGTGATGACCTCCGCACCGGCACTCCCGATCGCCGCACCGCCCCAGAGTGCGGGAAC
This sequence comes from Acutalibacteraceae bacterium, assembly GCA_051881715.1. Taxonomy (GTDB): domain Bacteria; phylum Bacillota; class Clostridia; order Oscillospirales; family Acutalibacteraceae; genus UBA1425. The sequence continues at coordinate 1,969 of JBJEQK010000204.1, forward strand.
GGAAAAAAATACGACGATCCCGGAATAAAACGGAACGAAAAACAGAAGCTTTCCTTGGACGGAAATGTCCGGGAGGGCTTCTGCTTCTTTTGCGGCGCACCGTCCCAAAACGGCAGAAAAAATCACAATTTGATATGCCGATTTGTTGACAAATTATGCTTTGCGAAGTATAATATGTGCAATCTGTCGAAAGAGGGACTTTTATGAAACTATCCAAGAGAATCTGCGCTTTTTTCCTGTCCTTTTTGCTGCTCGCCACGGCAAGCGTTCCGTCCGCTCAGGCGGCGTGTCGGCTCGGCGGGGTGCGCAAAAATCTGACCTATTCCGTTTCCGACGATCTGCAAAGTGCGCTGGACAAGGTGTACAAGCGCTACAATTTCTCCGTCGGCTGGGGCGTGTACGACATCAGCGGCAGAGCGCCCAAGGAGGTCGCTTCCTATAACGCCAACAAGAAGTTCCAGAGCAACTGCACCATCAAGGCCGCCATGCTCCTGTACATCTGCAAACAGATGGACGAGGGCAAGCTCTCTTTGGACACGAAAATGTACGTCAACACCGGCAAGCTCCACTACCACGACTTCGGTCGGGGCAGCGGCAACTACACGGTGGAATATCTGCTCACACGCATGATTCACGTGTCCAACAACGTCTGCTACGAAACTTTCCTGCGCTATGCCACCAAGGAAACCTTCAACCTGTTTTTGGCAGGTCTCGGTAGCGGCACGGTCGTGAAGTCCTACAGCTACATGGGCGACTGCACCGTGAGCGACCGGGCGGCGGAGTGGTACGCGCTGTACAAATACTGTCACTCCCGGGCAGAGCACGCAGACTTTGCATGGAAACTGCTGACCGAGGCCAAGTTCTCCCCCATTCGGGACGGGCTGAAAAAGACCGTCGCCCACAAGAGCGGCTGGTACTGGGAAAGCGGGATGTACGGCACCGCCGGGGACTGCGCCGTGGTGCAAACGGAAAACGGCGGGTGCTACCTGATGGTCATGTTCACCAAAAACAATACCAAGGGCAACTACAGCCAGGCGCTCATGCGGGAGCTGGCGGTGGTGCTGGACAAGGTGTGGGAGGAATACTACGATTCCCTGCCCCTCATCCGCAGAAAAAAAGCAAAATTCTGAAACAAAGCAGGCAGACCGTGTAAGACGATCTGCCTGTGATTATTTTTCGTTCTTTTGGATATACGCCCAGTGTCCGTCCCGTCGGACACGCACGAGCAAGTTTTCCTTGACCCATTGCGAAAGCAAACGGTTGGCGGTTGCCGGGGACACCCGGAACAGCGCCTGCACATCCGCATTGCGCACACTGGGGTGCTCACGCAGAAACGCTTCGATCGCTTCCCACCGCATTTCCCTTTTCCTTTTCGGTGCATCGCTCATTCCATCGCTCACTTTTGCCGCTTCCATGAGGGATGCCTGAATCACGGAAAGCATGAACTCCACAAAAAGGGTGGCTTCACCCTCCCCGTTGGCGCGGTTGAACGCCGCATAGTACTCCGTTTGCCGGTCATGGATCATGGATTCGACCGGCAGCCACGCAAAGATCGGATTCCACCGGGAGAGCAGCAGGGTGTGCCACAGTCTGCCGACACGTCCGTTGCCGTCGGCAAAGGGATGGATCAGCTCCAATTCATAGTGAAAGACACAGCTGCGGATCAGCATATGCACATCGCTGTGCTTTGTCCACTCGAGAAGCTCCATGACCAGATCCGGGACATACTGCGGCAAGGTGCCGAAGTGCAGAATGTTTCCCTGTCCGTCCACGACACCCACCGGCTTGGAACGAAACATACCCGATTCTTCGAGCAGACCCCGTGTCATAATCCGGTGCGCCAACAGCAGATCGTCCACCCGAAACGGATCCAGCGCCTCCATGCGCTCGTAGATTTCGTAGGCATTTTTGACCTCTGCGATATCCTTGGGCGGCGCCAAAACCTGCTTGCCGTTCAAAACGGCTGTGACCTGTTCCAGACTGAGCGTGTTCTGCTCAATCGCCAATGAGCCGTGGATCGTTCGGATTCGGTTGGTACGGCGCAGAATCGGGCTGGCGGGCGACATTGCGGTTCCCTGCAGCTGTCCGACCAGCCGGGCAATATCCGCCACGGCGTCGATCATTGCCGCAGTGATCTCGAAGGGCGGCTTTTTGTTTTTCATAGAACATTCCTCGCAACAAAAACAGGGGCTGTCACATTGCGCAACAGCCCCGCAGCTTTTCGGAGATTAGATTTCGGGGATGACGACCTCGATTTCCTTGCCCAGCTCTGCGGACTTGACGATGTGGTCAATGATCGCCTGATTGTACAGGATCTCGCTGGACGGTACGGGCGCCTTGCCGTTCTCCAGAATGGCGTCGAGGAAGGAGCGCACCTTCTTGTAGAACAGACCCTTGCCCTTGTTTTCGCAAACGGGAATCTTGGTCTCCACCTGATTTCCCGCCATGTCGGAGTAGATGGTCATGGGACCGCCGATACTGCCGTTCCAGCAGTCGGTGGCGGGGATGCGCAGAGCACCCTCCTTGCCGAGGATGATGGTATCACCGGGAGAGTCGATATGCATCGCCCAAGAGATACGGAAGTCGAGGATGATGCCGCCCTCCAAACGGACGAATGCGGCGGCGAAGTCCTCCACGTTGAAGCGGGCGGCGTCCGCAGGATTGTTATACTTCGGGTTGGCGCCGAAGAAAGCGGAGGTGTAGCCGGTGACGGTCAGGGGCTTCGGATAGCCGATGGCGTTGAGCACCATGTCCAGAGAGTAGCAGCCGATGTCGCCCATGGCGCCGATACCGGCGGTTTTCTTTTCGATGAAGGTGCTGTTGGGCACGCCGCGTCTGCGTCCGCCGCCGGTCTGGATGTAGTAGATCTCACCCAGAACGCCGGACTGCACGATCTGCTTGACCATCTTCATGTTTTCATCCAGACGGGGCTGGAAGCCGATGGACAGAATTTTGCCGCTCTTCTTTTCGGCGCGCATGATCTCCACCGCTTCCTCGGTGGTGACGCACATGGGCTTCTCCAGCAGGACGTTGACGCCCTTTTCCAGTGCGTAGATCGCACATTCTGCGTGGGTCATGTTGTAGGTGCAGATGGAAACGCCGTCCAGCTCCTCATTGTCGAGCATTTCCTTGTGGCTGGGATAGAAGCGGCAGCCCTCCACGCCGTACTTGGCGGCAAACTTCTCGGCTTTGCCGGGGATCAGATCCGCCATGGCGACGATGTCCACATCGTCCATGTCGAGATAGCTCTCGATGTGCGCCTCGGCGATCCAGCCGGTACCGATGATACCGATCTTCAGGCGTCTGCCGGAGACCTTCTTTTCTTCTTCCACTGTCTGGGTGAATTGATTCAGTACTGCATCACTCATGGTTAAAAATTCCTTTCTTTATTCAAATAAACCTTTGACATAGTCCATGCTCATGGCGGCGCATTCCAGCGGGAATTTGTCCATGCTGGGGTTATCCTGCTCCACGACGACCCATTGTGCACCCGCCGTTTCGCAGGCGGCAAGGATCTTCGGGAAGTCCTGCATACCGTAGCCCACGGGGCGGAACTCGAAGGTGCTCTCTGCCGCTTCGCCGTCGTCCTCGATGCCGATCAGTTCGTACATCTTGCCCTTGCCCTCGCCGGACTTGTAGAAGTCCTTGAGATGCACCACAGGCGCACGACCGGTATATTTCACCACATAGTCCGCCGGGTCTTCGCCGCCCACATTGACCCAGCAGGTGTCGATCTCGGTTTGCAGTAGGTCGGCAGGGATGGTTTCATACAGCACATCCAGCGCATACTTGCCGTCGATCTTGCTGGTGAACTCGAAGTCGTGGTTGTGGTACAGCAGCTGCAAGCCCAGCTTTTTGGCCGCTTCGCCCATCTTGCGGATGCCCTCGACGGTCTCGGGGTACCCCTCGGTGCCGGGACGGCGCTCCTCGGTGAGGTAGGGAACAGCGACATATTTGCAGCCGATCTCCTTGTACACGGCGAAAACCGCTTCGGGATCGTCCACCGCATCGTAATACGGCACATGGGCGGAGATGGCGACAAGACCGATCTCGTCCAGCATCGCCTTGATCTCAGCGGCGCTCCTGCCGAACAAACCGGCAAATTCTACGCCGTCATATCCCATGACCTTGACCTTGCGCAGTGTACCCTCGAAGTCCGCCGCCATATCGTCGCGGACGGAGTACAGCTGCAATGCGATCGGAAATTTCATAGTATCCTTCCTTTCCCAGTTGATACATCTTCATAGTACCATATCGGCGAAAAAACATCAACAAAAATTTTTTCTTTTTGCGGTGAAAGATGGACATTTTGTGCATTTTCTGCTACACTTTAGAAAAAAACAAAGGAGAAACTGTATGGCAACTATCGTAGCCTTGGGCGGCGGTCGCTTCGACAACGGCGAAATGTACACCGTCGCAGAACATATCGTATCCCTGTCCGGCAAAAAGAATCCCTCCGTGGTGTTTCTGCCCACCGCAGGCTTTGACCGCATCGAGGCGGCGGAGGAAGCGCTGCGGGACACCTTTTTGAAGCTGGGCTGTTCCCGGTTTGAGCCGCTGTTTCTGACAGACGAAACGCTGGACTATGGGCACATCGAGCAGACCATCCTCGGCTGCGACATTCTCTACGCCGGCGGCGGCAACCTGCAATTTATGATGGACACCCTGCGCAAAACCGGCGCCGACAAAGCCCTGCGCAAAGCCTACGACAAGGGCACGATCCTCTCCGGCTTCAGCAGCGGCGCCATCTGCTGGTTCACGGGCGGCTACGATGACTGCGGTCCTGACAAGGCGTACATCTTCCTTGAGTGTCTCGGCTTTCTGCCCCGCTATTACTGTCCGCACTACATCAGCGAAAGCTGGCAGTCCTTTGAAAAACGTCTGCCTGAAGTCGGTTCCGACGGCATCGGCGTGGAGGACGGTGCGGCACTGGTCTATCGGGACGGGCACTACTACTGCATCTGCGGCAACGAGGACGGCGACGTTTTTTTCATGCCGAAAGCGCAGAACTACAAAAAAATCAACATCACCGCCGATGCGTCCATACTGGAATAAATCAAGCACGGGTCTGTCTCAAAAAACGAGACAGACCCGTGGATTTTATGGGATAAGCGGTTCCCGAATGACGTTCAATGTTTCTATACCATAATATCGCAGTACGGCCGGCGCATCTTCCCCGATTCGTTCCCCGCAAGCGATCACCGGCACCGCCGGCGGACAGCTGACCGTTGCGGCGGCGAGGACTTTGCCGACACATTGCGACACGGGCAGATTCTGCGAGGGCGCCAAAAGAGCGTCATGGGGACGCAGGGCAAGGGTCGGGCGCTTCAACGCAGGGGGCTTGTCGGGGATGGGCGGCTTGCGCTGCAAAGAGAGCAGAGCCTCCTCCAGCTGTGCCATATCCCCCTTGCCGCCGCTTGGAGAAAACATCATCACCAAAAAATCGGGGTCGGCAAATTCACAGCAGATGTTTTTCTCCTGCAAAAATTCGTAAACACCTTCGCCCGTATACCCGTAACTTTTAGGGGCGAGAGTCAGTTTCAGCGGCTCCTCCCCCACGAGGGTAAAGCCCTTGTCCGCCAGTGTGTGTTTCAAGGCACAAAGCGCAGATACGGTCTGCGCCAGCGCTTCCCGAAACCCGTCTGCCAAAAAGGCGTTCGCCCGGTCGAGGGACTGCAAAATCAGGTAGGACGGACTGGTGGAGGCGAAAATGCCCATGGCTTTTTCGGCTTCGTTTGCGAAAAAGGCGGGCGCTGTCTCTGCGATATGCAGGTAGCCGCCGCCGGTGAGGACGGGCAGCGTCTTGTGCGCCGAATCACAGCAGATGTCCGCCCCGTTTTGCATCGGGTGCAACCTCTCGGGCAGAAAGCGCAGATAGGCGCCGTGGGCATTGTCCACAGCAAGCAGTACGCCGTGCCGGCGGCAGACGGCGGACAGTGCGGCGATGTCAGCAAGGTTGCCGAGGTAGTCGGGGCTGGTCAGGTAAACTGCCGTGGGACGGCTTTCGCACAGCCGTGCGTCCAGTGCTTCGGCGGAAATGGGACAGGCGAGGTAATTTCCATCCCGGGGAAAAATCCAGTCCACGTCGATATCCAACAGCGCCGCCGCCGTGACAAATACCCGGTGGGCGTTGCGGGCGGCAAGGATGCGGGGTTTTTCGCCCCGTTCCCGGGCATACAGCGCCAGCAGATACAGCATCGCCCGGATGGACAGAGAGGAACCTTCCGCCGAATAGACCGTTCTTGCCGCACCGAAAAGGGATGCGGCATTTTCTTCGCTTTCACGGATGATACCGCTCGAAGCGTACAGCACATCGGCACCGGGGACTTCGGTGATGTCCTCGGCGTTTGCCGTGCCCTTGTGACCGGGCATATGCAGACGCACGGGATTTTGCGCCGCATAGTCCCGCAGAAAATCGCAGATCGGTGTTTTCATATCATTTCTTGAGCGCCTTGGCGGCTTCGAGCATGATGGCGCACTCCATACGCTTGCGGAACAGTTTACAGCCGTATGCATACACGCCGCGCACACAGCCTGTGGCATGGTAAGCGTTGGCGGCACAACCGCCCGAGCAGTACAGCTTCGCCCAGCAGTCCCGACACTCGGGTCGGGTATACACGTTGCAGGCGGCAAATTCCTCCTGCACAGCGGGTGCCGTCACACCGTCCCAGACGTTGCCGAGGCGGAAGCTTTCATCTCCCACAAACTGGTGGCAGGGGTACAGGTCGCCCCACGGGGTGACCGCCATGTATTCGGTGCCCGAGCCACAGCCGGAAATGCGCTTGTAGATACACGGACCGCCCTTCAAATCGATCATGTAGTGGTAGAAGGTGAAAGGTCTGCCCTCGTCCCGGCGGGACTGCATCAGTTCCGCCAATTTCTCGTACTGCTCCAAAACGATGGGCAAATCTTCCTCGGTGAGTGCGGACGGGTCATCGGGTGCGCAGACGACCGGCTCCATGCTCAGCTCCGTGAAGCCCAGACGCAGCATCTCCTCGATGTCCTTGACGAAATCGGGGTTGGCGTGGGTGAACGTGCCGCGCATATAGTAGTTCTTGCCGCCCCGTGCTTCCACCAGCTTTTGAAACTTGGGGACGATGCGCTCCCAGCTGCCGTTGCCGGCGTAGTCCACCCGGAAGCGGTCGTGGATCTCCTTGCGCCCGTCCAGACTTAAGACCACGTTGCTCATCTCCCGGTTGGCAAAGTCGATGACGTCATCGTCAAGGAGCATCCCGTTGGTGGTGAGGGTAAAGCGGAAGTTCTTGCCCGCCTGCTCTTCGATGCTGCGGGCGTAGGCGACAAGCTGTTTGACCACGTCAAAATTCATCAGCGGTTCGCCGCCGAAGAAGTCCACCTCCAAATTGTGCCGGCTGCCCGAGTGGGCGACAAGGAAATCCAGCGCCTGCTTGCCCACCTCGAAGGACATCAGCCCCCGCTCGCCGTTGAACTTGCCTTGGCTGGCGAAGCAGTAGGCGCAGTTGAGGTTGCAGGTATGGGCAACGTGCAGGCACAGCGCCTTGACCACGCCGCTGCTGCGTGCTTTGAGTACACCCGCCTTTTCCTCGTAGCTGTCCTCGCTGAACAGCTTGCCCTGCGCCTTCAGCGCAGCGATGTCCGCAAGACAGTCCTTGACGTCCTGCGCCGTGACGGGATGGGCGGCAGTGACAGAAGCGATGATCTCCGCCTCGGTGTGCCCCTCATAGAGGTTGATGATGTCGAACGCCACATCGTCCACGACGTGCACACTGCCGGAAAAAACGTCCAGTACGATGTTCATCCCGCCGAGTTTGTATGTGTGAATCATATTGTTTTCTCCTATGGGCAACACCGCACAATTGAGGTGTGCGGATTGCGAAGTAAGATTTTTCGTCAGGTTGTACAGAAAGACCGCCGACTTGCTGACGCAAGTCAAGGGATTTTTGTGTAAGCTGACGGAATAAGATTCAAGCAAGGCGTGCGCCGCAATTTGTGCGGTGTTGCCCTATGAAAAATGCCGCCGATCAAACGGCGGCATCCACTGTGTTTGCTGTGATTATTTGGATTCCTTGTTTTCGCACTGCTGGTTGGCAATGCCGCAGCTGGTCTTGCAGGCAGACTGGCAGGAAGTCTGGCACTCGCCGCAGCCGCCATTCTTTGCGCTCTCGCAAAGATTTCTGGTTTCCAAAGTCTGAATACGTTCCATAACGCTATCCCTCCGTTTGATTCTAAAAGATAGCCATATTGTAGCACACCCGTGCCGCAAAGTCAACATTTTTTCGTGGCGGAATATGGTTGACTTTATCGGTGATATTGACTATAATATTTATATTCGGGAGTGATTTTTTAGGCACTTCGAGATTTTAGGAGGATAGTATATGAAAAAATGCAAGGCGATTGTGGCAACCGTTTTGGCGATTGCCGTATTGCTCTCTTCGCTGACGGTGAGTGCGTCGGCATCCAGCTTCGGCGACAAGGTCGGTGAATTTCTGATGACAAAGGTTCTGACCGATAAGGTGCAGGAAAAGATCCTCACGGGCGTTGTCCGGGGACTGGATCTGATCGTGCCCGAGCGGGGCAGTGTGCCGAAGTGGGACGACAACTATCAGGTGAGCAATTTCCTGCCCGGTGACGAGCAGTTCATCAACGAGAATCCCAACGGCACGTTCTCCCTCGGTACGGCGGAGGCTTCTCTCGTCCCCGAAAACTGGGCGGAGATGAACGTCCACCTGGGCGGCTTCATGGGCATCGAAAACGGCTTCTGCAACAAAATGGAGGAAGCCACGGACGATATGCGTGTGCGTGTGTTTGCGCTGGATGACGGCACCGGCAGAGGCGCCGCCGTGGTTGCGGTGGTAGACAGCATCGGCATCACCAACAAGACCATCCGGGAGATTCGGGGCAAGGTGCTCGAATCCATCGGTGAGAGCATGAAAGTCAAGTCCATCACGATATCTGCGACGCACTGCCACAGCTGTATCGACACCGAGGGTCTGTGGTCGGAGCTTCTGCCGAAGCTGTGCAAAAACCTCCTGAAGCTTTGGACGGGTATCGGCAAACCCGAGACCGGCACGATCCCCGAGTACATGGCGTTCTTTAAAGATACCGTCGCCGACACGATCGTTAAGGCGTGCAAGGACATGACGCCCGGCACCGTGACCTTTGCGCAGAAAAAGCTGGGCGAAGGCTTCTTGCGCTTCAAGAATGCGGAAACGGAATCCTCTCTGGACGACACCCTGAGCCGTCTGGTCTTTACGCCCAATGACGCAAACAAAAAGCCCACCATGATCGTGACTATGGCGGCGCACCCGGACAATGCGGGTCTGCCCACCGGCTCCAACAGCGGTCGTGCGCTCTCCGGCGACTATGTGTACTACATGGGCGAAGCGGTCAACAACGCCGGCTACAACTTCGTATTCTTCAACGGCGCCATCGCCTCCATCTACTTCGACAGCGGCATCACCAACAACGACCAGGAGAATGCCCGCCGTGTGGACAGCTCCGTGCGTTACGGTCGTGCCATCGGCAAGATGGCGGTGGCGATGACCATGACCGAGGCGGAAATTCTCGCCAATCCCAACCTCTACGACGCCAAGGTCGAGGCGGAGGAACTCGCCGTTCTCGCCGAACACAACAAGAACCGCGCCGAGGAAGATCAGCGGGAGTACTGGTACTGGTACAAGGGCTGGGAGCCTGTGCAGGAGACCGTGGTGGATCCTGTGCTGAACGTGAAGCACCAGCAGATCTTCGTCCCCGTGACCAATTCTCTCCTGCGCGCCGTGTGCAAGCTGCATCTGGTGGAGTATGACGTGGTCAAAAAGGACAAGACCTACTACGCCGTGACCGAGGTCGGCTACATGGAGCTGGGCGGCGGTCAGGTCAAGATCGCCATGCTTCCCGGCGAAGTGATTCAGGATCTGGTCTACGGCGGCAATTCCCTGACGGCGGAGGGCTCCGTGCTGGGCAAGGCGTTCCCCTATCCCACGGTGGCGGATCTGTTCGGTGAGGATGTGCTTGCCATCGGTCTTGCCAATGACGCGGTCGGCTACATCCTGCCCGACACCAACTACTGCATGAGTGCGACCCGCTACAACGAGATCATCAGTCTCGGCAACAAAACGGCGTCCACCATGATCCTCGGGCTCCAGGAGATCGCCGAGAGCATCCGATAAGTTTGGTTTTTCTACACCGCAGCGTGCAGACTGTCGATAAAGGCGCCCGAGCGCATACACGACAGTGTAGGAAAAGACTGAAGCATCGGCAGACCATATGAAACACAAGCAGCGGCACGACATCGAACCGTGCCGCTGCTTGTATGCTTGCCGTTTTTTGTCTCTTCGTACCCTTGTACGCCTATCGCCCGAAGAAAACGGCATCGGGCATCCTTTCTCGCCAGTCTGCGGACACTTTGCGGTGTTTTCTTTTTGAATGGGAAAGTGCATAAAAATTTTTTAATATGCGAATATGTCATTTATTTCCGAAAAAACGTGGTATAATTATACCATTATGCGAAAGACTGGGGAATAAAAATGAGCGATTTGATTTTGGCGTTTAAAAAGTCCATCTCGTGGATTCTGGTGCTGGTTTCGGCGATCGGCTCCGCCTTTACGGGGACGATCGACGCCATCTCCGACAAGATCGAGATGGTGGAAAACTACGTTTTTTCGCTGGACTTGGGCTTTTCTCTGAGCCAGGGCATCGCCACAGACGGCGAGTATTTCTACGGCTTCGGGGCGATCAAGCCCCTTTCCTACAACGGTCTGTGCAAGATCGACGCCGATACCGGCCGCATTGTGGATCGCAACGAGATGTGCATCCCGCTGGAGCTGATGAAAAAGGGCTACTGCCATCTGGGTGACGGCTGTTACTTGGACGGCAAGCTGTATGTGGCGTGTGAGGACCGCAAGTTTGAGGCGCCCGCCATCCTGATCTACGACGCCGAAACGCTGGACTATCTGGACTATATGCTGATCCCCGAGGAGGTCAAGGGGGACGGACATCTGCCTTGGTGCACGATCAGCGACGGCATTCTGTACTTCACGCCCTTTGACGATGTGACGCAGATCTTCATGCTGGATGTTGCCGACGATCTGTCCTATCTCGGCGCACTGCCGCTGACCCAGACCTTGCAGAACGTGCAGGGCGGTGACGTGTACGAGGGGACTGTGTACCTGACCTCCGACGACGGCAAGCGGGAAAAGCCGATCTACACCGTGGATCTTGCGGACGGCGCCACGCAGCTGTACTGTATGCGGAAAATGGGCAACAAATTTTCCGAGGCGGAGGGCATGACTGTCTATCCCTTTGCGGACGGGACACTGTTCCATTTTGTGGATGTGACGTTGTCGGTGCATATTCGCAGTTACAAGGTCATTGCGGATGCGGTGGAGGACATCCTACAGCAGGCGGCGTAACGCCCAAAACAAGATATAAAAAGGCACGGGCAGCTCCGAAAGGGCACCCGTGCTTTTGTTATGGCTGCCGGTTCTGCGCTTCCCCTGCGGCGAACACCCGAAACAGGGGCAGGCAGGCGGAGAAGAACGCCTTGTACGCTTCGCAGTAGTCCCGGTCGCTCTGCTGACGGTAGCATCCGCCGCCGCGGCAGAGGGGATAGTAGCGGCAGACTTTGCACTTTTCCTGTGTTTGTAGGCTGCGCTTTAAAAAATCGGTCGCCCTTTGGCTGTGCGCCAGGGCGTCCATGTCGCTGTCGTTGATGTTGCCCAAAAGCCATTCGTCCGTGCAGTAAAAGTCGCAGGGATAGATGTTTCCGTTTCCCTCGGCAACGAACTGGTGCATACAGTGTCCGCACATCCCGCACTGCTCAGGATTGTTGCCCAGATACAGCTGCACCAAATTGTCGAAGTACCGCACGCTGGTATACTCGCCCCGGACATAGTCCTTGACGTAGGCGTTAAAGCCGTGGATGAGATATTTGGCGTACTGACGCACTGTCAGGGTCATCTCGTTTTCCGCCGTCTCTCCGAAGGGGCGCAGGCAGGGAATGAATTGCAGGTATTTAAACCCCTTTGCCGTCAGGGCTTTGTACACCTCGTCAATGCGGTCGGCGCACGCGCCGGTCAGCACAGTCAGGATGTTGATGTCCACCCCGTGTTTTTGCAGTGTTTCCGCCCCGTGCAAAATCGCACGGTAGGCGTTGTTGCCGTCCGCATCCAGACGGAATCTGTTCCCTTGCAGATCGCCGTCGAGGCTCAGCCCGATGAGGAAACGATGCTCCCGAAAAACTGCGCCCATTCGTCGGTAATCTGCGTGCCGTTGGTTTGCAGACCGTAAAAGATGGGGCTGTTTTTCGTGTTGTACCGCTCGACAAGCGCAACAAAATTTTTGAAAAAATCCAGTCCCGCCAGCAGGGGTTCGCCGCCCTGAAAGGCGAATGCCACACTGCACCCGTCGGCAAAGGCAAGGGTTTTGCGGACAAGATTTTCTGCGGTGTGCGCCTGCATGATCCCGAAGCTTTTCACACGGCGGCTGTCGGCAACGTCGCTGTAGAAGCAGTAGCGGCAGCGCATATTGCAAAGGCTCGACGCAGGCTTCACCATAACAGAGAGGGGCGGCATCATCGTGTCCCCCGTCTGTTTCGGTGCAGGTCGTCCATGATTGCGTCCATTTTGTCACTCATTTCCTTGGCCACGGTGGGATAGACACTGCTGCGGTTATAGTTTTCGCCGATGTCGTCGCTGAGGATATGCAGCCAGTTTTTGCGGAACTTGTCAAAAAAGGCGGAATTGTCGTTCTGGATGCGCTGGTAGTATTTGAAGTCGATGTTCTCGTTCTCCTGCAAGACCTTGTAGTCGTAACCGGCGTATTCCGCCCCGGACAGCAGTTCCCCGGTGCTGACCGTGTACTGGATGGCTTTCAGCTTTTCCCGCTTCATGTACAAAATCGGCTTGTCCGCGGTGTGGATGACCTCGTCCCTTTGCAGGGTGGGCAGCATGGACACGCCGTCCAGCACCCTGTCGGCGGGCAGATAGCTGTCCTCGCCATTCTGCCCACGGATGCCGCAAAGGTCGATCAGGGTCGGGAACACATCCACCAGCGTTGCGCTCTCGGAGCGGACGGAACCCGGTTCCCAAAGCTTGCCGTTGCCCCAGCGGATGGCAAAGGGCACCTTTTGACCGCCCTCATAGGCGAGGTATTTGCCGCCCCGCAGCAAGCCCGTGGAGCCCTCAAGGGCGGGGCCGTTGTCGCTGGTGAACAGGATGATGGTGTCGTCCAGCTCCCCCGCCTTTTCCAGCTTGTCAAACAGCAGACCCAGATAGTAGTCCACCTCGGTGATGCAGTCCGCATAGGTGCCCATGCCGGTTTTGCCGTCGAAATCGTCGCCGGCATAGACGGGGGCGTGCGGCCAGGGGGAGGCGTAGTAGAGGAAAAAGGGATCGTCGGAGGTTGCCATTTGGTTGTCGAGCCACGAGAACATCTCCTCGTTGATCCATTCGGTGGCTTTGCTTTGGTCTGTCAGCTCCTGCGAGGTGTGCACCACTTCGGCAACGCCGTTTTCCTCACGCAGATGGCAGAAGGGGTTCATATCGTTGACGTAGTGACTGCCGTAGAAATAGTCAAAGCCCTGATTGGTGGGCAGGTATTCGCCGTAGTCGCCCAAATGCCACTTGCCGAAGCAGGCGGTGTCGTAGCCGGCGCTCTGCAAAACCTCGGCAATGGTGATCTCGTCCCCCAGCATTCCGTCGCAGTTGGCGCCCATTTCAAAGGAATTGTTGAGCCGTGTGGCGGCAAAGGGGGAGAAGGAATTGACCGAGGGGTACATCACGTTGTCCGCATAGCCCCGGAAGGGATAGCGTCCCGTCAGTGCGGCAAAGCGGGCGGGAGAACAGACGGAATAGCTGGAGTAGAAGTTGTCAAAGCTGAGTCCCTCCTCGCCGATACGGTCGAAATTGGGCGTGTCAAAAATGGCGCCGTGGGCGGAGATGTCTCCCCAGCCCATGTCGTCCATGAGGATAAACAGGACGTTGGGACTGTCGCTTTTGTGGCGATCCACGCCTTTGAGATAGTTGTCGTGCCCCTCCCAAAGCCGCTGTGTGTTCGGGTCGGAGCGCAGGTTCATGGTCAGCAGGTAAAACACCGTGGAACAGGTCAGCGCAACGCTCAACAGAAACGCCGTCACCCTGCGCGGATGCTTGCCCTTTTTCGCCCGCACAGCGAGCAGAACGATCAGCCCCGCAAAAACCAGCCACGGCAGGGCGAGCAAAAGATTGCCGCCGATGCGGGTGAGCAGATTGCCCGCCTGCGTCCACAGCGGATGGTCGGCGGTGTTCCAGCCGGGCGTGTTGGTGTCGAAGAATGCGCCGAAGCCGGCGTCTGCTCCGAAGAGAATATAGTACAGCACGATACCGAAGCCGCTCACACCCAGTCCCGCAAGGGGGTACAGATACACCCTGCGCCTGCACACCACGCCCAGCAGCAAAATCACGCTGACGACGATCATATACGCCGCCGACAAGACGGCGACCCGGTTCAGCCGAAAGACAAACAGCGCCGCTGCCGCTGCCGCGCCGAGACAGCCCAGAAGAATGGGCAGAACCTTTTTGTCCCGGTCGAAAGATATGTACTTCTTCATTTTTGCCCCCACTTTCCGTAAAGCTGTGTCCAGTATACCATATAATTGTAAAAAAACAAATCCTTTTTCTCGCCGGACGCAAAAAAGAAGCCGGGGGTCGATGACCTCCGGCTGTCTATATAAAGCGGGGATTTCAGCCGTCCGTTGGCGCGATTACCGTTACAGCCGTATATCTGCCCGCAGTGGATAGCATTTCCCGACATTTTCAATTTATACAACAAAAATCCGCAGAGCAAATTCTGCGGATCTTTGCCACTCTGCTGTAGATGCTTGCAGACGATCCAGGGGAAGAACGCCTGCGGCAGAGTGATATATGCTTTGAGGAGGGGGTAACTCAGCAGGTACTCGGTGCGGCTCCTTTCCCTGTTGAGCTTGTCTACAGTATACAGGACAAATGTGAAACAGCAGTGAACAAAGCGTAAAACTTGCGCAAAGAAAATGTGAATATTGCAAAGCGACACAAGAAATGGTACAATGGGCGAAAAGGAGCGATGAAAATGCAGAGTGATTTTTTTGCGCTGATGGCGCGCATGAAATATATTCACCGCTGGGCGCTGATGCGCAACGCCCACGAGGAAAACCTGAGCGAGCACAGTTTGGATGTGGCGATGACGGCACACGCACTGGTGCTTTTGCACAACCTGCACAGCGAGGAACAGCTGTCCGCTGAGCGGGCGGCGGTGCTGGCGCTGTTTCACGATGCGCCGGAGATTTTGACGGGCGATATGCCCACGCCGGTCAAATACTACAATACCCAGGTGCGGGACGCCTACAGGGCGGTGGAGGAAAGCGCCTGCCGCACCATACTGGGTCTTTTGCCCGAGCAGCTGCGGGAGGCGTATGTACCGCTGTTTTTGCCCCAAGAGGCGGATGCACCGCTGTGGCGGTTTGTCAAGGCGGCGGATAAGATCTGCGCGCTGACCAAGTGCATTGCCGAGCGGCAGGCGGGCAATCTGGAGTTCGGCAAAGCGGCGCAGTCCACCATAGAGTCTATCCACAAAATGCAGATGCCCGAGGCGGAAACTTTTTTGGAAAGCTTCCTGCCGGGATTTGAAAAGACCCTCGACGAACTGCGGGGCTGAGCTGCGCCTTCGTTGCGGACATAAACCTTGCCAAACTATCGACAGGAACACGAATTTTTTATGTTCAACGGTTGACATTCGCTCCTTATTGATATATAATATCAATAAGGAAGCTTTCGCAATAGGGATGATGACAGAATGATGAAGCGAAACACCATTCAGCGCACTCTGGTTTTGCAGGCGGTACAGCGGCTGCAGTGCCATGCCACCGCCGAGGAGGTCTACGAAGCGATCGTGCAGGAGCACCCGCACATCAGCCGGGCGACGGTATATCGCAACCTGCGCTCGCTGGCGCAGGACGGAGAAATTCGCCAAATGGAGATTCCCGGTGCGGCGGATCGCTTCGACCATCAGTGCCACGAGCACTGCCATGTAAAGTGTGAGAAATGCGGCAAAGTTTTTGACGTGGACATGGAATATATCACCGGTTTGGAGAAAAACATCCGGGATGCCCACGGCTTCGCTTTCACCGGGTACGACATTCTCTTTCGCGGCGTCTGCCCGGATTGTCAAGCGCAGAACCGTTGATCCCGGCGCAGCCCCTTCCTGTGCGTATACGGGCGCATGAAAACCCGTAAATATATTTCAAAGGAGTACGGTTATGAGAAGCATCACCACATTGGATCTGCAATATGCACATCGTTTTTATGGCTTCAAGGGCGAAGCCCAGTATCTGCACGGCCACACCGGCGTGCTGACCATTGAAGTCGAGGACTCTGTTGAACCCGGCGTGAACATGGTTTTCCCCTGCAACGAAATCCAAAAGACGGCATGGGAGGTTCTGAAGAATTTTGACCATGCTTTGATCCTGCGGGAGGACGACCCTCTGCTGCCTGCGATTCTGGGCGTTTATGAGGCGCAGGGCATCAAGGACGGCGCACCCACCAACAAGATGAAGGGTCCGGCGTTCCAAACGGAGCTGGCCACCGCCTATCCCGACTGCCGTCTGGTCGTGACCAAGGAAACCATGACCGTGGAAGGGATGATCAAGATCGTCTATGATCTGCTGAAGGACAAACTGAACATTGCCAAGCTCACCTTCACCAGCGGCGTCAATGCGGCTTCGCAGGAATACGAGACCGACAGAACCGTTGATCGCTGTCCGCTGTGCGGCATTGCGCTGAACGAAAACGGCGTCTGCCCGAAGTGCGGCTATAAAAAGAAATAACGCACAAGACGCTTCGGCATAAAGAGACGGGACTGCCGCTGCCGGATTTTCCGACGGACGGCGATCCCGCTTTTTCTATGCCTTGCGGCAAAAAAATCGTCTCGATTTTCTTTACCAATGTACTTCCGCCCCCAAAATGTGGTATAATACTTTAAAGCAGCGCCGTACGATCGAGGTGTGCGGTGTTGCCTTGAACCGATTTTGAAAATAATGCAGTTGGGTCAGTGCGGCGGCGTTGTTTTTCAAGAAATGGGTCACATCTATTTACAACGCAGAAATTTTGCCATACTACCGACAGGGGCGTTCTTGACTTTTGGGCGGTCATATGGTACTATCTCTTTATATTTCCTACCCGAGAGGATGTGTTTTGATTTGACAAAAAAAGAGAAGCTGCGGTTTCACGCAGTGGATCTCGTGCTGGGACGGATCCTGAAATATATCGACAAGCAGCCGGAAAAAAATCTGCTCAAGCTGGTCGGCGCCGCAGAGAAGCTGGCCGGCAATCTTTTCCCCGCCAAGAACTTTGACGCCTTCCGCAAGGCGATCCATGACCCCGAGAACATCTGGACAGGCTATGTCCTCTCCATCCTCCGGGAGATGGATCGCAACGCCCTGCGCAAGGGGATCATGGCCATGGGGTACGGCACCTATGTCGGCACCAAAACCGTCCGCGCCAATCGGGAAAAATATAAGTGCAACTTTCCGTATATCCTCCTGTTCGACCCCACCAGCGCCTGCAACCGCAAGTGCAAGGGCTGCTGGTCGGCGGAGTACGGCAGCAAATACAGCCTGACTCTCGAGGAGATGCAGTCCATCGTCAACCAGGGCACAGAGCTGGGCTCCCACCTGTACATGATGACCGGCGGCGAGCCGCTCATCCGCAAAAAGGATATCCTGACCCTCTGCGAAGCGCACCCCGACTGTATGTTCCTGTGCTACACCAACGCCACCCTCATCGACGAGGATTTCTGCCGGGAGATGAACCGCGTGGGCAACCTGTCGCTGGCGCTGAGCATCGAGGGCAGCGAGGAGAGCAACGACTTCCGCCGCGGCGAGGGCAGCTATGCGACCACCATGCGGGCGATGGATCTGCTCAAGAAGCACCACTGCTTCTTCGGTATGTCCGTGTGCTACACCAGCGCCAACATCGACATGGTGACCAGCGACGCATTCATCGACCAAATGATCGAAAAGGGCGTCAAGTTCGGCCTGTATTTCAACTATATGCCCATCGGCGCCAACGCCGTCCCGGAGCTGATCCCCTCCCCCGCCCAGAGAGAGCATATGTACAAATGGCTGCGCAGAATGCGCAATTCCAAGAGCGGCAAGCCCATGTTCGTCATGGACTTCCAAAACGACGCCGAATATGTGGGCGGCTGTATCGCAGGCGGTCGAAACTACTTCCACATCAACTCCGCCGGCGACATCGAGCCGTGCGTGTTCATCCACTATTCCGACGCCAACATCCGCACCCACACCCTCTTGGAAGCCCTGCACAGCCCGCTGTTCCAGGCATTTTTCCACAATCAGCCCTTCAACGACAACCATCTGCGCCCCTGCCCGATGCTGGAAAATCCCCAGTATCTGCGCAAGATGGTGGACGAGACCGGTGCGAAATCCACCGACTTCCTTTCTCCCGAAAGCGCGGACACCCTTTGCTCGCGGTGCGACAAGTTCGCCAACGCATGGGCGCCCGAGGCGGATCGCATCTGGAACGCTTCCAAGCATCCCAAGACCAAAACCTTCTATTACAGAGACACGCCCGAGGGCAAAGCGCAGGAGAAATCCTCGTAACATCCGCCGGGCAAAGGGATGCCGAAACGGCTTTAAGGACTGTCACGATTGGGAAATTTCCGATTTTTGACAGTCCTTTCCTTTTTCTGCCATTTTTATGGCGGGAAACGGTTACAAAATCACTACATCTTGTGTTTTGTAAAAATATTTGCCCATATATATTGACAAAGCCCCGGGACGTTTGGTATAATCTTATCTGCCGCCGGGACACAACATATATGTACCGGCAAGAAAACTTTCACAATATATTGACACTGTACTGAACCCGTGCTATAATGGCTGCGGTTCAGCGAAAAACGGATACAAGGAGAGGCCACCACTATGTACAAGGTAGTAAAAAGAGACGGAACTATGGCAGATTTTGACATCGCCAAGATCTCCACAGCTTTGCGCAAAGCCTTTGATGCGCAGGGCAAGAACAGCCACCCCACCGTCATTGACCTGCTGGCGCTGAAGGTCACAGCGGACTTCGAGCCCAAGATCAAGGACGACAAGATCGCCGTCGAGGACATTCAGGACAGCGCGGAGGCTGTACTGATCCAGTCCGGCTATGCCGACGTCGCCAAGGCATACATCCTCTACAGAAAACAGCGGGAAAAGATCCGCAACATGAAGTCCACCATCCTCGACTACAAGGACATCGTGGACAGCTACGTCAAGGTCACCGACTGGCGCGTCAAGGAAAACAGCACCGTGACCTACTCCGTCGGCGGTCTGATCCTGTCCAACAGCGGCGCCATCACCGCCAACTACTGGCTTTCCGAAATTTATGACGAAGAGATCGCCAACGCCCACCGCAATGCGGACATCCATCTGCACGATTTGTCCATGCTGACGGGCTACTGCGCCGGCTGGTCGCTCAAACAGCTGATTCAGGAGGGTCTGGGCGGCATCCCCGGCAAGATCACCTCCTCCCCCGCCAGCCACCTCGCCACCCTGTGCAACCAGATGGTCAACTTCCTGGGCATCATGCAGAACGAGTGGGCAGGCGCACAGGCATTCTCCTCCTTCGACACCTATCTTGCCCCCTTCGTCAAGGTGGATAACCTGACGTATGAGATGACCAAAAAGTGCATCGAGTCCTTCATCTACGGCGTCAACACCCCCAGCCGCTGGGGTACGCAGGCTCCCTTCTCCAACATCACCCTCGACTGGGTCGTGCCCAACGACTTGGCAGAGCTGCCCGCCATCGTCGGCGGCAAGGAGATGGACTTCAAGTACAAGGACTGCCAGAAAGAGATGGACATGGTCAACAAGGCGTTCATCGAGATCATGATCGAGGGCGACGCCAACGGCCGCGGCTTCCAGTACCCCATCCCCACCTATTCCATCACCAAGGACTTCGACTGGTCCGAGACGGAAAACAACCGCCTGCTGTTCGAGATGACGTCCAAGTACGGCACCCCCTACTTCTCCAACTACATCAACTCCGACATGGAACCCTCCGATATCCGCAGTATGTGCTGCCGTCTGCGTCTGGATCTGCGTGAACTGCGCAAAAAGTCCGGCGGCTTCTTCGGCAGCGGCGAGAGCACCGGCTCCGTGGGCGTCGTCACCATCAATATGCCCCGCATCGCCTACCTCTCCGAAAACGAGGAGGACTTCTACAAGCGTCTGGACAAGATGATGGACATCTCCGCCCGTTCCCTCAAGGTCAAGCGTACCATCATCACCAAGCTTCTGGACGAGGGTCTGTACCCCTACACCAAGCGTTACCTCGGCACCTTCGAGAACCACTTCTCCACCATCGGTCTTGTGGGCATGAACGAGGCGTGTCTGAACGCAAAGTGGATCCGCGAGGATCTGACGCACGAAAAGGCACAGCAGTTCACCAAGGACGTGCTCAACCATATGCGTGAGCGCCTGTCCGACTATCAGGAGCAGTACGGGGATCTGTACAATCTGGAGGCAACCCCTGCCGAGTCCACCACCTATCGCCTTGCCAAGCACGACAAGAAGCGCTATCCCGACATCATCACCGCCAACGAAAACGGCACGCCCTACTACACCAACAGCTCCCACCTGCCCGTCGGCTACACGGAGGATGTGTTCAGCGCACTGGATATTCAGGACGAGCTGCAAACCCTGTACACCTCCGGCACCGTGTTCCACGCCTTCCTCGGCGAGAAGCTGCCCACCTGGAAAGCGGCGGCAAACCTCGTGCGCAAGATCGCGGAGAACTACACCCTGCCGTACTACACCCTGTCCCCCACCTATTCCGTCTGCCGCAACCACGGCTACATCGCCGGCGAGCACTACACCTGCCCCGAATGCGGCGAGACTGCGGAGGTCTACAGTCGCATCACCGGCTACTACCGTCCCGTCCAGAACTGGAACGAGGGCAAGACGCAGGAATTCAAGGACAGAAAAGTGTACGACATCGACCGCTCCACCCTGTCCGCCGGACACCGCAAGGCAGAAGAGACGGCGGCGTGTGATGACTGCGCCCCCGCAGTCCCCGAGACCGAAACCGAATCCCGCGTTCTGCTGTTCGCCACCAAGACCTGCCCCAACTGCAAAGTGGCAGACGCCCTGCTGACCAAGGCAGGCATCGCGTTTGAAAAGGTCATTGCCGACGATGCACCCGACGCCGTCAAGGCCTACGGCATCAAGCAGGCGCCCACACTGATCGTCGAGCAGGACGGCGGCGCGGAAAAGATCGTCAACCTGTCCAACATCAAAAAGTTCATCGAGGACAACGCCAAACAGGCATAATTCCCCCATAATTCGACCGGCATCTGTCAATCAGGTGCCGGTTTTTTGTCAGTCGGAGGTCTGCGCACACTTGTGTTTGACAAAAACAGGACGGTCTAATATAATGTTTACGGAGTAAATTTTTGGGTTCATCACGGATTTTTGTGGGATCAAAAGTTTCGCTCAAGCCTTTTTAAAGGC
>JBJEQK010000205.1:0-5327 GCA_051881715.1 Acutalibacteraceae bacterium
TTTCGACAGTCTGCGCAAGCCTTTAAAAAGGCTTGCGCGAAACTTTTAATCCCACAAAAATCCGCAATGAACCAAAAAATTGCACGCAAAAAAATCCGCCCTGCACCGGCAGAGCGGATAAGTTGTTTTTTGGATTATTGCAGGGGGATGACGATATCCTCTTCGGGAATATTTTTGCCGGCGGCGAAGTTGCGTGCGCGGAAGGTGACGTTCTTATCCGTTACCTCCACCACACAGCCGAGGCCGTTTTCATTGCAACGACCGTCCATGTTGTCAATGGTCAGGCTCGGCAGGTTGACGGAATGGATGCCGTCGATGTTTTCGTAGGTGTATTCGCCGAAGCCGGTGTGCAGATGCCCTGTGAGCAGGATCACATTTCTGTACTTGGCCATGGTTTCCTTCAGTGCGTCGGACTGTGCACCCACACTGCCTGCGGCGTCGATGGGGCTGTTCCATGTGCCGGGCAGACCGTGGCTGTCCTTAAAGGTCTGGTGCAGAACCACAAAGACGGGCAAGCCGTCTGCGGTCGCTTCCTGGAGAGAATCGTCCAGCCACTGCATCTGTGCGGGGCTGATGTAGGATTCCTCAAACTCCATGCGGTCTGTGCCGAGGACGATGAAGGTGTAGTCGTTGACAGTGTATTTGTAGTGCAGGGAGTCCACAGTGAGATCACTGCCGCACGCTGTGTTCAGACCATTCATAAAGCCGGTAAAGCGCTTGACCACCTGCTTGTAGCTGCGCAGACGAACATCATGGTTGCCGACGGCCATGAGGAAATTCCGTACATTGTCCACCGGCAGATTGTCCGCAATGTGCTCGTACTCGCAGGCAAGACCGTTTTCTGCGATGTCGCCGGCGATCAGCAGTGCGTCAAAGGTCTGCTCCGAGTTGGCAACATCCTGACAGGCGGCGACAAAGTAGGGGTCGCGCTTGAGCATATAGTTGGAGATCTGCGGGTCAGCCCATGCAATGAAGCGAAGCCGGCAGTCGTCATTGTCCGCCTCGATAGGTGTTTCCACAGAGGGACCGGCAAAGGGGTTGAATGCGTAGAAAACGGACAGACAGAGCGCAAGAATCTTGGACAGAATGTTCATTTTTTTACCTCCGAACAAAAACTGCATACATTATAATACACATCTTTTTCCTTGTCAATGCGAAACTTTTTGTGAAGATGTACAGTTTTTTTAAATTTCTGATACGGAATTTATTTTCCGAAAAAAGGGTGTATAATACTTCCATAACAAAAAATGAGGCGATGACAGATGCTACTGGCGATGGATGTCGGCAATACAAATATCACCCTCGGCGCCTTTGACGGGGACAAGCTGTGCTTTGTTTCGCGCCTTGCAACGGAGCGGTACCGCACGTGCGACCAATATGCCGTGGAGCTCAAGCAGATCTTTTCGCTGTACGGTATGGATGCCGCCGAGCCGACGGACTGCATTATCGGCTCCGTGGTGCCCGAGCTCACCTCGGCGCTCTGCGGTGCAGTGGAAAAGGTGTCCGGCGTCAAGCCCTTGGTGCTCTCGCCCGGTGTGCGCACAGGACTGAATATCAAGACGGACAACCCTGCGGAAGTGGGTGCCGATCTTGTGGCAGGGGCTGTAGCGGCGGTCGCACAGTACGAAATGCCCTGTTTGGTGCTCGATCTCGGCACGGCGACCAAGATTTCGGTGCTGGACAGAACGGGCGCATTCTGCGGCTGTACCATTGCCGCAGGCGTCTCCATCTCTCTGGATGCCTTGGCTTCCCGCACCTCCCAGCTGCCGCGCATCAGCTTCAAGGCACCCTCCCACGTGATCGGCAAGAACACCGTGGACAGTATGCAGTCGGGAACGGTGTTCGGCGTTGCGTCCATGCTGGACGGGATGTGCGACAAGATCGAGGCGGAGTTGGGTGAACCGGTGCAGACGGTGATTGCGACCGGCGGACTGTCCGGCGATATCGCGGAGAATTGCAGCCGGGATGTTTGCCGCAATCCCAACCTCATTTTGGAAGGACTGCGCATTATCTATCTCAAGAACCGTAAAAACTGAATATATTTCCCTGTTTTTGCAATGCTTATTCTGTTATTATGCGTTGTATCCGCAAAAGCGGAACAGCAGCAAGGAGGAATAAATCATGAAAAAGCAAACCAACACACACGCCCTCGCACTGACGGCCATCTTCGCAGCGCTGATCATCGTCATGACAGTGACTCCGTATCTTGGCTACATCAGTTACGGCGCCATTGAGATCACGACGCTGCACATCGTCACCATACTCGGTGCCATTTGCGTCGGACCTCGCATGGGAACCCTTCTCGGAGCCGTCTGGGGAATGACCTGTATCGCTCGTGCGTATCTGGCTTTCCCGGTGTTTCTGGATTTCGGGTTCGGCAATTTCTTCGTAGCCGGTCTGCCCCGTATACTGGTGGGACTGGTGGCCGGTGCGCTCTTTGCGGCGCTGGCAAAAACGAAGCTGCCAAAGGTCGTTTCTGCAGGCATTTGCGCTGTGGCAGGCACCTTCACCAACACGGCGCTGGTTCTGACCGCCATGAACATTTGGCAAAAGAACCACGGCGTCATCGAAGAAACCGGTGTATTCACCATCTTCGGCAGTATCTTCAAAACGCTGATCGGCGTCAACGGCGTCATCGAGCTTGCGGCGGCGGTCATCCTCGTCCCCGCACTGTACAAAGCGGTGTCCAAAGCCCGCAAATAAGACACAAACAAAACAACCGGCGACACATTTTCAACTGTGTTGCCGGTTGACTTTTTATCTGCGCATTATGCCGCCTGTTTGGCTTTGATATACTTTTCGATGTCCTTGCTCAGCGCCTTGTCGATCAGCTTGATGGTGGCGAGAACATTCAAAATCTTAGGAATAAAGCCGATGATCTTGTGATCCTTGCCGAACAGCTCCATCAAGAAATCGATCACGGGGTAATCCTCCCGCTGGTTGAGCAGTCTTTTGCCGGACAGGGCGAACTCGCTGTGGTCACAGATCAGGTTTTTGCCGATGAAGGAACCGTATTTCACGTGCAGCTTGTAGGAATCAAACTTGTTGATCTCTGCGCCGTCCGCACCGAAATCAATGTCTGCAATACCGTTTTTGTAGCCGGTGAAGCGGTAGGTGCCGACCTCGGTGATTTTGGAGCCGTCCACCTTATAGAGGGTGACGCTGTTGTTGCCGGGCAGGTAATCGGTGAAAGAACTGCTGACAAGCAGCTTTCCGGTGTAGACATGGGTCTCGTCGTACTTGGTTGCGATAAAGTTTTGAATGCCCAGATCGCAGATCGTATACTTTTTGTCGGCACTGGTGAGCACAACGCCGTTGTACTCGCCCTTATAGGCAGCATTCGGAATGCCGTCAACGGTGCAGTAGGCGCCCTCCTCTACGCTGAGGTAATACAGGCGGGTGGGGCTTAACTTCACGCCAAAGGTACTGCCGTCCGGGGTGTACAGATCCAGAATACGGTTGTTTTCGGCTTGGGGCTTGCAAATGGCGGCAACCGTGCCGTCCTCGTTCAGAAAGGCGATCTGCTTGGAGCTGTCGTAGTTTGTCAGCTGGTTGCGGAAATAGATGCTGATGGTGCGGCAGATGCCCGCTTCGGAATCCACATCGTGCTTGAGCAGGTCGTAGATCTCCATCGGTATGGTGTCCGCAGCGCTGGCGGCAACGGTCAGCACGGAGAATGCCATCAGACAGGCAAGCAAAAGAGACAGAATTTTTTTCATCATGATTCACTCCCGATCCATTCAATACAAATAATATACCATCTTTTTCCTGTGCCGTCAATAACCATTTCTGCGCATACTGATAAGAGAACGGTTTTGGGAGGGCATCATGAAATCAGTATGGCAGGAAACGGAATTGCCGCACTTTCCACGGCAGACGGAGGATCTGCACACGGATGTGCTGATCATCGGCGGCGGTTTGGCGGGGATTTTGACGGCGTATTTTCTCGGGCAGAACGGTGTGGACTATGTGCTGGCAGAAAAGGAGCGCATTTGCGGCGGTCAAACGCAGAACACAACGGCAAAAATCACGCTGCAGCACGGGCTGATCTACGGCAAAATGGCAGACAGCAGTTTGGAAAAGGCGAAGAAATACTACGAAGCCAACGAAGCGGCGGTACAGAAATACGCTTCGATGTGCAAGGAAATAGACTGCGATTGGGAGCCGAAAGACAATTATGTCTACTCCGTATGTGACCGTGTGAAGCTGGAAAAAGAGGTGCAGGCACTCCGGGAGATCGGCTGCAAGGCAGAGCTTTGTGACACGCTCCCGCTGCCCATTCGCACCGCAGGTGCAGTGAAGGTGCCGAATCAGGCGCAGTTTCATCCGCTGAAATTCGTGCGCAGTATCGTCGGAGGGCTGCGCATTTACGAACACACGCAGGTGCTCTCCATGGCGGGGAAAACAGCGATGACGAACGGCGGCAGAATTTTTGCCAAGCGAGTGATCTGTGCGACGCATTTCCCCTTAGACAACAAGCACGGCAGTTACTTTATGAAAATGTACCAGCACCGCTCCTATGTCATTGCGCTGGAGAATTCGCCGTATATGGAGGGGATGTTTGTGGACGCAGACGACGCAGGACTGTCCTTTCGCTATCATAACGGACTTTTGCTGTTGGGCGGCGGCGGAAGCCGGACAGGCAAGCCGAACGGCAACTGGCGGGAACTGCGGGCATTTGCGGAAAGAAAATGTCCCGACGCGCAGGAAAAATACCACTGGGCGGCGCAGGACTGCATGACCCTCGACAGCATCCCGTATATCGGGCAGTATTCCAAACGCACGCCGGGTTTCTATGTGGCGACAGGGTTTAATAAATGGGGGATGACCGGCTCCATGGTGGCGGCGACACTGCTGTGCGACAGGATCCTCGGCAAGCCCAATGATTTTGCCGATGTGTTTGACCCGTCCAGAAGTATGCTCAAGCCGCAGTTATTGCAAAACACCTATGAAACGCTGGTGCACTTTGACCCCTTTGCCAAGAAGGTCTGCCCGCATCTGGGCTGTGCACTGCAATGGAATCGGGCGGAACATTCTTGGGACTGTCCGTGCCACGGTTCCCGCTTTGCGCAGGACGGCACGCTGCTCGACAATCCGGCAAACGGCGATTTATAAAAAACACGGTAGAGAACAAGGAAGCTCTACCGTGATTTTTTGGGTTCATCACGGAAAGTTGGGGGATTAAAAGTTTCGGTCAAGCCTTTTCAAAGGCTTGCGGATTCCAAAGGCAGCGCCTTTGGTCGCCGACCGCAGTCGGCGAAATCCTAACAATAGAAAAGCGCAGGAGGGGAGCCAAAACAGTCCGGGGGACTGTTTTGGCGTGGGGA
>JBJEQK010000206.1:0-5280 GCA_051881715.1 Acutalibacteraceae bacterium
CTCTATTTCAATATTCTTTTTTCCTTATCCCCCAACTTTCCGTGATGAGGGAAAATAAATAACATTTCGCTCTGCCGCAGCTGCAATTCCCGAACTTTACAAGACGAGACAGCACGGCTGCCTTGACAAATACTATGGTTCAGACTATAATGAACATTGTTCAGTTTAAGGAGGTGGATGCTTTGAACAACTGCAGCACATCGAAAGAGGAGAT
The DNA here is from genome assembly GCA_051881715.1 of Acutalibacteraceae bacterium. GTDB lineage: Bacteria > Bacillota > Clostridia > Oscillospirales > Acutalibacteraceae > UBA1425. The sequence goes on from JBJEQK010000206.1 coordinate 215, forward strand.
CATGCAGGTATGCAGGCGCCTTGCGGCGGAAAAGGGCTTGAAAGCACTGCGTATGCGGACAGTCGCCGAGGAGTGTCATATCGCACTGGGGACGCTGTATAACTACTATACCGACAAGGACACGCTGGTACTCTCTGCCGTGGAAAGCATTTGGAGAGACATTTTCCATGCGGCGCCTACAGAACAGCCAAGTGGAGCTTTCCCCGACCATGTGGCACAGCTGTACGCGCAGATGCAAAAGGGCGCGGCGGCATATCCCGGCTTTTTGGCAGAGCATTCCGTGCGTATTGCTTCTTCCAAGCGCTGTGAAGCCAAAAACGCCATGCAGGATGCCTTGGCGCATATCCGCGCCGGGATGTGCAAAGCACTGCAAAACGACCCTTCTGTTTCGCCCGACACTTTTTCTGCCGCCTTTTCCCCGGAGGATCTGGTCGGCTTTGTGCTGGATCACCTGATGATTCTGCTGATGCAGGCAAGACCCGACTGCACTGCACTGTCGGAGCTTCTGCGCAGGGTCCTCTATCCATCCCCGCACACAACGGCATCTTTTATTTCAAATACACTTTTGGAGGATTGATACTTATGCAGGCAATTTTTGAAACTCTGTTCGACATCGTCTATCTTGTGACGGTCATTGCCCTCGGGATCGTAATGATTCGTGGCAACCGCGGACGAAAGCAATACCTGCTGTTCGGCATTATGGCGGTGACGCTGGGATGCGGCGACGCGTTCCATCTGGTACCCCGTGCCGTTGCCCTGTGCACCACGGGTTTGGAAAGCTACACGGCGGCATTGGGGATCGGCAAGCTGATCACCTCCGTCACCATGACCCTGTTCTATGTTTTGCTCTATTATGTTTGGCGCTCCCGCTATGCAGTCAAGGGGCAAAAAGGCACAACGGCAAGCGTATGGGCGCTCGCTCTGGCACGTATTCTCCTGTGCCTGCTGCCGCAGAACGCATGGACAAGCGCGAATCCTCCCCTTTGTTGGGGCATTTTCCGCAATATTCCCTTTGCGATTCTCGGCGCACTTATCGTCGTGCTGTTTTACCGCAGTGCTAAAAAAAGCCGGGACAAAGCTTTCCGGCATCTGTGGCTCACGGTAGTGCTAAGCTTTGCGTGCTATATTCCCGTAGTTCTGTTTGCAGACACAATTCCCGCCTTGGGAATGCTGATGATCCCGAAAACCTGCGCCTATGTCTGGACGGTGCTGATCGGATTCTGCGCCATGCGAAAGGAGAAAGCGGAATGAAAAAATATCTGAACATATCCCTCGTGTATGCCATTGCCGCCATGGCCGGCGGCGTATTTTACCGAGAATTCACCAAGTTCAAAAACTTCACCGGCGTAACCGCCTTGGGCAAGGTGCACCCGCATCTGTTTCTGTTGGGGATGCTGGTGTTCCTGCTCGTGGCCTTGTTTGCTGCACACAACGATCTTGGCAGGCTGAAACTGTTCCGGGGCTTCCTGTGGACATACAACATCGGCGTTCCGCTGACGGCAATTCTGCTGCTTGTCCGCGGTGTGTTTCAGGTGCTCGGAACACCTCTGTCCGCCGCTGTGAACGCTTCCATCTCGGGCATCGCCGGCATTGGGCATATTCTGACCGGCGTCGGGATCATTTTACTGCTCCTTTCCCTCAAAAAGACGGCAAAGCACGGAGACTGAGATCATGGCAAAACGCCCGGCTTTTCATGTAAAAGTAAGTGACAATTCCGCCTGAATGTCCGGGAGTTCAGTATATTTTTCTGTTTCTATTGAAAAATTTTTCCAAAGCGTATATAATAAATAGATACCCCAAGGAATTATTGTGACATCCTGTCAAAATCTAATTGAGGAGACCAGAAAATGAAAACCAGAAAATTCGACAACCTCGGCGTAGAAGCTTCCCTGCTCGGATTCGGCTGTATGCGTTTCCCGATGAAGGACGGCAAAATTGATGAGCCGGAAGCCGAACGCATCATGGATATGGCCATCGCGCAGGGCGTGAACTACATTGACACTGCCTACCCCTACCATGACGGCGAGAGTGAACCTTTTGTCGGAAAAGTACTGAAAAAATATGACAGAAAATCTTTTTATCTCGCCACAAAGCTTCCCATCTGGAAAGTGGAAAAGGCGGAGGATGTCGAGCAAATTTTTAACGAGCAGCTGGAAAGACTCGGCGTGGACTACATAGACTTCTATCTGCTGCACGCCGTGGATTTGGAAAAATGGCACAAGGTTCTGGATCTCGGGATCATTGACATCTGCGAGAATTTCCGCAAACAAGGCAAGATCCGTTTCTTCGGACTGTCTTTCCACGATGAACTGGACGCATTTAAAGAGATCATCACCTACAGAAAGTGGGATTTCGTGCAGCTGCAGCTGAACTATATCGACATCCGGGAACAAGCCGGTATGGCGGGCTACGAGATGACGAAGGAACTCGGCATCCCTGTCATCGTCATGGAGCCTGTTAAGGGCGGAACCCTCGCAAAGCTCCCGCCGGAGGTGGACTGCAAGTTTAAGGATTATGCGCCCGACGCTTCCACCGCTTCGTGGGCAATGCGCTGGTGCGGCTCGCTGGATAACGTGCGCGTCATTTTGAGCGGTATGTCCAGCGCCGAGCAGGTCGAGGATAACCTCAAGACCTTCTCCGATTTCAAGCCCCTGAACGAAGAAGAAAGCCGGATTGTCGCCGATGTTGCGGCAACGCTGAACAGCCGCATGAAGAATAACTGCACAGACTGCCGCTATTGCTTGCCCTGCCCCGCCGGCGTCAATATCCCCGCGAACTTTGACCGCTGGAACAAGTACGCTGTGTACGGCGACAAAGAAAGCACCGTGGAACGCTGGGCGAATTTCAACGACAGTGAAAAGGCCAAAAACTGCATCGGCTGCGGCGCCTGCGAAACAAAATGCCCGCAGAAAATCAGCATCCGACAGGATCTCAAAACTTTGCAGGCGGAAATGGATGCCTTGCTGTAATCCTCGCATATCTTTTAACAAAACAGCCCATAAGCTGACATAGCCATGACAAAAGCACCCGCAAGGGTGCTTTTGTCATGGCCGACTGTCGAAAAAGTCCAGCGAATGCTTTTTCTTTATTTTCCATATTTTTCTATTCAATCCATCCGTTGGTTGAGCCGCCTAAAACAAAATCACTTGCTCCACTTGGAGAATTGAATTGAAACAAAACACGACTTGTTTTCATCCTGTACTGTCAGACAAAAGCTCATTCTGCGATTATAATCCTTTATAGTATTTTTCAATTAAAGTAGCCATCATTTTACGCCGCTCTCGAAGAAAATCATCGTATGATGACACATCCATTGCATCAATACCGTTCGGAATACAGTTTTCTGAAAGATTGGTTAAAAGAAGTGCTTCATCCGAAATATTACCCAATTCGATCTGCTTTGTTTCGCATTGTTGTTTTGCCTTTGTGAAATATACTGCAGGTGCATCGTCGCTGATTGCCTTGTTAACTTGAGTATCAAGGAAGATGTAATTTGCGACCTGATTGTATTTTGTCTTATTGGTTACCCCATTGTTCTTGAGGTATGCACGTGGGAAAATATGATGCACATCACCAGAAATGGTAACAAGGTCGGAAACCTTAGTGCCATTCATAAGCATTGAGTTACAGTTAAGGTTGATTTGCGCCGCAATAAAGGTATTAAAAGCAGGGCTGTTTACGGATGACGTTTCCAAATTTTGAGGAAGCGTTACTGTCCAGAAAGAATCAGAGAGAGAAGATGCTTCTACATCTGCAAGGAAGTTCAGGAATCCCTTCTCGGCAATGCTTCTCATATCTCTGTCCATTACCGTTTCGGGAGAACCTATGTAACGGGATGTAAGTGTAGACATAACGAACCATTTTTGAACATACCGTTTGATTTGAGCATTCGGAATAGTTGGATCATCAAGCAACATCAAATACAAAGTGTATGCAAAATCAAGTGTCATAGCCGAATTTAACAATTTGTGAGAGATAAATCCAGCGCCTTTTATTGCCATAATAAACTGAGCAAAGTTGTACTCGTTTATAAAGTTTTGAATACCCGCGTCAAGTTTACGATAAGATTCGTCAACGATATCATCACGGTATTCTTTTGTTTCAAAATCTCTGCCCGAAAGCAAACTTACAAGGTCCGAAAGTTTTCCTCTACGGAACTGGTGCATAAAGGAAACACGAAGCATATCGCCATAATCGGGATCGTAAATATCATCATAATCCTTTGAGAGCCATTTGATTTTGGAAGCATATTTTGAATTTTGAAATTCTGTGTCATGTGTTATATGAGAATAAAATTCTGGCTTAACAGCGAGATGACAGAAATAATCAACTGTCTTTCTCAGCATATTGCCGCCGTGTTCGGTATCGGCTGCCATTTTAGACATGACGAAGTCAGACTGGCTGAGTGAGGTACCTTTGGAGTTGATACGAATGAAAATTTCTGTAACTTCATCAATATCAAGCGAATGATCAAGTTCAATCACACCAATTTGACGATTCGCAATGCCCTTCAGTTCGGTAATGGCTTTATTTACATCATTAGGTTTGACGCCCTCGTTGACTGCACAGTATTTCAGAGCAAAATCAAACGGATCAAAATTGCTATCGAAAACAACAGAAATATCAGGTATCCACTTTTTATCTTTTAAATGAGATGCATCTTGAACCGCAAAACGTTTGGTTTCATCTTCAGCAAGCGGATTAAATGCAATCTTGATTCGATCTTTGTTAAAATCTTCATCAAGTACTTCCTTACCTGAAATTGCCGCCATAAGTGAAGTGATGCGCTGTTGACCGTCGATAAGAATCTTCTTACCATTGGCTTTTCCGCCATCTTTGGTCTGCACATCAGGATTTTTCCAAGTAATGATGTACCCGGTAGGATAACCACTATATAATGAATCGATCAGATCTCTAACTTGACTTCTTTTCCATACAAAAGGACGTTGTATTTCGGGGATAACAAAATCTTCGGCTTCAATTAAACCAAGTATTGCGCTTATGGAGTATTGCATTAAAGTAAACTTTTCACCTGTCATAATTATAATTCTTCCGTCTTAAAGGTT
>JBJEQK010000207.1:0-5238 GCA_051881715.1 Acutalibacteraceae bacterium
AGGGGTACGGTGCAGTCGTCCAAAAAGTCCTACCGGAGTACCGTTCAGCACAGGCCGCTATCAAGGGCTAATCCGTACACTGCAATTTATCACTAAAACGAATCCCTCTGCCGAGAAATCGACAGGGGGATTTTTATTGCTCCATCACGGCGATATGTTGCCTTAAAAGTTTCGGTCAAGCCTTTTTAAAGGCTTGCGGATTCCAAAGGCGGGCGCATTTGGTCGCCGACCGCAGTCGGCGAAATCCTAAGGCAATACCGCACAAATCCCACAATTTTCCTTGAGGTTAAATTTGATTTCTTTTTTTACATTTTTAATTGGCTAAATCGCAATAATTAGGTGGTTATTTTATTGTTTATTGCACCTCCGACAAAACAAAGACCTCCTTGTAAATGGTATTCCCAAATACAAGGAGGTTTTTCGTATATCCCGTTATCCTGCGACTTCAAGCAGCTGCTTACTGACTCTTGCCTGTACGTCAATATAGTAGGCAGTTTCGGCGGCGTTCATTTTTTCGTCTGTTTCCCATTTTTCAAAGTCTGCGACAAAGTCGCCATACTTGCTCATATAATCTGCATAGTCGGCGAGAATGCTCAAATCACTTGGGTTCGCCTTATATTTTTTCATAAATGTGACATACTCATTCATGAACTTTTCATAGCTGTCCATGGCAGCTTTAAACTCAGGGCGCATCCCGTTAACCGGGTTTTCCGGCTTTTTTGTGGTCGTGGGCTTCGTTGTTGTGGGTTTCGTTGTGGCAGCAGGCTTTGTTGTAGTTGTCTGCGCCGGTTTCATCGTGGTCGTTTCCGCTTTTGTCTTGACAGGCGCCGATGAAATGCGCTTGACATACAGCTCGATTTCTTCGATGCTTTGGGACTCGACGAGGCTGTCATACTCGACGCCGTCACTGTCCTTGTCAAAGACCAGTTTCAGCTCGGTATTCGGTGCAACGCTCTGTCCCGTGACGACATAGTCTCGCAAGGATTCCGTATCCTCGGGGTCAACAAATGTGCCGTCATCGGCAACGATGACCAGCTCGATATATCCCTCGCCGTATTGGTGCATCAAGCCTCCGCCCAACGAAACATAGCCGCAGCTGGCGAGGTTTCTCCCCGTATAGTCGGCAATATACCGTGTATATTTATCCGGGGACGGCTGAATCACGGTGAGGTCGGATGGGGCTTGGTCTGCGGAACCGACCTTCTTGACGTACAGCACAATCTCCTCAAAGCTTTGCGAGGCGACGAGACTGTCATATTCGTTGCCGTCGCTGTCTTTGTCAAAGGTGAGCTTGAGTTCGGTGTTTGGCGCCAAATTCTGTTTAATGACAACGTATTCCTTCAGCGCATCTTCGTTGCCAACATCCACATAGTGTCCGTCCGTGCTGACGAAAACCAACTCCATCTGACCTTCGCCGTAGTCGTCCAAACGTTTCTCGCTCATGGACGTGTAGCCGATGGATGCACAGTTTTTGCCGACGTAATTTTTGATGTACCATGTGTATTTATCCGATGAGGCTTGAACGGAAATCGGCGTGTCGTCCAAGAAGCTGTCCGCCGGCTCCGTCATTTCGTCAGGCGGATTGTTTCCGCAGGCTGCCAAAGTCAAAATCATGGCGAGGGCGAGAAGCAGCGCAAAGGGCTTGCGTCTGGCCTTTCCCGACATTTTGTCAAACGGCTTTTGGTCGTTTTGGGTTCTGTTTTTCATTTTCATCGTTCCTCCTGATTTGTTTTGATAATTCGCCAAATACTCCTCTCGGAGTAATTGTACTTCCGTGCTAATTGTGGTACGTTTTTGCCGTTATACTCTTTTCGTATAGCCTGGTGGGTATACTCCTTTGAAAAAAGTCTGTTCGGGAAAGAAATTTGTGTTCCGTGAAACAGCTTAAATATTATGAGTGCATTTTCCAACCCCATTTCATCAGCTATGTCTTTGTACACATCATTCAAGCCCCCAAGGTCGTTTTTCAAAAGTTCAACCTCCTGACTGTCTAAAAAGCCGTCCTTTATCGGCATAATACCACCTCCTTGCAGACAAAACAAATGACATTATCCTTGTGTTTGTCAGGGAGATTTTGGTGTTTTGCTTTTTCTTCGGTCTGTTTTTTCATGAAAAAAGCTCCTTTCTGAACAGGAATACTCTGTTCAGAAAAGGGCTTGTAAATTTCGCGAAATTATTTGCACATCTCATAAACAAACCTCCTTGCAAAAATGGTATTTGCCAAATGCAAGGAGGTTTCAATATGATTGAAAAGTCAGATTTTTCATGCTACAATACGCTTGAAAAGTCATCAGGAGGCGTTTATATGTTGTTTCGGAAAATAGAATCGGTTATTGAAAAGCACTTGACGTCTGACTCTACAAAAATTCTTTTGATTGATGGTGCCCGTCAGGTTGGAAAAACGTATATCATTCGCTATGTGGGCAAAAAGCTTTTTGAAAATTTTATCGAGCTGAATATGGTTGCGGACTTTGAGGGCGATCGCCTCTTTGCCGACACGAAAACGGTTGAAGATTTTTATCTTCAGGTCAGTATGCTTGCAGGCGATAAGATGAGAAAAAAGGAAAACACCTTGATTTATATTGATGAGATTCAGGTTTATCCGCATCTGCTCACACTGCTCAAGTTTCTTTCACAGGACAACAAGTTTACCTATATTGCCAGCGGCTACCTTCTCGGCGTCACACTTTCCCAGACGACTTCCATTCCTATGGGCAGTATTCGCAAGGTCAGAATGTTCCCGCTCGATTTTGAAGAACTCCTTTATGCCAACGGAATGAACGATATTGTTATTTCATCCATGAGGAAAAAGTTTGAACGCCTTGAAGCTCTTGACGAGCCGACGCACAACAAGATGATGGATTTGTTCCGCAAATTCCTGCTTGTGGGCGGACTTCCGGATGCTGTCAACGCCTATCTTGAAACCAAAAACATTCAGGATGTCCGCGAAATTCAAAATGAAATTCACGGCTATTATGCCGCAGACGCTTTTATTTTATGTTCCTTGGTGACGATGAAAGAAAAAATTGAGTTTTAACAAATCGCAGAAGACGGAGAGGATGTGTGGACAGTGAAAGCTTGCAGGGAAGGAAGGGATGCCGAAATGAAACGGCTGGTTATCTATATACACGGCAAGGGCGGCAGTGCGCAGGAGGCGGAACATTATCGCCCGTTCTTTGCCGGGAGCGATGTGGTGGGCTTTGACTACAAAGCGCAAAATCCTTGGGAAGCAGAAAGGGAATTTTCAAAATTTTATGACCTGTACAGCAAGGGCTATGATGCAGTGTTTCTGGTCGCCAACAGCATAGGTGCCTATTTTTCCATGCACGCCCTTGCCGGGAAAGGGATTGCCGGCGCTTTGTTTATTTCGCCCATCGTGGACATGGAAAAACTGATAGAGGATATGATGCTTTGGTCAAACGTGACCGAAGCGGAACTGTGTGCGCGGAAAGAGATCCCCACGGCGTTCGGAGAAACCCTGTCTTGGGCGTATCTGTGCTATGTGCGGGAGCATCCCATCGCGTGGGACGTTCCCACCGGGATCTTATACGGCGCAAAGGACAACCTGACTTCCAAAGAGACCGTCTCCACCTTTGCACAGCGCATCGGCGCACCACTCACCGTGATGGAGGACGGGGAGCACTGGTTCCACACGGACGAGCAAATGCGGTTTTTGGATAGCTGGATCGAAAAGTCCATTCGGTCTGATTTCGGGTTTTCGATCGGTCTGTTTTTGGAGGATTAAAAGAACAGGGAGCAAACTGACTGTGGAAAGTACAGTTTGCTCCCTAAATTTAGCGCAAATTTCTTTTTGCAACAAAATTTTGCTGTTTTTGGGATATCTGAATCAGCAAGAGACCCAGACGTGAGCGAATAGAACACAGAGAAAAACCTTCTTTGCGGTACGGGTTGTATCGACAAAGAAGGTTTAGATTTTTGCGAAGCTTCGCTTTTCTTTTTGGTTCTTTTCGACTTGCAGACACGCTTTTCTGAGGGCGGCAATGTGTTTAAACTCCGGCACGATCCACGAACAAAAAATTTTTATAAAAAGGATGGCCAGCAGCAATGTGCCCATGACCACTGCGATGAAGAGCAATTCGTCCGCAGCATCATTCGTTGTGGACGAAACATGATCCGAAATCATCACACCGGCAGAGCCAAACAGGGAAAAACAGAAAAAAGTACATGGCTGATCTTTCTTTTCGGTATTTCGTAAAGACGTCCGTTTCCCCGCCGCCGTTCAGGTCAAAAACCGTCGAAAAATCATGATTCTCAGACACCGTATCGCACTCCCTTGTCCGTTTCGCAGAAATGCTTTAGCCGTCTTGAACTTGCGGCTGTTAGTATGGCGCGGAATGAAATACCTTGCATTATTGCACCTGACCGCAGGCAAATTGTCAACAGTGCGCCGCCCATGTGACGCAGGACAGGGAAAGGGAATGCGAAATTTTTTATGTTCAACTGTTGACATTTGTTCCTTAATGATATATAATATCAATAAGGAAACACTTGCAATAGGAATGATGACAGATGATGAAGCGAAACACCATTCAGCGCACCCTGGTTTTGCAGGCGGTGCAGCGGCTGCGGTGCCATGCCACTGCCGAGGAGGTCTATGAAGCGATCGTGCAGGAGCACCCGCATATCAGCCGGGCGACGGTATACCGCAACCTGCGCTCGTTGGCGCAGGACGGAGAAATTCGCCAAATGGAGATTCCCGGTGCGGCGGATCGCTTTGATCATCAGTGTCACGAGCACTGCCATGTGAAGTGCGAGAAATGCGGCAGTGTTTTTGATGTGGACATGGAATATATCACAGGCTTGGAGAAAAACATCCGGGATACCCACGGCTTCGCTTTCACCGGGTACGACATCCTTTTTCGAGGCGTCTGCCCGGATTGCCAAGCGCAGAACCGCTGATCCCGGCGCACCCCATCATGTGCGTATACGGGCGCATCAGAACCCGTAAATATATATTTCAAAGGAGTACAGTTATGAGAAGTATCACAACATTGGATCTGCAATATGCACATCGTTTTTATGGTTTCAAGGGCGAAGCGCAGTATCTGCACGGCCACACCGGCGTGCTGACCATCGAGGTCGAAGACTCTGTCGAACCCGGCGTGAACATGGTTTTCCCCTGCAATGAAATCCAAAAGACGGCATGGGAGGTTCTGAAAAACTTTGACCATGCTTTGATCCTGCGGGAGGACGACCCTCTGCTGCCTGCGATTCTGG
>JBJEQK010000208.1:0-22997 GCA_051881715.1 Acutalibacteraceae bacterium
CGCCCAGCTGGACGCCGGTTTTCATCTCAACGCCCAGCGCCTCGATCAGGGCGATCTCTTTATCCAGCACCGCCTTGGGCAGACGGAACTCGGGGATGCCGTAGCGCAGCATACCGCCGAGCTTGGGCATTTTGTCGTAGATCGTGACGGCATGACCCTTGCGGCGCAGGAAGTACGCCGCCGTCAGTCCGCCGGGGCCGCCGCCGATGACAGCGACCGTTTTGCCCGTATCGGGCGCACACTCGGGAACAAAGGGTTCCGCTTTTAAATCCATATCCGCACCGAAAGCCTTCAGCGCCGCCAGAGAGACGGGTTCCTCCACCAGTGCGCGGCGGCACTTCTTTTCGCAGGGGTGCGGGCATACTCTGCCGATGGACGCCGGAATCGGGATCACATCCTTCATGGTTTCCGCCGCCTTATGGTATTCGCCGCAGGCGATCAGCGCCGCATACTTCTGGCAGTCCGTGCCGCCGGGGCAAGCCAGAGAGCAGGGCGCAATGCAGTCGCCGGTGTGGTCGGACAGGAGCATATCCAGCACGAACTTGCGCGAACGCAGGACACGTTCGGACGCCGTCTCCACGACCATGCCGTCCGCAACCTTGGTGGCGCAGGCACGCAGCAGCTTGGGGCCGACTTCGCACACGCACAGACCGCAGGCGCCGTAGGGTGCGATGCGTTCATCGTGGCACAGAGTCGGGATCTCCACACCGTGTTCCTTCGCCGCCTCCAGAATCGTCTGGCCGGCGGTGACTTCTATTTCCATACCGTTCAGTGTAATTTTCATTCTGCTCACCTCACACTTTCCGTACTGCGCCAAAGCGGCACACATCCGCACACTGTCCGCACTTGATGCAGACGGACGGATCAATGGAGAAGGGTTTCTTCACTTCGCCGCTGATGGCGCCCACAGGACACTTTTTGCTGCAAAGAGAACATCCGCGGCAGCTCTCGGGGTCGATTTCATAACGGATGAGCGCCGTGCATTCGCCTGCGGGACAGCGTTTGTCTTTGATATGCGCCTCGTATTCGTCCCGGAAATAGCGAATGGTCGTCAGCACCGGGTTGGGTGCCGTCTGTCCGAGACCGCACAGGGCATTCTCCTTGATGCGCTGGCACAGATCCTCCAGCAGCTCAATGTCGCCCTCCTTGCCCTCACCGTCACAGATGCGGGTCAGGATCTCCAAAAGCCGTCTGGTGCCGATGCGGCAGGCCACGCACTTGCCGCAGGATTCCTTGGTGGTAAACTCCAAAAAGAACTTCGCCATCTGCACCATGCAGGTGCTCTCGTCCATGATCACCATGCCGCCGGAGCCCATGATGGCGCCCGTGGCGGACAGTGCCTTGTAGTCGATGACGGTGTCGAGATACTCCTTGGGCACACAGCCGCCGGAGGGACCGCCGAGCTGGACGCCTTTGAAGGCTTTATCGGTGCGCATACCGCCGCCGATGTCAAAAATCACGTCGCGTAAAGTCTTGCCCATGGGGATCTCCACAAGACCGCCCTTGCGAATCTTGCCGGTCAGGGCAAAGACCTTGGTGCCCTTGCTGCCCTCGGTACCCATGGCGCAGAACGCTTCGCCGCCGTTTTGCAGAATCCACGCCACGTTGGCAAAGGTTTCCACGTTGTTGATATTGGAGGGCTTGTGCCAGTAGCCGGACGCCGCCGGGAAGGGCGGCTTCAGACGGGGCATACCACGCTGTCCCTCCAGAGATTCGATCAGCGCCGTCTCTTCGCCGCAGACAAAGGCGCCTGCGCCCGCCTTGATGCGGAAATCACAGGAGAAGTCCGTGCCGAAGATATGTTCGCCGATGTAACCCGCCGCCTTCGCTTCGGCAATCGCCTTTTCCAAGCGCTTGATCGCCAGCGGGTACTCGGCGCGCACATAGACGATCGCCTCCGCCGCACCGATGGCATAGGCGCCGATGAGCATACCCTCGATCAGGGCATGGGGATCGCCCTCGATGACGGCACGATCCATAAAGGCGCCGGGGTCGCCCTCGTCGGCGTTGCAGATGAGATATTTGGGACCGCCCTCGCTCTGGCGGGCGGCATTCCACTTGAACCAAGTGGGGAAACCTGCGCCGCCTCTGCCGGCAAGACCGGAGATTTTAATTTCGTCAATGACCTGTTCGGGGGTCATGGCGGTGACTGCCTTTTGCAGCGCCGCATAGCCGCCGTGCGCCACGGCATCCGCCAAACTTTCGGGGTCGATGATGCCGCAGTTGCGCAGGGCGATGCGGGTCTGCTTGTCCAGAAATGCGCTGTCCTGCTCGGAAACCAGCAGTTTTTGCAAAACCGCTTCATCGCCGCTTTCGACATACTGCGCGATCGTCCCGGCATCCTCGGGCATCACCTTTACCAGACGCAGCAGCTTGTCCCCGTTGTATATATCCACAATGGGCTCCAAAAAGCACATACCGATACAGCCGGTCACGGAAAGCTTGGCAGGCAGATTTTTTTCTCCGATCACCGCCTGCAATGCGTCATATACCTTGCCGGCGCCTGCCGAAATACCGCAGGAGCCTTGTCCAACTTTAATTTCAAGCATCGTTCTCTGCCTCCTTCCGCAGGGTCTCAAAAATGTCTCTGACCTTGGCCGGGGTCAGAGAGCCGTAGGTCTCGCCGTTGATCATCATGACGGGAGACAGGGAGCAGCAGCCCAGACACGCCACGCATTTCAGGGAGAACAGACCGTCCTCGGTGGTCTCGCCGTCCGAAATGCCCAGCTCCTCCGCAATGGTGCGGGCAATGGTGTCTGCGCCGTTGACGTGGCAAGCCGTGCCCTTGCACAGCTGAATGAAATACTTGCCGACGGGGGTGAATCGGAACTGCGTGTAAAATGTCGCCACACCGCAGACCCGCGCCACGGGGATGTCCATGCGCTCTGCGATCTCACGCAGAACATCCTGCGGAAGATAGCCGTAAATATCCTGTGCCTTCTGCAAAACCGTAATCAGACTGCCGGGAACGGCGCTGTACTGTTCCAGAACCGCACGGAGTGCATCGTGTTTATCCATCAGGATCCGACCTTTCGTTAAAGGATTTCAGTTTATTTTACTCCATTCGCAAAACTCTGTCAATATTAGAAAGCAAAAAGTGCCTCCCTTGGAAACACTTTTTGCCTTATCGTTCTATTATAGAATGATACAGATCAGCCCGCTGCACCCCTCGTTGATCACTCTTTCCAGCGTTTCCTGAATGCGCATTCGTGCATCGGTGGGCATCTTGTACAGCTTGTTATGCAGTCCCTCATTTACCAATTCGTGCAGGGATTTTCCGAAGATGTTGGAGCCCCAGATCTTGGACGGGTTTTCCTCGAATTCCTTTAATAGGTACATCACCAGCTCCTCCGACTGGGATTCCGAGCCGACGATGGGTGCGACCTCGGTGGTGATGTTGGCTTTCATGATGTGCAAAGACGGCGCCGAAGCCCGCAGACGCACACCGTACCGTCCGCCCTGCCGCATGATCTCCGGCTCCTCCAGGTGCAGTTCCTCCAGCGTGGGCATGACGATCCCGTACCCCGTCGCCTCCACCTCGTCCAGAGCGGTGCGCAGGCGTTTGTACTCCTTCTCCATGGCGGCCAGCGCACGCATCTTCGTCAGCAGTGCTTGTTCATCGGCAATTTCCATGCCGGTGGCTTCCGTGAGCACCTTGTAAAACAACTGCGGCTCGATCACGGCGGCGATCCGCGCACTGCCAGTGGACAAATCCATAGCCGCTATCCGGGCGGAAAGCAGATAGGCACACTGTCCGACACTGTCCGCCATGCTCTGAATATCCCGCACGTGAGACAAACCCTGTGCCGCTTCCCGCACCGCATCCGTTACGGCGGCACGCAGCCAATGGGAGCGATCCAGCGTCATCAGCCAATGCGGCAGATCCATGCACACCTCCTTGACCGGGAACTCAAAGAGGATCTGGGAGAGAATGTTGCGGATCTCCTCCTCCCCCATGGTCATGCAGTTGACCGGCAAAACGGGCACGCCGTACTGCGCGCGCATAGCGGCGGCAGTTTCCCCGGCGGCAGGTGAATCCGGATCGGTGCTGTTGAGCAGGACGATAAACGGTTTGTTCAGCGCCTGCAGTTCGGAGATGACCCGTGCTTCCGCCTGTTGGTACTCCTCGCGGGGAATGTCGCTGATGGTGCCGTCCGTTGTGACCACAAGACCGATGGTGGAATGCTCACTGATGACCTTTTTCGTGCCGATCTCCGCCGCCATGTTGAACGGAATTTCCTTGTCGAACCACGGCGTTTTCACCATGCGCGGCTGTTCATTTTCGATGTACCCCAGAGAGCTGGGCACGATATACCCCACGCAGTCGATCATCCGCACACGCAGATTGGTATTGCCCGCCAGCACGATCTCCGCCGCATTCTCGGGAATAAACTTCGGCTCTGTGGTCATGATCGTCCTGCCGGACGCAGACTGGGGCAGTTCATCGTTGGCGCGTTCCTTTTTGTACACGTCGCGGATGTTCGGCAGAACCAACGTATCCATGAACCGCTTGATGAAAGTGGATTTCCCCGTTCGCACAGGGCCGACGACGCCGACGTAAATGTCCCCGCCGGTGCGGATCGCAATATCGCTGTAGATGTTGCCTTGCATAGTATCTCCTCCATATTCGCCATTTTCACGACAATTCATTTTGTATAAAGATATGTCCCGCCTCGGACAAATATGACAGAGAAAAGTGAATTCAAGGGCAACAGACTGCTTGCGATTCGATGAAAAAGAAAAGCACGCCGAAGTGCAGGACTTCTGCGTGACAGGCTGTCGAAAAACTGTTGTGAAACTGAGGGGATAAGGAAGGTGCAGCTATAAGAAGTTTTGTCCGATGTCAAAGAATTAAATGAATAATGAAGTCGCTTCGCTGATGAATAATGCATAATTTCGGTGGCTTTGCAAGCAAAACATTTTAATTGCAATGCTGCCATTGAGCATGAGAGGAACTTTTTACACCCCGTGCAAAATTTTGCACGGCAATTCCTCATTTGTTCGGCTTCCCTCGGGGGAAGCTGGCACGGCGTCAGCCGTGACTGATGAGGGAATGCGGTGTTTCCCGATGTCACCCACGGCTGGCAATGAACGGCAAAGCCTTCCTGCGTCTACTTCATCCGTTGCCGTGCAAAAATTTGCACGGGTAGAGTTATTCCGTTTATCCTACCGCAAGAGTATTCTGCCTTTTCTTCGGGTAGGATTTTATCCTACTTTATCCTACCCCATCCTACTTTTTCTTCCGTACTAAGGCTTTCCTTGGAAGAAGCCGGCACGGCACATACTGTGACGGATGAGGGAATGCGGTGTTGCTTGATGTCACCCACGGCTGGCATCGAATGGCAGGCTCTTCCCTCATCCGACCTCGCTCCGCTCGCCCACCTTCCCCCAAGGGAAGGCGTTTTCACAAAATTTTGACGAATATTCTCAAAACTGCCGTGCAAATTTTTGCACGAGGCGAAGCTATGTCGTTTTATCCTACCCCATCCTACTTTTTCTTCCGTACTAAGGCTTTCCTTGGAAGAAGCCGGCACGGCACATACTGTGACGGATGAGGGAATGCGGTGTTGCTTGATGTCACCCACGGCTGGCATCGAATGGCAGGCTCTTCCCTCATCCGACCTCGCTCCGCTCGCCCACCTTCCCCCAAGGGAAGGCGTTTATCGCAAACCTTTGACGGATATAAAAAAAGTGACCGTGCAAAATTTTGCACGGGGTGTAAGAGGTTACTCTCATGCTCAATGGCAGTATCACAATGACAATGCTTTGCTTACAAAGCCACCGTAATTATGCATTATTCATCAGCGAAGCGACTTCAAATTCCCTAATATTGAAAAAAGTTAGCCGGCTAACGTTTTTGTGGTGCGTACAATTTTTTCACGGGTGACTGTTCCGCCGTTTCAGCGCAGAAAGCAAACACGCCGAAGCACAAGGCTTCGGCGTGTGAAAAGTTCAGGCGGAATCAACCAAAAAGATTTTTGAAGAAAAGATAGATCGAATCAATCACGTTAAAGAACGCCTTCACATTGATCGTCAACTTTTCAAACAGCACGGTGATGATGCCGTAGTCGGTCATGCTGACATTGCTGTCCGCGGCAAATGCCGTCACGGAAAGGACGAGCGCCATGACAGCCAGAACGCCCACGGTGAAGAAAATTTTTCTGCGCATAAACGGTTCTCCTTTCTTATGCCTTCTCGCCGTTGAAAATCACATCATACAGCCATGCTTTCACGTAGAGGATGGCGTTGCACACAGCCTTGATCGCCTTCATGATCGGCTCGGAAATGGCCTTGCGGATGGAGTAGAAGAAGTCCACGATGTAGTACAGGTCGTCCACATCCTCACTGGTGTTGAGCTTGTGGTTCTTTTCCCAAACCGCGTAGCAGGAAATGGAGTTAGCCGTCGCATTGAAATCGGTGACGACCCAGCCGACGAAGGTGTTGTCCTCGGAGTAGGCGATGGTAAAGTCGGTAAAGTCGATGTCACGGATCACGCCGGGCTGGTTGCCGGGGCAGACATCTCGGACATATTCCACGGCGGAGGGGCTAAAGGCGATGTTGTTGGCATCGGCGGGCTCCCACTTACCTTTGGGTCTTGCGTCCACATCGGGATAGTAGAAAACCGTAACGCCCTTCGATTTGGTGGTCTTGTAGCTAATGATCTGGTCGCCGGGCTTGAGCAGGGTGGCGACGTCGTTGCCCGCTTCCAGATACTTCAGCGTGGAGAAGTCGGTATCCTGACAGATCTCATAGGTAGAATAGGTTACCACTTCTTCCGTGGTTTCGGTTTCCGGCTCCGTGACGTCCTCGGCATATGCCAGCATCCCGGAGAAAGAGAACACTGTTAAAACGGCCAAAAGGACCGCAAGAATTTTTTTCATTTCAATAGCTCCTTTCGATCCTTATTTTGCACGGATACCCTTGCCCAAAATCTTTGCCCAGAAAGCGATCAGCTTGGGGACGACCTTGAGCAGGACATCGCCGAGTTTGTCTAAGAAAGCGCACCATTTCACATAGATGCCCTCGACAAAGTTCTCGAAGCCGCTGGGTTCACGGGTCTCGTAAATAGCCTTGACCTTGATGTTCAGGCTGTTCGCCGTGTCGACAACGGAAGTGATCTCCCATGCGGTGACGGTGGTGTACTGATAATAAGTGGTTCTGGCGTAGTCATAGTCGATGGACAGGGTGATATCGTTCTTGAGCTTCTCCTGCTCTTCCTTGGGCAGAGCGCTCTGAATCTCCAGACCGGACTTGAAGTCGCCGTTTTTGACTTCCATTTCATCCACGGCATCGCCGACAGCCTTCACGGTGTATGTACCGGCATACAGTTCGCCCGAGGTGAAGGAGGCGACGTTGTCACGGAAAGAAACGAGACCGACAAAGGATTCGTTTGCATATTTGTTTTGCAGTGCGCTGGTGACGTTCTCCGCATCCTCCTTGGCAACGGCGTAGGTGAACATGAAGGTTTCGCAGGTGTCAAAGGCGGATGTGATCTTGTCGCCGGGGGTCAGGATCTGACCGACATAGTAGCCAGACTCGGTCTTGTTGGGTTCTTCGGCGTCCTCTGCGGCAGCGCCCACGGCAAAGCAGCCAAAGACAGACAAAACAGCCAGCAGGATCGCAAGTACTTTTTTCATTTTATAATCCTCCTATTGCTCAGCCGATCAGACAAGGAAGCTGCCGATGCGGGCAAACAACTCTGCCAGATAGTTGATGACGTAGTCAATGACAGTCTTGATGTAGCCGCGCATCATGGTCTTGTAGCCTTCCCAGCCGGTCAGCGGGGGAACATCCCACTCAGCCTCTAAGATCACGCGGTTGAATTCGGTGCCGGAGTAGACGGAAGTGACCTTCCACTGCTTGAAGCCGTAGCCGAGATCGCTGGCGTAGTCGATCATGAGGTTGGTCTTGCGGGCACCGTTGACATAGGCATACTGGGGATAGTCACCCAGTGCGCGCACGGCATAGCCGCTGCCGCTGTAATCCACGAATTTCTCAACGGAATTGCCGCTGGAGGCGTCTGTGCCTGCTTGGTACTCCACGATCAGCACGGGGCTGATGTCCGCTTCCGCCTGTGCGATGAGCTCCTCCGGCGTCTCCGGCTCCTCCTGCTGCTGTTCGGGGAGAAGGATGATGTCGGCGGGATTGAGGTATGTATCCTGCTTGGCTTCGATGGCCGCCACAAGATCCTCAATCTTGTATTCCACGGGGGTATAAGCGGGTTCCTCCACTGCGTCCTCGGCGCTTGCACCGACAGTGAAAATGCCCAGTGCAAGGACGGACGCCATGAGGATGGCAAGAATCTTTTTCAGCATTGTATGGTTCCTCCCTTACGCAAAATTAAGCTTCGATGCCAAAAATACCGTACAGCCAGTTGCGCACGCCGGTATTCAGGATCATCGCCAGTGCGGCATTCAGCAGAGCAGGAACCGCTCTGATCCAGCCGGAAGCGACGCCGATGTAGTACAAAACCTTGTTCATGGCGTTGATGACGGGATCGTCGCTCTCCTCATAACCGGGGCCGTCCGGCTCCACCGGGTCGGGAGCAGCGTCTCTGTCCCACAGGGCATACAGCTCGATGCTGCCTTCCTTGGAACTGGTCGCCGTAGCATAGCTGGAGGCCTTGAGCATGACCCAGCCGAGGAACTTGGCGCCGTCCAGCGCAAAGTCGATGGGTGCTTCGCCTCTGTCCATGGGGACGGAGTCTCTGGACATGGCCACATCACCGAGGTCGGCAATGGTGAAGGTGAGGGTATCGCCCTTGACAAAGTCTGTGGTAGTATAGAAGCTCTTGTAGTAGTTGGGGCTCTTGGCCATGAAATCATCAACGGTTTCGCCCTTTTTGGCATCGACCACCCACTTGGTCGTATCCAGATTGTACCGCGGCACCTTGACATCCTTCCAGTCCACATTCTTGCGGCTGCTGGCGGGGATGGCGGCGGCATCCGGGTAGTAGTAAACACGCAGTGTCTTGGTATTGGCGGTCAGTTCACCGATCTCGATCTCGTCGCCCGCCTTGAGGATCGCCACCTCGCCATCAGGGGAAGCCTGCGCGATACGAGGCATCTCCGAGAGCTTGTACGTGGCGCCCGTTTCTTCTGCGGCGGCGGAGACGGCGACAACACTGAACGCCATGACCACTGCCAGCAAAACGGCAAGTACTTTTTTCATTATGATTCCTCCTTAAGAAAATCGTCTGAACTACCGGGTCGGTCTTCCCAATCCGATTCAAAATTATTCTAAACGATTTATTCCGTTTTTACAAGAGGAAAACGCAATTTTGTCAAATTTTTTTGTTCATTCACCGTCAGATTGTCTATACTTTTTGTTCATTTTTTGTACAAGTTGCTGTTTTTTGCAAAAACTATGCCGCCGTAATTTTCTTTATCGAATTTATAATTACGGCAATATTTCCCACCGGGTACGGCAGACAGCAGAACCACTCCCGAAACACCGGCAGATGCAGCTTGTCCGACAGACGGGTGAGCGTCTGCTGCACGGGGGTGTCCGTCTGCACGGAAGCCTCCACCCCCGACGCCATGTATTCCGTCCGCTGGGCGACGATAGCTGTCCCTGCCGCCAACAGGGTCAGGCAAAGACAGATCGTCTGAATCAAAAAAAACGCCCGAAGTAATTTACGGGTCTGCATACGACTCCTCCTGTACATACTGCTCCAGCATTTGCGCCAGCGCATGACCGAACAGCCGCCCGGAATAGACGGCTTCCTGCAATGTATTCGCCTCGCTCCCGAATTCCACCAGCAGGGAACAGGGCGTTAGATCCATATTATATTTCCGATAGCAGAAAAAAATGGGGCGCATCAGTGTCGGCGCCGTCGTCTCGCACGCATCCTGCAAGCGCAGGGCAAAGCGGAAATTCTGCTCCCAAGTGCTGAAATCCTGCGCACTGCCGGTGCCGCCCTGTGTCCCGGCGATGAGCATGATCTGCGCCGCTTTTTTGCCGTGTACCGTCGTGACAGGCTTTATCTTGGTGCCATTGTTCTCCTGAATCGCGTCCCGGTGCACATCCAAAACCACGGACAGCTGCGGGTATTGCTTCAGATATTTTTCCACCGCCTCCCGGGAACGGTCATAGGCGCCGCTGTATTTCCTATCGTATACCGTCTTGTCGTGGATCACCTGAAAACCCGCCGCCTCCAGCTCCTGCGCGATCGCCGTGCCCACCCGGGCGACATTGCGGTCAGTGTCCTCTGTGCGTGTGGTCACGTCCGCCGCGTACCAATCTCTGTCCAGCGTCTCATAGCCTTCGGTGGTGTGGGTATGGTAGATCAGCACTGCCGGCTTCGATTTGTCCACGGTCAAATCGGGACCCGCTTCCCAAGCTTCGTCGTAGTCCGGCGCCACATCCTCGGTCATGTTGCGGATAAACAGATTGCGAAACGTTTCCGTGGCGTAGGTGCCGTCATAGGTCATTTCCCGGATGTCTCCGTCCTTTTTCTGACGGCTCTCCTCTTCTTTGGCCTGTTCGATCCATGCCAGTATATCTGCCGGCGTCTGCGTCAGTCCGCCCGACAGGACGGGTGCTGCTTCCGCAGGCGCCGATGCGGCGGACGCCTGAAAATACTGCCGTGCCTGCATCATCCCGCCCTCCGGCAATGCGGCACACGCCGCCAGGAATGCCAGCCGCTGTGTCATGCTCTGGGGCAGGACGAACACACATCCCAAAAGCAGTACCGTGAAAAAGGTGATCAGCGGCTCGGACAGATCGGACAGTTTCTTTTTCAAAACAGGTCACCACACTTTTTATACTATTATATACCTATACACTATGCGGTGACGGCGGCGGTTATGAAACCAGCATCAGAATCTCCTCGCAGGACAAATGCGGCTGCAGCGCCTTGTTGACCGCCAGCGCCAGCAGCCGTGCGGCACGCTCGATCACCAAGTCGATCTCCCGGGGCGTAATCATCATGTCCGCCCCCTCCCGCAAAAGTGCGCTGTTCTCCTCCTGCGTCAGGTCGTGCACCAGCGTGGCGGCGTCCACCACCGTCGGCACACCCACGGCGATCACCGGCACGCCGAGACTTTCCCGATCCAGCGCTTTGCGGGCATTGCCCACGCCGGAGCCGGGGGTCACGCCCGTATCTGCCATCTGAATGGTGCATCCCAAGCGGGACAGGCGTCTTGCCGCCAGCGCATCCACGGTGAGCACGGCGGAGGGCTTCGCCATCTCCACGACGCCGCGCAGCAGTTCTTCGGTCTCCATCCCCGTTTTGCCCAGAACGCCGGGGATCAGATTGACCACGGGACGCAGGTCACCCAGCCCCGTGGAACGTGCCAGCTCCCCCTCGATATGCCGCGTGGCAAACACCAAAGCCGAAAACTTCGGTCCCAGCGCATCCGGCGTGATGTCCTCATTGCCCAGTCCCGCCACCAAAACCGTTCCTTCGGGCGGCAAAAGCTCCCGCAGTTCCCCGGCGATGGTCTCCACCACCGCATCCGAGATCTCCCCGCTGCGCCGAAAGGGCGGCACCTCCACCGTGATATACCGTCCCACCGGCTTACCCAGCTCCCGGGAGCCTGCCTCATCCTGCACGCAGATGCGTGTAATGCGCATCCCCTGCTTCTCCTGTGCCGTGCAGGTCACGCCCCGGGGCGTGTGCTCCATGCTTTCCCGCATCTCCAGCGCCAAGTCTGTCCTGTAATCCATAGCGGTTTTCCTTTCTGCGTCATAAAAAAACAATATTCTTGCAAAAATAGTCTTGCATTTTTATCCAGAGTATGGTACACTAACTAAACGTAATAGTAGGCGATTGCGAAAGTTCGGTATGGATTCCCCCCATCCTACGCATCCGCAGACTTACACATCATTCTCGGTATACGGCGTTTGGCGATAACAGTTCCCCTTCTCACCCGGGCTTTCGCAATCGCCGACCCGTACCATCACAAAGGAGGTGCCACCAATGCCCAACATTAAGTCCGCGAAAAAGCGCGTCCTCGTCAGCAAGACCAGAGCTGCCCGCAACAAGTCCGCAAACTCTGCGCTCAAGACTGCCATCAAAAAGGCACACGTCGCTGCCGAGACCAACGCCGCCGACAAGGAAGCCGTTGTTCGTGCTGCCATCAAAAAGGTTGACCAGGCACAGGCCAAGGGTCTTCTGCACAAAAACAACGCCGACCGCAAAAAGTCTGCGCTTGCCAAGCTTCTCAATGCGTAAGTTATCCCTATTATTTTTTTGGAGGATAAGATTATGTGCAAATTTTTTAAGAAGTTATTCAAATTTATCACAGTCGTCGCCGCCATTGCCGGCGCCGTCGCCGGTGTCTACTATGCCGTGAAAAAGTTCATGGACAAGAAGGAAGCCAGCGAAGAGGATTTCGTTCCCTGTGAGTGCTGCGACTGCGACGCTTGCTGCGAAACAGAAGAAGCGCCTGCGGAGAGCGCCGAATAATTCCTGCGCAAGTCGGAACCGTTTCGATCATCGAGACGGTTCCTTTTTTTGTCCCTTGCGGAGGATTATTTCGCCCGGGGCTTTGTGACAAAGGATACCAACAGTCCGCACAGCACCGCCGCCGTCACACCTCCGGCGCCCGCCGTCAGTGCGCCGGTCAAAACGCCTGCCAAGCCGTCTGTGGCGATGGCTTCCTTCGTCCCTTTCACAAGGTTGTAGCCGAAGCCCGTCAGCGGCACCGTCGCACCGGCGCCTGCCCAGTTCACCAGCGGCTCATACACGCCGATGGCGCCGAGGAATACCCCCGCCACCACGAAGCCCACCAAAATTCGCCCCGGCGTCAGCTTGGTTAGATCCATGAGAACCTGACCCACCACGCAGATCAGCCCGCCTACAAAAAACGCTTTCAAAAGATCCATGACGATCTCCATATCCATCCGCCCTTTCTTTTTTCGTAGTGTATACAGAAAAGGCGGATTTATCCTCCTGAAAACAGCAAAACACCCGTGGAGTGCGGCCACGGGTGTTTGCTTCTTGCAAGGGTGTAAAAAAGAGGAGAAAAATGATGAAGTGCTTTCTATCTGAAAGCATCTATAGTGTAACCCATAAATGTGAAAATAGTGTTAAGAAACATTACATTTCTCATGACATTTTTGAAAACTTTATGCAAACGGGCAGGAAAATCCATCCGCCAAAAAATTTCTCTTGTATTTTCCCCCTGATTCTGTCATAATGATTATGGAGATTTGGCGTGCCGAATCTATATATTTATATATTAGTATAACGAAAGGCAGGTTTTTTCCATGAAAGGCAACTGTGCCGTGATCCTTGCCGCCGGCGAAGGCACAAGAATGAAGTCGAAAAAGCCGAAGGTGCTCGCCGAGGTGCTGTATAAGCCCATGATCGACTGGGTGATCGACAGCGCAAAGGCCTGCGCTTTGGAAGAAAAGGATATCTGCGTCGTGACCGGCCACGGCAAAGAACTGCTTTGCGCCCATCTGCCCCGGGGGATCGCAACCGTGGAACAGACACAGCGTCTGGGCACGGGACACGCCGTCCTGCAGGCAAAGGAATTTATTCAAAAACACGGCAGCGGCAATGTGCTCGTGCTGAACGGGGATGCGCCGCTGATGGACGAGGAGACCGTTTCCTGCGCTTTAGAATACCATACCCGCTGTGACGCCGCCGTCACCGTGATCTGCGCCGCTGTGGAGGATCCCACGGGGTACGGACGCATTGTGCGCGGTGCCCGGGGCGATTTCGCCGCCATTGTGGAGGAGCGGGACGCCACGGACGAACAGCGTACCATCCGTGAGGTCAACTCCGGCGCCTACTGGTTTGACTGTCAGGCGCTGCTTGTCGCTCTGGATCGCCTGCAAAGCGATGCCGCCTGCCGCCGCAACAGCGCCGGGGAATGCTATCTCACCGACGCCGTGGCGATCTTGCGCAGTATGCGGCAAAAGGTGATGACCTTTACGGCACAGAGTCCCGATGTGGTGCGCGGCGCCAACGACCGCGTACAGCTTGCCGCCCTCAACGAGATCGCCCGGATGCGCATCATCGACCACCACCGCAAAAACGGCGTGTCCATCCCCTTTGCGGACGGCATCGTCATTGCGCCCGGGGTACAGATCGGTCGGGATGCGGAAATTCTGCGGGGCACGACCCTGAAGGGCAGCACCGTCATCGCCGAGGACGCAGTCATCGGTCCCGACACCACACTGGAAAACTGTACGGTGGGCGAGGGCGCTGTCCTGCTGAGCGTTTACGGCGAAAATGCCACGGTCGGTGCAGGCACCCGGATGGGTCCCTTTACCCATCTTCGTCCCGGCACGGTGGTGGGCAAGGATGTGCGGGTCGGCAACTTTGTGGAGATCAAAAATTCCAACATCGGCGACGAAGCCAAGGTGTCCCACCTGTCCTACATCGGCGACACGGACATGGGTGCGCAGGTCAACGTGGGCTGCGGCTGTGCCACGGCCAACTTCACGGGCAAGGAGAAGTTCCGCACCACCATCGGCGAACACGCCTTTATCGGCTGTGACACCACCCTTGTGGCGCCGGTAACGGTGGGGGATCGCGCCTATACCGGCTCCGGCTCCGTCATCACCGAGGACGTTCCTGACGATGCGCTGGCTCTCGGACGCGCCCGTCAGGTCAATAAAAGAGACTGGGTCAAAATCAAAAAGCCCTACAGAGAGTAAGGATGGTCTATGTTGAAAAGAACGGTTTGTAAAATCACCGCCCTTGTTCTGCTCGCCGCAGTGCTGTTTTCCTTTGCCGGCTGCGGCGGCGGCAGTGTGCGTGTGCGCTCGGTCGCGGTCGTGAACAGCGACTTCTTTGAGCAGATCTACGACGTATGGCGCTTCGGCGACCAGCCGCTGCAGCAGGGTGACCCGCTTTACAGCATCGCCTGCGCTTTCAGCGGTACATATGAAGCATTTGAAAAAACATTTCTCTACAAATACGACTCCTACCTAGGCATGGAATGCAGGCTGGATGTGACCAACAAAACCGAGGGTACCATCACCGCCACCGGCATCCGGGTCACCAACGACGGCTACGAGGACACCTATATCAGCACACGTCTCGGCGCCTGCGAGGATGTGCCGATCCCCGCCGGGGAAACGGTGCAGGTCTCGTTCCTGTTTTTGGGCAACGGCAGCATCTATACCAACGAGGAATTCATCAACAAGGTGTTCCCCCAGATGCCCATGGAGCTTGTGTATACCGATGCGTCCGGCACGCAGATGACGGCGCCTGTCCAATTCAAATCTGTCAAAGCGGTGTCGTAAATGATGAAAAAAATACTGAAAATCGGATTTTGTGCGCTTTTGGTTTTTGCCCTTTTGTACGCCGTGCTCGGTCTGCACTTCGGCAGCAACCGGTTGCAGGCGCAGTTCGTGCAGGTGAAAAACTCCGACTGCGTGGAGAAAATGACCCTCGACTGGGAGACATACGCCTACATAGCGGACGGCTTTCCCTTCACCCGGGAGGAATTTTACAAGGAGGCCATCGAGCAATACGATGTCTATTACGGGCAGCGCATTCAGGTGACGGCTGTCAACAAAAACAAGTTCGACATCCGCATTCTCGCTCTGGAGATCCTTTCCGGCAACGGCAGCGACACCATCTATGTCAGATCTCTGCCCGAGCGGGTGGTCACGATTCCCGCCGACACCAAGGAGCCGCAGTCCGTTTGGTTCCCTGTGATCTCCGAGGAATCCGAAAACGAAGTTGTGCTGGAAAAAGTGCGCAAAAATATGCAGATCAAAATTCTCTACGTGGACGCCGCCTGCGATGCGCAGACCCTTGCGGACGCAGACGAAGCGCTCCTGCACAAAGAATGGATACGAAAGTAGGCGATACCTATGCGTAAATTATTGGCTTTCTCTCTCGTCCTCTGCCTCGTTTTTTCCCTGTCCGCCTGCGACGGCGCCGAGGACACGCTCCATGCGAAATTCAACGCCCTGTACCTGACGGATTTCCCGCAGGAGTACATGGACAGACCTGCGGATTTTGCCGAGCAGATCGGCGGATTCGGTCTGGAGGATTTTGCCTCGACCTTTGCCGACCCCTCCGCTTTCCGCTGTTACAATGCGGAGCTTGCCGTTTCCAACAGCAACGCTTTCGCCGTCAATATGCTGGGGGTGGCGATGGACAGCAAAAACAACGGCAAACACGGCGTCTATTTCTGCACCTACGACGGCGGCGTGACCATCGGTATGCCCGCCAACTTTGACGGGGCGCAGACCATCTTCTATACGGTGATCGCAGAGAAATCCCTCTCCATGGAGGAGGTTTTGCAGGAGCTGGGCAAGATGGATATCCGCTGTCTGTACGTGGATGCCGATACGGGCATCGAGTCGCTGAGCGAAGTGACGGAAAAGGATCCGCTGAAAGAAAGTCCCATTACTTATTCCAAATAAACGGAGGCACCTATGAAACGTTTTTATAAAGTACTGCTCCCGGCACTGCTGCTTGCGCTGGCGCTGGGCGGCTGTAAGAGCCGGGATGCGGCGACAACGACAGACGGTTCTGCCTACAACGAGCCGTCCCAGACCGTCCTGTCCACCCGGGCAGAATCGCCGAGCGAAGATGCGGCGGAAACCTCCGCCCCCGGTGAAAGCACGGAAAAAACCGATGTGACTGAAAAGCCCGGCGCGACCACCACTAAACCCGATGTGACGACGACCAAACCCGGTGCGACCACCACCAAGCCCGCCGCAACGGTCACTGCGCCCGGTGCGGCGACGACCAAACCCGGCACAACCACCAAACCTGCCGCAACCACCAAACCCACCACAACCACCAAGCCCACCACGACCACCAAGCCCGCCACGACCACCACCAAGCCCGGTGTGCCTGCCGTCAATCCCACCACAAAACCGGCGGAAACCACGGCGGCTCCCGTGGCGAAGGGCGATCGGATCGCCGGAAAGATCACCTACCTGAACGAAGCGAACGACTACGCCGCCAAGCTGACGGCGGAAAAGCTGAAATATTTCGGAATGCCTGCGGACAAGCAGAAGGATGTTTTGGCGCACCCGGAAAAGTATGCGTTCTACTCCTTGGACATCGCACTGGAAAACAAGGAATCCGTCCCGGTCACGCTGTACTATCTGGACGTGGGCGGCAACGGTACCGGGGATGTCTACATCAACGGCGACACCTCCGGCGACATCGGTCTGCCTGTGGGCGGCACGATCACGAACCGTTTCTACGTCATTGCCCCGGCAGAGGATGCGGACGGCTCCGTCCTGTCCAAGATTCGGGGAATGAATATGCGCATCAAATATGCCGCAACGCCGGAGGACGACAGCGCCCCCGTGCAATATGTTTATTCCAAAATCGGTTAAGAGGTAACGGATGTTTATTAAAAAGGACAAATTCGCCGTCGGCGCACCCGACTATCTGATCGTCGGACTGGGCAACCCGGGCGAAAAATATGCGTTCACCCGCCACAACGCAGGCTTTCTGTGCCTGGAGCTGCTGGCGGACAAGGAAAACGCCAAAATCAACAAGATCAAGTTCAAGGGCGTTCTCGGTGAAGCCGCCATCGGCGGACACCGCTGTATTCTCTTAAAACCCCAGACCTTTATGAACAACAGCGGCGAGTCGGTTCGAGCCGCCGCCGATTTTTACAAAATCCCGCCGGAGCACGTGCTGGTGATCTTCGACGACATCTCCCTGCCCTGCGGCAAGCTGCGCATCCGCCGCAAGGGCAGTGCCGGCGGTCACAACGGCATCAAAAGCATCACCGCCCATCTCGGCAGTGATGCTTTTCCCCGGATCAAACTCGGCGTCGGCGAAAAGCCGGATCCCCAGTGGGATCTGGCGGACTGGGTGCTCTCCAACTTCAAAAAAGAGGAGCTTACCGCTTTGCGTGAAGCTTCGGACAAGGCCTGCGATGCCGTGGAGAAGATCGTCTGCGGCGGCATCGAGCAGGCCATGAGCTTGTATAACTGATTACTTGAGCATATACTGCAAGCTGTCCAGCATATCCTCCATGGAACGGATCGCCTTGGCCGCTTTCTTCTTCATGGGCGTTTTGCTGTGCATCATGCTCGTGCCGATGGCAGCCGCTGCGCCGCCGATGGCCATACCCAGACCGATGCTGGTCATGGCGCAGGTCGTTTTCTTCTGCATACCCGTGTGCCTCCTTTCCTTTCAAGTTATTTGTAGTATTTCCGTAAAAACGGGAAAAAGTCATTCTATTGCTGATCCGAGGAGTTTTTTATGCATACGCTGAACATCGTTTTGGTGGAGCCGGAGATCCCGCAAAACACCGGCAACATTGCCCGCACCTGCGCTGCCACCGGCGCAAGACTGCATCTGGTGGAGCCGCTGGGCTTTCGCATTGATGACGCCAAGCTCAAGCGGGCAGGGCTGGATTACTGGCATTTTCTGGACATCACCTACTACAAGGGTCTGGACGATTTCTTTGCGAAAAATGACGGACCCTTCTTCTATTTTTCCACCAAGGCACAGCACATCCACTCCGATATGCACTACCCCGACGGCGCCTATCTGGTGTTCGGCAAGGAGACGAAGGGACTGCCGGAGGAGCTGCTGTTTCGCAACCCCGACACCACCGTCCGTCTGCCGATGATCGCCGAGGCACGCAGTCTGAACCTGTCCAACAGCGTAGCTGTGGGGGTGTACGAGGTGCTGCGGCAGTGGGGCTACCCGGAGCTGTCCTGCGCCGGTGCCCTGCGGGAATATTTTTGGAGCAATGCCAAATCGGAATAATGCTTGATTTTGGTATTCAATAATGCTATACTCATAAATAGATTTTCGCACAAAAAGGAGTGAGACAAATGCCGATCAAGATCGCCGATCAACTGCCCGCACAGCGGACGCTGGAGTCCGAAAACATTTTCGTCATGACCGAGGAGCGGGCATCCATGCAGGACATCCGACCGCTGCGCATTCTGCTGCTGAACCTGATGC
Source organism: Acutalibacteraceae bacterium (assembly GCA_051881715.1). Lineage (GTDB taxonomy): Bacteria > Bacillota > Clostridia > Oscillospirales > Acutalibacteraceae > UBA1425. The sequence continues at coordinate 18,866 of JBJEQK010000208.1, forward strand.
CCACCAAGATCGAAACCGAAACGCAGTTTCTGCGCCTTTTGAGCAATACCCCCCTGCAGGTCGAGATCGAGCTTTTGCAGACCTCCACCCACAAGTCCAAAAACACGTCCGAGGAACACATGATCAAGTTCTACAAGACCTTTGACGAGATCCGTGACCAGCGCTTTGACGGGATGATCATCACCGGCGCTCCCGTGGAGCAGATGGCGTTTGAGGACGTGGACTACTGGCCGGAGCTGTGCGAAATTATGGAGTGGAGCAAAAAGAACGTCTACTCCACCTTCCACGTCTGCTGGGGCGCACAGGCAGGACTGTACTATCACTACGGCGTCCCGAAGCATCCCCTCCCGGAAAAGATGTTCGGCGTCTTTCCCCACCGCCCCCTCGACCTTCTGCATCCGCTGATGCGTGGCATGGACGATATTTTCTATGTCCCTCACTCCCGCCACACCGAAACGAGAGCCGGCGACATCGCTCTGGTCAAGGACTTGCAGATCCTATCCTACTCCGACATCTCCGGCGTACACCTGATCTCCGACATGGAGTGCCGCAACTTCTACGCCACGGGACACTCCGAGTACGACAGGGACACCCTCGCCCGGGAATATTTCCGTGACCGGGACAAGGGCTTGCCCATCCGTGTGCCCTACAACTACTTCACCGACGATGACCCCACAAAACCCGTTTTGATGAAGTGGCACGGCACAGGCTCCCTGCTGTTCTCCAACTGGCTGAACTATTTCGTATATCAGCGTACCCCCTATGATTTATCGACCCTCACAAACAGCGAAAAATAATCCGAACATAGAAAGGTGTTGTTTATGACAGACAAAGAGCTTCAGGCAATCTCCTCCATTGACGCAATGGAATATCACGTCAACGACTGGCGCGATGCGACCAAGGGCAAGCAGAGAGGCATCTTCTCCTTCGATGACCTTGCCGCCATCAAGATCAAGGAACTGAAAAAGCGCATCTACACCGACGTGGAATTCATGAAGCCTTGGAAAATGCGGGAGTGCATTTACAAGGACGTCGGCGAATACGAATATCTCTACGACGGCTGGAAAGACCTCAACGTGGGCGACCGCTGGGGTCGCAACGGCGTGAGCGCCTTTTTCAAGAACGATTTCGACCTGCCCGAGCGCTTCAAGGGGCACAAGGTCACCCTGAACGTCTACTTCGGCGGCGACTCCCTCGTCACCCTCAACGGCGTGCCCTATCAGGGTCTCGACCCCTTCCGCAACAGCATCCTGCTCAAGCAGTGTGCCGAGGGCGGCGAGCACTACGACGTGGACATCGAGTCCTACTTCGTCTGGCACTCGGACGAGCCGGAGACCAAGACCCTCGCCTGCTCCTTCATCGCCTGTGTCGATCCCGAGATCGAGGAGATCTTCTGGGACTTCAAGGCTGTGTACAACGCCCTGTTCATGCCCGTGCTGGACGAGTCCCTGTGCGAGCTGATCCGCGCTTCCCTCAAGGAAGCGTTCCACTACGTCAACTTCGATTTGGAGGGTGACGCATTCAAGGCGGGTCTGCGGCAGGCACAGAAGATTCTGCACGAGCAGGTCTATGACTGCGACAAATTCGCCTCCATCGGCAAGCTGGCGCTGGTCGGCAACTCCCACTTGGACATCGTGTTCATGTGGGCATACAAGGAGTACGTCCGCAAGGTCGGTCGTACCCACGCCACCATGCTGCGCCTGATGGAGCAGTACCCCGACTTCATCTTCTCCCAGAGCACGGCCGTCACCTACGAGGAGATGCGCAAAAATTACCCCGTCCTGTTTGAGCAGGTCAAGGAACGTATCAAGGAGGGTCGCTGGGAATACATCGGCGCCATGTGGGTCGAGCCGGACTGCAACCTCATTTCCGGCGAATCCTTTACCCGTCAGCTTCTGCACGGCATCCGCTACGCCGAAAAGACCTTCGGCATCACGCCCAAGACCTGCTGGCTTCCCGACGTGTTCGGCAACAGCTGGGCGATGCCGCAGATCATGAAAAAGGCGGGCGTGGAATACTTCGTCACGCATAAAATGTATATCTGGAACGACACGAACCCCTGGAAGTACAACACCTTCTGGTGGGAGGGTCCCGACGGCTCCCGTGTGTTCTCCATCGTCCCCCCCACCCACTTCATCGGCACGGTCGAGCCCGACTCCCTGAAAATGAACTGGAAACGCTACTCCGACAAGACCACCATCGGCGAGTCCATGTACTGCTACGGCTGGGGCGACGGCGGCGGCGGCGTGGACGCCGAAATGCTGGAGTATGTCAAGCGCTACAAGAAGTTCCCCGGTCTGCCGGAAACCGAAGTGAGCACCATTGAAGCTTCCCTCGGCCGCATGAAGTCGAAAGCCACCGAGGACAACATCCCCATCTGGAAGGATGAACTGTACCTCGAGGAGCACCGCGGCGTCCACACCACCAAGGCGCTGCTGAAAAAACTGAACCGCTACAGTGAAAATCTCTACCGTGAAGCGGAGCTGTACAGCTGTATCGCATCGCTGTATGGCTACGAATATCCGCTGGAAAAGCTGAATGAGGGCTGGATTCAGATTTTGACCAACCAGTTCCACGATTCCCTGCCCGGCTCCCACATTACGGAAGTGTTCCATCAGCTGTGCGATCTGTACAAAAAGATTACCGACATCGGCGAATCTGTCCGGGACGAGGCGCTCGCCGTGATCGCTTCGCACATCGGCGGCGTGGCGGACGGCGGCAAGCCCTTCGCCGTGTTTAACTCTCTCGGCACCGCCGCCACCTCCAAGGTGGAGCTGCCCTACCGTGACGTGGAGATCTTCGACGCAGACGGCAGCCGTGTCCCCGTGCAGGGCTACACGAAGCTGAACGGCGAAAAGGTGCTTGTCTTTATCGCCAAGGACGTCCCCGCCGTGGGCTACAAGGTCTACTACACCAAGCCCGCCGCTGTCGCCGAGGCTGTGGAAATCTCCGGCGATACGGTGGAGAACGGCAACTTCCGCCTTGTCTTTGACGAGAGCGCAGAGCTGACCTCCATCTACGACAAGGTCAACAGCCGTGAAGTCCTCGCCGGCAAGGGCAACGTGTTCCGCATTTACGAGGATATGCCCGGCAAGTATGACGCTTGGGATATCGTCGCCACCTATGTGGATGTACAGTTCGACACCGAACCCGGCAAGGTTGAAAAGATCGTCAAGGGCGACGTTTTTACCTGCGTCACCATCTCCAAAAAGATCCTCAAGTCCTTTGTCCGCCAGAACATCCTCGTCTACAACGACCTCGACCGCATCGACTTCGACAGCTACATCGACTGGCAGGAGCGCCGCAAGCTGCTCAAGGTCGGCTTCGACACCAACATCTTCGCCAGCAAGTATACCCGTGACATTGCCTATGCCACCATCGAGAACAGCAACTACCGCCAGAATCCCTACGACAAGGCGAAGTTCGAGGTCTCTGCCCACAACTTCATTGATATGTCCGAGGACGGCTACGGCTTGAGCATCCTCAACGACTGCAAGTACGGCTTTGAAGTGGACAAACAGCGCATGATCGTCACACTGCTGAAAGGTCCGCTGAATCCCGATCCCATGTCCGACTACGGCGACCACTACTTCACCTACTCCCTGTACCCCCACAAGGGCAACTGGAAGAAAGCCAAGACCCTGACCCGCGGTCTGGAGCTGAATAACCCGATGCACGCCGTGGAAGTCTCGGCAAACGGCAGTGACAAGTCCGGCTCGTTTATGTCCCTGAACGCAGAGAACGTGACGCTGGAAGCGGTGAAGAAGTGCGAGGATGAGAACGCCTACATCGTCCGCATGGTGGAAAAGACCGGCGCTTCCGCCGACGTCACCTGCACCCTGTTCAAGGACATCGACAAGGCGTTTGAATGCGACCTGCTCGAGCGCAATGACGTCCCTGTCGCCGCCGAGGGCAACACCCTGTCCTTTACCATCAAGCCCTTTGAAATCAAGTGCTTCAAGGTCTTTGTAAAATAATCCGTGTATAACAAAGCCGCTGTCTTCCGAAATGGAGGACAGCGGTTTTTGCGTGCAAAAGAATGTTTTGTGGAATTAAAAGTTTCGGTCAAGCCTTTTTAAACCCTCTTCACGGATTTTTGTGGGATGGATGAAAAATAAATATTGAAAAAGAG
>JBJEQK010000209.1:0-22918 GCA_051881715.1 Acutalibacteraceae bacterium
TTCGTTCTTAAGTTAATGACATTGCCTCGCAGGGGAGCCAAGCTGCCGATGACGTCGCCCAAGCGCATACACGACAGTGTAGGAAAAGCCGAAAGCGGCGGTACGGTATCCATCCGTGCTGCTCCCCCGTACTTGCCGAAAACACTTTTTCGACAAGCTGTTGCGGATTCCAAAGGCAGCGCCTTTGGTCGCCGACCGCAGTCGGCGAAATCTTGGACAACACCCAAAGCGCAGGAGGGGAGCCCTCGCCGGAGGTTCCCCGGTGCGAAGCACAAATCCCATGATTTTCCCTGAAGAGCGTTTATTTTTGCGTCGTGTAGCCTGTTTTGCGATCCTGCGCCGCCTGCTTGCCCTGGGAAATGGCGAAGTTCAGCACATCCATGTCCGGCTGTACATTTTCGGGACACACCAAATCGCCGGACTTGGCCTCCATCTCGTAGTTCTCCGCAATAACCCTTGCCGCCGCCACACGGGACTTCATGGAGGTGTGGCAATGGGCAGTGAACATTTGCAGCAAGGAATACCACGAACTGCCGTGGTTCCCGGCCATCAGATACAAAAGCTGCCGCTTTTCCACAGGCGTCATGTTCTCGACTAAAAACAGTACCTTTTCCGAAATCGCTGCATCATCCTGCGCAGGGGACAAATTCTCGAACAGGCTCGGGTACAAAAATTCCAGATAGTAGTGGATCGGGTTCTGCCCCAAAAGGCGAAACCACTCCGCACTCTGGAAAAAATCCGGCGAGGACGTTCCCCGCTCCCAATTTTGCACGGTTCGTTTGGACACACCCAAATTCAACGCCATGTACTCCTGCGACTTTTTGGCGTCGGTGCGGGATTTCCACCAAATCTTGGCAAAGCGCTGCAAACGATCGTCTTTTCCGTCGGATAAGCTCATAACTGTTCCTCCCATGCTGCTGTTCCGTGTACTTATTTCACACATATTGTATTGTGCAAAGCAAACTTTTGGTTGTTTTGTCCCTTTTTCCCGAATCGGCAGGCGCAAAAAATTACACCAAAAACCTTGAAAAAAAGTGCTCTTTCAGCACCTGACAATACGCTGATTTTGCTGTATACTGCGTTTGTAATAAAAAAATATAAGAGATTTGTGTCCATTCTCTCTATTACAGTGCGGCATTGTTGTATAATAACGTATATTATACAATATTGTTCTCCCTTTGTCAATACGGACACAGAAAGGATCTTTACTATGAAGTGCGAGGCGTATGCCCTATTCAGGCGTCAGTTTTCCGAGATCGAAGGCTTACAAAAAGCAAGCACGCTCTCCTACTACGCTGACCCCTTGCCACGCGGCGTCGCTCTGTACGTTCGGGAAGAATCCTCCTGCGGCACCAAGGCGGAGTCCTGCGTCTGCCCGGATCTGTCCGTCTCCTATGCCGCAAAACTTTTGCAGCTGGCGTGCGAAAACAATTTCGGTCTGGGCGCATGGCTCGACCTTTTAAACGATCAGGGCATTCGCTACCAGCTTGTCCCCGCTGTTTAATATTGCCATCGTCTTTCTTTCTCTCCATAAACTGCATTCAGAAGACCGCCGACAGATCCGCAACTGTCGGCGGTCTTCGCCCTTTGCCGGGCGATCGACTTTTTCGCAACCGCAAACTCCCCTCCGTGCAGTCAATGCACCGAGGGGAGTCTTTTATGCCTTGTATGTTTTATTCACCGACACGCATCTGCGCTTCGGCGGCACGGGCAACGGCTTGCGCGTCACCGCTGCCGACTTCCTTGGAGACGGCGGCACGGCGCGCCAAAAGCTCGGCGTACATTCTATCCCGCTTTTCGCCGTTCAGGTCATAGAACAGAATGGGGATAATGCCCAGAGACGAAGTGACGACCGGCACGATGGTAAACATGGCGAACAGACCGAACTTGGTTTCATCGGACTGTGCGGTACCGCGGACATAGGCGGTCAGGTCGTAGCCGATGAACTTCTTGATCTGGGTGGAGATCAGAGAGCTGACAAGGGAGGTCAGCTTTTTGGCAAGACCCTTTGCCACAGAGGTCATGGCTTCACTGCGGTAGCCGTTTTTCCATTCGCAGTAGTCCATACACTCGTTGTACATTTCGGAGGGAATGACCTTGCGCACGCCGTAAAAGAACATGAAGATCGTCTCCCACAGACACAGCGCAATGCCCATGGGCAGCCAGCGTTTGTACAGACCGTTTTTCTTGCCGCCGATACAGCCCACCAGGAACACGGGAATCTTGAGGATACTGCCGATGTAGGTGGCGATGATGTACAAAAGACGGCTGGAGAAATGGCGGCGGAACCATGGCACCATCATGTAGCTGAAGGGATGAACGATGGCGCCGGGAATGCCGACGAAAAACTTCAGCGAGGCGAAGTTGAGCACGTCGATGAGGTAGTCATTTTCACTGCCGCTGACCGTGAACCCGTTCAGCATCTCGGACAGGGTTATGAGCAAAACAGGCTTGTTGTTGATGATAGACTTGATGCCCTGCATGATGCTGGGTTTTTCAATGGACTGCATGACCCGTTCCTTACAGATGTAGAAGAACCAGAACGCACCGATACCGGCGACCACAACGGTAAAGCAGCCGAAGCTCATGTACAGCCCGCGCATATCGATCTTGAGGATCTTGTTGTTGATCAGATCCTGCAAAACGGTAAAGATCTGTTCGGGCAGCTTTTCACCCAAAAAGCCGGAGAAGAAATTGGCGGCGGTGATCAGCCGCGTTCGATCCACGGGATGCGGCGTGATGGTCGCCTGAATGCCGGTCTGGGCAATACCTTGGAAAGTACCGACGCCCTCCCGGATGATCGCCAGCGCCAGATAGACGGCGAACTTGGCCACAGAGGACGGCCCTGCGTTGGGAAACAGCAGCGGCAGCAGCCAATAGATGACAGACAAAATCGTACCGGGGATCGCAAGGATCATCAGGTACGGCTTGAATTTGCCCCAGCGGGTGCGGGTTTTGTCCACAATGGCGCCGATGAAAATATCGTTGACGATATCCCACACGCCATTGATGGCAGACGCCAGCGTCTGCAAGTCCAGACTGACCTGCAAAATACTGGTGACAAAACGGGTAGAGTAGTTGTTGATGTTAAAGCTTTGGGACATATCATAGACAACATATGCCACCGTTTCCTTGGTACCGACATAGCGCCGGTTCTGGTGGGTGTAGCCCTGTTGTTCCTGCTCAAGCTTTTCGTTTGCGGCATCCACTGCGGCATGATCCTTGTTGGACATCAATCCACCTCCGATTCAGAATATATTCAGTATAGCATGAATACGTCGTTTTCGCAAGTTGTTTTTGGCAACATCGCACAATCGGGTTGTTGCCTTAGAAGCTGATCTCGGCGGTGATGGCGTAGTGGTCGGAGGGCTGCTGTCCGTCAATCGTGCCGCGCACAATGCGGTAGGACTGCACCTGAACGGCGTCCTTTTTGACAAAGATGAAGTCAATGGGGCTGTTGCCGGCTGTGGCTTCCGGCTCGAAACCGTGGTATGTATTGCCGCTGTCGCTGTCTGCGGCGACATATTTGGCGTCCGCCATAAAGCCGTCGGTCATGATCTTGTAGCAGGTACTGCCCTCGTCCGTGTTGAAGTCGCCGGTGCAGAACACGGGAATATCCCCGAAAGAGCGCAGCTTTTCCACCACCAGCCGAATGCCCTCGTCCCGCGCCTGCTCGCTGATATGATCCAGATGGGTGTTGACAGCGGCAAAAACGGTTCCGTCGGTTTTGTCTTTCAGCAGGGCATAGGAACACACCCGCATACAGGCCGCATTCCAGCCCTTCGACGGGACATCCGGCGTTTCCGACAGCCAGAAGGTACCGCTGTCCAGCAGGTCAAAGCGATCCTTGCGGTAGAACACGGGGGAGTATTCCCCCTCCTCCTTGCCATCCTCTCTGCCCACGCCGACAAAGGCGTATTCGGGCATCCCGGCGCACAGATAATCCATCCATTCCTTGTGGCTTTCCTGGGTGCCGAGGACGTCGGGCATCTGCTCGCGAATGCGCTGCAGAACAAGGGGAAGCCGCAGTTCCAGATCGTGTCCCTCTTTCCCGTAGCAAAGAACATTGTAGCTCATAACTTTCATTTTTGACGTCTCCCATCTGTTTTCAAAAATATGTTTTCACAGGTAAAAAAATGTAAAAATAACTTATCCACAGGCAGAAAATGTATATAAATTAAGGGTTGTCCGCGATGTTATGCACATTTTCCACCGAGTTATCCACAGGATGTGTGTGAATTTGGCAGTCGCGCCGCCGGCGTATAAACCGCAAAAACTGCGGCTAAACTATCGGTGAAGATTGATCGGAAGAGAGGAACAAGCCCATGATCAAGGGAGTCAACCGACAGGTGGTGGAGATCACACAGACGGACTGCGAATACTTTGAACGCATCCTTTTTCTGGTAAAGCCGGAGTTCGCAACGGTCAGCGAGGGAAAGCTGCGGGAGAGAGCGAGCATGATGAGCTGCGCGGGAAAACCGCCTGCCACACGCATCAACCGCCGCTGGCAGCGCATCGCCGCAATGGTCGGTTCCGCGCTGGCCGGTGCACTGATCTGCGGAATTCTGATGCAGTTTATCCCCTGAAGCCCGAACGCTGTTCACCGGTTGGCTGTGTCGCAGACGCTCTGCATACAGCACTTGTCACACTGGGGACGGCGGGCGATACATACGGCTCTGCCATGCAGAACACACCGATGGCAAAAATCGTTGCTTTCCTCGGGGGGAAGCAGTTCCCGAAGCGCCAGTTCGACCTTGTACGGATCCTTGGTGGATACCAGCCCCAGCAGATTGGTGATGCGGATCAGGTGCGTGTCCGCCACCACGGCCGACGGCATATGGTACACATCGCCGCAGATGAGGTTGGCAGTCTTTCGTCCGACCCCCGGCAGAGAGGTCAGCGCCTCGATGGTGTCGGGAACCCTGCCGTCGAACTCGGCAATGATTTTTTGCGCCATACCCACCAGATCCCGTGCCTTGCCGCGGTAGAAACCGCAGGAATGGATCAGCGTTTCCACTTCGTCGATGGGCGCCTGCGCCATTTTTTCCGCCGTGCCGAATTTGGCAAAAAGCGCAGGCGTGACGAGGTTGACCCGTGCATCGGTGCACTGGGCGGACAGACGGGTCGCCACCAAAAGCTGAAACGGATCCTGCGCCTCCAGCGAGCAAATGGCGTCGGGGTATTCCTTTTTCAGCGCCTGCACGGCAAAGAATGCTTTTTCTTTTTTATCCATTGCAATCACCTGTTTCGATCAAGGAATACAGTTCCCCAAAATAGTGCGAAAAATCCGGCGCCGGCACACGACCGAGGGTCATGGCCTTTTCCACCAGCGCAGGAACCTCCTGCGCCGATTCGGCATACAACACACCCGGATGGTCTCGGAACCACTTGACGCCATCGGTAATTTTGTGGTCGCACGAACGCAGTGCGATACAGGGCGTCTGCGCAAGGACGGAAAAGATCACGCCGTGGAAGCGGTCGGTGATGATTACCTTAGCGTGGGCAAAGGCGTCCATCAGCGCCTGCGCCTCTGTGCGGCGGGCAGCGGGCGGAACCACACGGCGCACATGGGTGTCTGTGCGCTGCACGGTGTAGTCCTGCAATGCGGACAACAGCTGCTGCCATGTCTGCTCGGAGAAATACCGTTCTCCGTCTGCACGCACACACAAAAGGATGCCGTCTCTGGGAAAATCTGCCGACGGCTTCATAACCGGGAACAGACACGTCGCCATGTCGGGAAATTTTTCCACACGCAGGGAGGGAAACATCTCCTTGGCCAAGGCAAAGCTGGTGTCCTCCCGGGTAAGGATCAGCAAATGCTTGTGCTGATTATAGGTGCGAATTGTATCCGCTTTGTACTGCTGTGCCTCAGGCGTATCCTGAAAATGAATGGACTGCTGAAAAAGAACGATGCGGTTTTCGGGACATTTTTGCAGCACACGCCGACGGATGCGTTCGCAATTCACATAGCGGTCATTGAGATTCCCGCCGCCCTGCAAAAAAAGCACGTCCTGTTTTCGGATACAGGACAGGAGCAGCCGACATCCCCGGTCACGCAGAAGCGCATCATGGGTAAACTCCTGCACAGGGATATGCGGATAATAGGTTTGAAACCAGTGCAGCTCCCCCAAGGCGATCAGCTGATCGCCCATGTTGCCGTACTCGGGAGAGCCGATGAGGAAAATATTCGGCTGGCGGCGAAACAGTTTTTTTATCCTGTTGCGCAGGATCTGAAAAAAACGCAAAATACTCTGCAGAATACGGAAAATGAACGTCTTGATCTTTATCATGAAAACTCCCCTTACGTGATCTCGGCAATGATCTGGCTGAGATATTCCGGGTCTGTCTGCGCATCCTCCACAGGGAGGCCATTTGCCTCAAAGACCATCTTGTTTTTCAGCGGCACTTTCGTCTGTGCACCCATTTTCTGCCACTCGTACTCCACGTCGATGTGTCCGATGTCCAGCGCCTGATACCCCTTTTGATGCAGATCATGGGCAAGTGCCGTGGCGCAGGGACCCAGCGCCAGCAAAAACAGCACATCCTTGTCCATGGTGCAGGCGGTTTGCAGCAGATCATCATAGCGGGAAAACGCTTCCTTTGCAGGGCCGAGAATACGCCGAATGGATTTGGCGTTGTCGAACAGGTCGTTGCCCACGCCCATGCGGCTTTTTTCCCCTTCGATGAACACGATATCCCTGCCGTCCCAAATCTGCTTGAACATCTCAAATATGGCGGCGCTTTGGGAGCGATCCTTCAGGGAGATATACTGGCGGGTGATGGAGGCGTTGTAGTACTGTTTGCCCTTGTGTAGATATTTGTACCAAATCCGCCGGAACCGGGCAAGGTGCTTCGTCCAGTAACGGTTTCCGTTGTCCGTGTAGCGGCTGCGGTCTCCAAAGATGTCCGCAAGACAGATCAGCAGTCCCTCCTCGTCGCTCGAGAGCGTTTGGCGCAGTTTGTGCACGGCGAGAGGCGTGGCTTTTTGGAAGGAGATGTCTCTGCCTGCAACCAGCTTGATTTCCCCGTCACCGAACCGGGCGATGGAACAGCGGCTGTCGATGATGGTCTGTATCGTTTCCTCTACCCCGGCAACCTTAGGGGGGTTGGTCAAGTTGCGATAGAAAAAGTCAAAAAAACGCCACCAGGCATCTGCAATCTTTTGGCGAAGATCGTACAGAAAATTCCATAGAATTAGGAGTATTTTTTTCACTGTATACGCCCCCCCTTTCCACTTACTTTACCATACTCCGACCAAAAAATCAACCGTTCGCCCCATGCAGCAAACGAACATTTTTGAAAAATCAAGACTTTCGGGCAAATTTTCCGAAATATTGCTATTGACAAAAAAGGGCGGCTCTGATATTATAATGATGATTATTTGTGTAATTATCTTTCGAGAGGTGTAATTATGAAAAAGATCGTAACCTTCATTCTCGCTTTAGCGATCGTATTCTGCGGTGTTGCCGCTGTCAACTTGTCCGTGGCCGCCAAGGACAGCCCCAGCGCACCCACGATCACCAGACCCACAGGCGAAACCGATCCCACTACGGTTCCGTCGTCTCCCCATGTAACGGGAACCAATCCGACCGGCACTTCGCCCTCCGGCACGACCCCCGGCGGCACGACCCCCGGCGGCACGACCGGTCCCGACGGCAGCAAACCCACGTCGCCCTCTGTCACCGCAGCAACGACCAAGCCGATCACCACGCCGGACGGCTCCACCGTCACCGGCACCGTAAAGCCCGACGACAAACCCACCGCGCCCGAAACCGGTGACACCAGCGCAGAGGTTTTCGTGTTCGCAGGCGTCGCACTGGCTTGCACAGCCGCGGCGATCCTTCTGCGGAAGAATAAGGCAGACGAACAGTAATCGTTGCATACAGCATCCTGATGCGCACGAACCTGCAGCCGCATTTTATATGCCGAAGCAGGTTCTTTTTTTCTCTGAAGGAGGGGTTTCATGCGTTCTGAAAAAAACGGCGGCTCCCGTAAGCGTTGGCTGTGGATTTTGCTTCTGCTCCTGCTGCTGCTTTTAAGCGGCGCTGTCTTTTTCGGTGTGCGGCTGTACCGCGACTACCTTGCACGCCGGGAATACACGCACATCTCCGAGGACTACACGGTGGAGACCACCGCCGATGACCGCGTGGAAAATCCCATTGATTTCGCCGCACTGCAAGCGCGCAATTCGGAGATCTATGCCTGGCTGATCGTGCCGAACACAGACATCGAACTGCCGATCCTCCAAAGCAGGGCGGACGACCTGTACTATCTGAACAAGGACATCGACGGAAAATATTCCCGTTTAGGCTCCCTGTTCACCCAGTCCAAAAACAGTCTCGACTTTTACGACCCGGTCACCGTGATCTACGGGCACAACTACTACTCCGGCGGGATGTTCACCAATCTGCACTACTTCGAGGATGAAACCTTTTTTAAAGAAAACGAATACTTTTACATATACACGCCGGAGCGCAAGCTGACCTATTCCATCGTTTCGGCGTACAAATACGATGACCGCCATATTTTAAATTCCTTTGATTTCAGCAACCCTGAGGTCATACGGGAATATTTCGACTTTGTTCTCGATCCGCTTTCCATGCTGCGCAATGTCCGCGAAGGCGCACGGCTGGAAATTACGGACAAGCTGGTCGTTCTGAGTACCTGCCTGACGGGCGGCTACAAGGGACGGTATCTTGTAAATGGAGTACTGATAAACGATGAGCCAACCAAATGAACACGAACACACCCATAGCGGGGAACATTCCCACAGTGATGGGCACAGCAGTTCCCAGCGTTCCTCGGGAGAACACAGCAGTTCCCACCGTTCTTCGGGAGAACACAGCAGTTCCCATCGTGCCTCGGGAGAGCACAGCAGTTCCCATCGTGCCTCGGGGGAACACAGCAGCTCCCATCATTCTTCGGGGGAACACAGCAGTTCCCACCGTTCCCGCCGCGCCGATTCGGAGGAAAAGCGGGACGCCCTGATCCGCAAATATCAGGTGATCGAACAGGAGGAGCCGACAGAAAAACCGACGCACCGGCACCACCATCACCACCGCAGCAGAAGAAGCCGTTGGAAGCGAGTGCTGATCGCCGCGGCGTGTATTCCCCTTGCCCTGATCGTCGTGGCCGTCTCCACATTTGCGGTTTTGCATACGATCGGTCGCAAACAGGTGCGCAGTGAGAGCACGGGTGTGCAGACCAACCCCTATTCCGTCACCTATGACGAGGGCAAGACGGTCGTCTATAACGACATCACCTATGCCCTCAACGAGAATATCGTGACCGTGGCCGCCGTGGGCGTGGACCGCAAGAGCTTTGGACTGCAGGACGACAAGATCGGTACAGCCGGTCAGGCGGATATGATCCTGATCGTGGCGATGGATTTGAAAAGCGGCAATCTTACCGGCATCCTGATTCCCCGTGACTCCATGGTGGACGTGGATCAGTACACCGTAGACGGCGCCTACGTGGGCGTGGATCAGATGCAGGTCTGCTTGTCCTATGCCTACGGCGACGGCAGGGAGACCAGCTGTCAGAATGTTTTGACCAGTGTCCAGCGTATACTGTACGGGATCCCCGTGCATCTGTACGGGGTGATGGATCTGGACGGCATCCACGCCCTGAATGACGCCATCGGCGGCGTGACCGTGACGGCGCTGGAAACCTTTGATGAATTTGTAAAAGGGGAGCCGGTCACCTTGCAGGGCGCACAGGCGGAAAGCTATGTCCGCAGCCGTAACACCGCCGTGCTGAACTCCGACGCCTCGCGCCGGGAACGCCAGATCCAGTATTTGCAGGCGTTTGTGAAAAAAGGCATCCGTGCCGCCATTGACGATATCGGCATCGTCAGCCGGCTTTACAATGCCGCCACGGAGTACGGCTTCACCAACGTCAGCCTGTCCAAAGCCACCTATCTTGCCACCACACTGCTCACCAAGGGCGTGTCCTTTGACAACTTCCTTTCTCTGCAGGGCGAATTGCAGGATGCGGATCCGTACCCGGAATACATTCTGGATGAACAGGCGGTTTTCGAGACGGTGCTGCAAGTTTTTTATACGCCTGTCGGGTAAAACGGACGGCGTAATTCGGAGGACTGCAAATGCAATTTGATTTCATGTTTTTTCTCAACAGCGTGCTTTTCGGCGTGGGACTTGCCATGGATGCCTTTTCCGTCTCCATGGCCAACGGACTGAATGAGCCGCAGATGAAAAAGAGCCGTATGTGCCTGATCGCAGGGGTGTTCTGCGGGTTTCAGATCCTGATGCCGCTGATCGGCTGGGTCTGCGTGCATACGGTAGCGAATGTGTTTGCATCCTTCCAGAAGTTTATTCCGTGGATCGCGCTGGTACTGCTGCTGTATATCGGCGGAAAAATGCTTTTTGAGGGGATCCGCAAAAAGCAGGCGGACGAGGAAAAAGCGGCGGTCGGCTTCGGCGCACTGCTGGTGCAGGGCGTGGCGACCTCCATTGACGCTCTGTCCGTGGGCTTTACGATCAGTGAGTATACATGGCAGGCGGCGCTGACCGAGGCGCTGATTATCGGCGCAGTGACGTTCGTCCTCTGCCTTGCGGGGCTTGGGATCGGCAGGCGCTTCGGCACCAAGCTGGCGGGAAAAGCGTCCATCCTCGGCGGCGTGATTTTGATCGCCATCGGCTTGGAAATATGCATTACGGGTCTTTTGAAGTAATCTTAAGGATTATTTAAGGATTTCCCCGATTGTTTCTTAATATTTGTTTCGTTATAATAGAGACATAAACCAAAACAAATTTGAAACAAAGAGGGGTTATACAAATGATGTTACTGATTGGTGTTCTGACGGTCCCGGTACTCTGCGGTGCAGGTCTTGTTATGGCCTTTCTCGGCAGTGAACAGGAAAAAATCGCATAAGTTTACGCACTAAAGCAAAAGAGCAGGACGGCACGGGCTGTCCTGCTCTTTTTATCGCTTTTCACGAAAAATTATGGGATTTGGGATTTCGCCGACTGCGGTCGGCGACCAAAGGCGCCGCCTTTGGAATCCACAAGCCTTTAAAAAGGCTTGACCGAAACTTTAAGGATGAACTCTTTTTTTGGTTTTAGCTGTTACTCTGCTGCAAGGATTTGCAGATCGGTCAACCGGCGAATGCTGCCGGTACCCTTGGCGCTGGCGCGGATATTGTCGCCCACGTTCAGGATGACCGCCTGTTCACAGTCGGCGGCGCTGACAGCGTAGTAAGCGGCAGAGCCGGTCACGCGCAGGTAATACACGGTGTTGCCGTCGATCACGGCGGAACGGATCTCGGTCACGGCGCCGACTACGTCCGCTGTGGCTTCCTCTGCGGGAGCGGTACCGGGGGTGGTTTCGGTGCCGTTCTCATTGGGCACGGCGATATTTTCCACATCCTTGCCCACGTCCACGCCCATGGACTTCAGGCTCTCCACGTAGCTGTCCAGACAGCCGGAGATGGTGTTGCCGGTGACTTTGACCTTGTTGTACTGGCGCACATTGACCAGCGCATACAGCTGCACGGTCTGGGCATTATCCTTCAGGGACATGAAGTAGGTCGGTTCGCCGCCGATGTTGACCAGAAGCGGGAACGTGGCGGTGTAGCCCTTTTCCTGCACAAGACCCATTGCCGCATCCTGACCGGCGCTTTCCTTACCGCCGCTGACACGATAGAAACGGGTCTCCTTGGTACGCTGGTTGACCAGCACAAAACCGACGATGGATTCATCGCTGGTGAGGGAGGTCACGCCGGTGTACAGCCACACGTCATCGTCCAGCGCCACATAGTTGCTGCCCTCCGTGGTCTTGACACAGCTTTCCTGACCGAGGACGGAGTTCCAGAAGCCCTTGCCGTAGCGACCGTGGTAGTTGTACTGCTCCACGATCAGCTCGTCGGAATACACACGGTCGATCCAGCGCAGCTCTGCGCTCTCCCGCACCTCCTGCATGGTGTGGTAGGTGCATTCCCCCGTGACAGCATCCACGATCACGATGCCCTTGACGTCCCGACCGCCGAACAGACCGATGGTCTTGTCGATGTGGGCAACGATCCAGTAGGGATTGCCGCTGTCGTCGATCTCGAAGGAGGGCTTGTCGAACATATAGGTGGGGTAATTAAAGCGCACCACACGGGTGACGTAGCGTCCGAAGTGGTCGGACAAGGAATAGCGGATGGGCTTTTCGAGCTTGACGAATTGCTGATCCTCGTTGGCGGTATCAATGATGATATACCCGGGCAGACCGTCGCTCATGTTGGTGATCCATTTAATAATGTTGGCGTATTGCAGCGTCGCCAGACGGACGGGGCGCTGTTCGTAGTTGATCTGGGGATAGGCGGAGGCGGCTTTCAGCCCGGAATACACCTTGAACTGGGATTCGAGATCGAGGTCAGCGAGGGCACCCATGGCCTTGAGCGCCACAGTGGCGGAGGCGCTTTCATCCAGCTTGGGGATGGTCTTGAAGTCCGGCTCGTCAAAGTCGGCGTCAAAGTCCTGATCCTCCTTGACGGAGATGATCTCGCTGTAGCTCTTCGCGCGGAAGAACTGGCTGCCGACCACATACCCCACGCCGACGACCAACGCCAGCACCAAGAGCAGAATGACGGGGACAATGGATTTTTTCTTGATGAAGGGCACATATTCCGTGTGGCGGAATACGGCGGTGAACAGGGCAAGGAACGCCACAAAAGCGGCGATCACGATGCCGAGGAAGTAGTAAAACTCAATGGCTTTCGGGTTGAGGGCAGGCAGCATGAAGTAGTAGACGACTGCGCCTGTCAGCAGGGAAAATACGATGGACAGGATGATTTTCAGCCCCGCTTTTTCGGGCGGGATGACGATCTCTCTGCCGCGGTCTGCGCCCTTGCCGGAGAAATCCACTTTGATAGGATCCATATTTTCAGCTCCTTTGACGTGTTGTCCTTTTATTATAGCGGAAACGCGTCGGAATTACAAGTACAATTTGCAGGAATATGGATGGGAAATGTTCTGTTTTTTGCCGGCGGGTCATACGATATTTTCGGAGATTTTTTTCGGAAACGATTGCAATTCTACCAAAATGTGTTACAATAATAACGACTATTTTTGGACAAAAGGAGTTACGCTATGGACTTTTCCGCTTTTCTCGGCTTTGACCGGGCGATCTTTGAGTGGGTCGAAAAGATTTTCGGCTACGGCATCTCCGGCGTGCTGACGCCCATCCTCGTGTTCCTGACCCGATTGGGGGATGACGGCATCCTCTGGATCGCGCTGGCCATCGTGCTGATGATCTTCAAAAAGACCCGCAAGATCGGCTTCACCGTGGCGGGCGCCATCATCTGTATGTTCTTCTTCAACAACGTATTTTTGAAAAACTTCTTTGCCCGTCCCCGTCCGTTCGATTTGGACGTGTGGAAGGACTGGTTCGTGTACCCGGAGTTCGTCACCCGTCCCGACAGCTTCTCTTTCCCCTCCGGTCACGCCTCCTCGGCGTTTGCCGCCGCAACGGGCTTGACGGTCAGCAAGAAGGCGCGCTACATCGTTCCCGGCTATATTTTGGCGGCGCTGATCGCTTTCTCCCGCATCTATGTCCACGTCCACTATCCGACGGACGTGATTTTCGGCGCGCTGTTCGGCATCGTGTACGGCGTGATCGCAATCTTTGTGTGCAAGTTTATCATCAAGCTCGTCAATGAAAAAACAAAGCTGACGGTCTTTAAGGACTGAGAAAGGAAAAGCTATGTTAAAAAATATTTCCCCCGTTCTGTCCCCGGAACTTTTGAAGATCCTCATGGAGATGGGGCACGGTGACGAGATCGTCATCGGCGACGGCAACTTCCCCGCCGCCTCCATGGCACAGCGTCTTGTCCGTCTGGACGGTCACGGCGTCCCCGAAATTCTTGACGCCATCCTCAAGCTCATGCCGCTGGACACCTATGTGGAAGCGCCCGTTGCACTGATGGACAACGGCGATGCGGAAAACCGTCCCGAGATCTGGGCAGAGTATGAGAAGATCGTGCACGCCAACGAGGGCGACAAGGCGTTCGCTCTGGAGGAGCGCTTCGCATTCTATGAGCGCGCCAAAAAGGCGTATGCCGTCATCGCCACGGGCGAAACGGCGATCTATGCCAACATCATCCTGAAAAAGGGCGTTGTCCTGAACTGAGAAAGGAGCGTTTCGCATGGACAAAGCGATTCGTGCGCTGGCGTTCGATTTCGGCGCATCCAGCGGACGTGCCATCCTCGGCACCTTTGACGGGGAAAAGATCACCCTGTCCGAGGTGCACCGCTTCTCCAACGACCCCGTGGATGTGCGCGGCACCACCTACTGGGATGTACTGCGGCTGTTCCACGAGATCAAGCAGGGCATTGTGAAAGCCAAGCTTGCCGGCGGCTTTGACTGCATCGGCATCGACACCTGGGGCGTGGACTTCGGTCTTTTGGACGAGTTCGGCTGTCTGTTGGAAAACCCCGTCCATTACCGGGACACCCGCACCAAGGGTCTGGTGGAGGAATCGTTCCTCTGTGTCCCCAAGGACGAATTTTACAAAAGAACGGGCATTCAGTTCATGGAGCTGAACACCGTGTTCCAGCTGTACTCCCTGCGCAAATACCGCCCGCATATTTTGGACAGGGCACAGCGTCTGCTGTTCATGCCCGACCTGTTCGCCTATATGCTCACGGGCGAGCAGCACACCGAATACTCCATCGCCACCACCTCCCAGCTGGTGGACATTGAAACCAAGGACTGGGCGTACGACATCATGGACAAGCTGGGCATTCCGTCCCGCCTGTTTGCGCCCATCGTGCCCTCCGGCACCGTGTCGGGAATGCTCAGCCGGGATGTGTGCGAGGAATGCGGCGTACAGCCTGTTCCCGTCATCGCCGTCTGCGGGCACGACACCCAGTCCGCCATCAGCGCCGTACCCAGCACGGAAAAGGATTTCGCCTTCCTCAGCTCCGGCACATGGTCGCTGTTCGGCACAGAGCTGGACGCCCCCATTGTCAATGAGAAGTCGCTGGAGATCAACGTCACCAACGAGGGCGGCTACGGCTACGCCACGGGCTTTTTGAAAAACATCACGGGACTGTGGCTCATTCAGGAGAGCCGACGCCAGTGGGCGAGAGAGGGTACGCAGTATTCCTACGCCGACCTGGAGCAGCTTGCGCTGCAAGCAGAGCCGCTGCGCTGTTTCATCGACCCCGACGCTCCCGAATTCGGTGTGCGGGGCAATCTCCCGCAGAGAGTGCAGGAGTACTGTGCCAAAACAGGGCAGTATGTCCCCCAAACCGTGGGCGAAATCATGCGCTGTATCTACGAGAGCCTTGCCATGAAATACCGACAGACCCTCGAAAAGATCTCCGACTGCACCGAAAAAACATACACCGTTCTCCACGTCATCGGCGGCGGCACCAAGGATACCCTGCTTTGCCAAATGACCGCCAACGCCTGCGACTTGCCCGTCAAGGCGGGTCCCATCGAGGCAACGGTGCTGGGCAACATCGCCGTCCAGCTGATCGCCAAGGGCGCCATCCGGGACATCGGCGAAGCGCGCAGGATCATTGCCCACAGCGAAAATCTGCGTACCTATGCGCCGCAGAACGCCGAGACTTGGAAAGCAGCATTCGCAGACTTTGTCCGTGCGACAAGCAAACAGTAAATCATGGCGTCAGCCCTTTGCGGCGTCGCCTTATATAATTGATAGAAAGAAAGGATGAATATTATGGCAGAAAACAGATTCATCGGCGAATATCCCGTCATCGGCATTCGCCGCATCATCGACGCAAGAAGAGGCCCCTTGAAGGTGCGTGAATCCCTGGAGGATCAGACCATGGGCATGGCGCTTGCCGTCAAGAAGCTCTATGAGGAAAACCTGCGCTACTCCAACGGCGAGCCGGTCAAGGTCGTTATCTCCGACACCTCCATCGGTCGTGTCGCCGAAGCCGCCGCCTGCGACAAGCAGTTCAAGAAGGAGGGCGTTTCCATCACCCTGTCCGTCACCCCCTGCTGGTGCTACGGCTCCGAAACCATGGACATGGATCCCACCACCATCAAGGGCGTGTGGGGCTTCAACGCCACCGAGCGTCCCGGCGCTGTGTATCTTGCCTCTGTTTTGGCGGCACACGCACAGAAGGGTCTGCCCGCATTCGGCATCTACGGTCACGACGTGCAGGACAAGGACGACGCCTCCATCCCCGAGGATGTGCGCACGAAGCTGCTGCGCTTCGGCAAAGCCGCTGTTGCCGCCGCCACCATGCGCGGCAAGTCCTACTTGCAGATCGGTTCCATCTGCATGGGCATTGCCGGTTCCTCCATTGACCCCGATTTCATCGAGGAATATCTGGGTATGCGTGTGGAATCCGTGGACGAGGTGGAGATCATCCGCCGCATGAGCGAAAACATCTACGACGAAGCCGAATATCAGAAGGCGCTGGCATGGACGAAGGCGCACTGCCCCGAGGGCTTCGACAAGAACCCGGAATTCGTCCGCAAGACCGACGCCGAAAAGGAGTCCGACTGGGAATTCTCCGTCAAGATGATGTGCATCATCAAGGATCTGATGAACGGCAACCCGAACCTGCCCGAGGGTCGCGAGGAAGAGAGAGTCGGTCACAACGCCATTGCCGCCGGCTTCCAGGGTCAGCGCCAGTGGACGGACTTCTACCCCAACTGCGACTTCCCCGAAGCCATGCTCAACACCTCCTTCGACTGGAACGGCGCCCGTGAGCCGTACATCCTCGCCACCGAGAACGATACCCTCAACGGTCTTACCATGCTGCTGATGAAGCTGCTCACCAACCGCGCCCAGATGTTCGCCGATGTGCGTACATACTGGAGCCCCGAGGCGGTCAAGAGAGTGACCGGCTACGAGCTGGAGGGCGTGGCGAAGGAGTCCAAGGGCTTTATCCACCTCATCAATTCCGGCGCCTGCTGTCTGGACGCCTGCGGTGAATGCACCGATGAAAACGGCAACGCTGTCATGAAGGAATGGTTCAACGTCACCGAGGAGGACATGGACAAGATGCTGAAAGCCACCGACTGGTGCACCTCCGACCGTGGTTATTTCCGCGGCGGCGGATTCTCCTCCCACTTCCTCACCCGTGCGGAAATGCCCGCCACCATGTGCCGCCTGAACATCGTCAAGGGCGTCGGTCCCGTGATGCAGATCGCCGAGGGCTACACCGTCAAGCTTCCCGACGAAGTGTCCAAGATCCTGTGGGATCGCACCGACCCGACATGGCCCTGCACTTGGTTTGCCCCCCGTCTGACCGGTGAAGGCGCATTCGCCTCCGCCTATGACCTGATGAACAACTGGGGTGCCAACCACGGCGCCATCTCCTACGGTCATATCGGTGCGGATATGATCACCCTCTGCTCCATCCTGCGCATCCCCGTCTGCCTGCACAACGTCCCCGAGCAGGACATCTATCGTCCCGCCGCATGGAACGCCTTCGGCATGGACAAGGAGGGGCAGGACTACCGCGCCTGCGCCGCTTACGGTCCGATGTATAAGTAATTTTTCCGCACTGTCGGGGATCAGTTTTGATCCCCGATTTTGTGTTACGAGGTAATGTATGAATTTTAAAGAAAGTCCTTTTATGTACATCATGGCTCTGGCCATCGTTGTGTTCGTGCTGGCGCAGTCGTTCTTTTTCCTCGCCAAGGCGTGGAAGCAGGGCAAAAAGCTGGGCATCACTTCCCAGACCCTGCGCAACACCGTCACCTCCAGCATTCTCTTTTCCATCGCACCGGCGATCTCCGTCGTGGCGACCGTGCTGACCCTTGCCTATTCCTTGGGCATCGTCCTGCCGTGGATCCGCCTGTCGGTCATCGGCAACATCACCTATGAAACCACGGCGGCAGAGGCGGCGCTGGATGCGCTGGGCAAGAGTATGTCCCAGCCCGTGGAAACGCCGCAGGAATTTTCCGCCATCATGTGGGTCATGACCATCGGCAGTATCTTGCCGCTGGTGCTTATCCCCATTTTCCTGAAAAAGATTCAGGGCAAGATCGGCAATGCCGCCGCCAACAACGCAAAGCTGGCGGACACCATCTCCGCCGCCGCCTTTATCGGTCTGATCTCCGCCTTCATCGCACGTTCCGTGGCAGGCTCCGGCAAACCCGATGTGATCGGGGACGGCGCAGGCGTGCTGTCCGTGCTGACGCTGCTGATCTCCATCGTGCTGATGATCGTGCTGACGAAGCTTGCCAACCGCTTTAACCTCAAGTGGCTGGAGAACTTCACCATGCCGCTGAGCATGATCGGCGCCATGGGCGCGGCGATGCTGCTGGCGCGGGTACTGCCGGAAAGTCTGGCTATGCTGGAATGGAGGGGCTGACGATGAAAACATACTTCGATAAAGTACACGTCTGGGGACGCATTTGGTGCATCTGCGCCATCTGCGTGCTGTTCTCCCTGCCCATCCTGTTTTGCATCCACTTCAACGCATGGCCGCCTCTGCAGGGCGTGATGAAGGGACTGCTGGCGGTGGTGCCGCTGTACTGGGCGACCGCCATTGCGGAAACCATCAGCTATGCCCCGATGCTGGGCGCCGGCGGATGCTATCTGGGCTTCGTCACCGGCAACATCACCAATCTCAAGCTCCCCTGCGCCATCTCCGCCATGGACGCCGCCAAAGTGCGTCCCAACACCGAGGAGGGCGAGGTCATCACCACCATTTCCATCGCCGCCTCCTCCATCATCACCACGGTCATCATCGCCCTGGGCGTACTGCTGTTCCGCCCCATCCTGCCGAAGATCACGGCGCCGGATTCCGTTTTCGCGCCGGCGTTTCAGCAGATCATCCCCGCCCTGTTCGGCGCCATCGGCGCTTCCTATTTCATGAAGCACCTCAAGCTCTCCATCCTGCCCATCGTCGTCGGCGTGCTGGTGCTGGTGTTCGCCCCCACACTGCCCGTGGGCACCCTGCTGTTCATCACCATCGTGGCGTCCATCGCCGGCGCATTCGTGATGTACAAGAAAAACTGGATCTGACCGTTTTGCCTGTCCCGCCTCCCCCCGCAGCTGCATATTCTGTCTTTGAGGAGCGTTCCTCAAAACACGCGGATATTGCCGTGCGGTGGCGGAAATACCGTCCACAGGGGAGCCGCAGGCGGTCAAAAGACAAGTATTCGCTTATAAATACACAAGACTGCATCCCTGCCACATAGGTGGGAATGCAGTCCGTTTTCCTCGTGTTTATTTTAGTAAAAATAAAGGTTCATTACGGAAAGACAGGGGAAGATATACGGATTGAGGGTATGGGATAAATATCATATTAGGGTAAAAGAAGGCGTTATCGCAATCCCTATAGCAGATACGCTTAGTAACCTTGATTTTGTTGTTAGCCTTTCAAGCTTGCCTGTACTGATCGAATGCCCGAATGTGCCACCAATCCCGAAAGCTACTTCTCTTTCTGCGTCGCAAACTTGTCCAGTGCTGGTCTTTTCGTTACGAAACCAACCAAAAGTCGATAATTATTCAGTAGACACTATGTTAGACAAGCAATAGTATGCCGTTGCGTTGGTTACAGCAATAGAAATTTTGGAGAAAACCTTTAGTTGCAAAATAGTTTCTTTAAAAAAAGGAATGCTCACACGAACGATGTGTTCAACTGCTTTTTGTATGTAGGAGGAAAATGCAATGACGGAGAAAAGCATAAAACAATTGACTTTTTCCCGTTGGGACGGTAGATGTCCAGTTTGTGGGGAAATGTTATCTCAAAAAAAGCATTTTAATGTTGAACTTCACGATTCAAACAAACAAAAATATATTGTTCAAAGCTGTGAATTACTTTACTGTGACCACTGTGATTTACCTTTGGTTGATGGAAAGATCATTTCATTGATTCACGGTAAAACTGGGATGCGTCCCACCACCTTTACAACAAAAAAGCGCAATCTGAACGGAATCAAGAATCAAATGTATTCTAAGAAGAAGGTTGCACCACCCTTTTCCCAAAAGGAGAGTAATAAAGAATATAGAGAGATTGGCAAAGTCTTTTCTATATGGAAGCCATACAAAAAGTTGTATTCAGCTAATGGACAGACTTCTTGCCCTAAGTGCCACCAGCAGTTAATCAAGGGAGAAACAATCATACCAATAACAGAGAGTTCAAGCTTGATAGTTGAAGGCGCTGTTTGTCGTGAGTGCAGGTCAATGTTCGTTAAAAATGCTAACGACATAGCAAAAAAACTGAAGGACAATCCTCATTCAGCGGGATTCTATATAAACGATATAGCATATTGGCGGTATTCTGAAATTGAAGAAAAGAAGAGACAAGAGCAAAAAAAGCAACAGAGAATTGAAGAAATGCGTGCCAGAAAAGAATTTCAGAGGCAAACAAAAATCAATATTCTTGAAAGCATTGAGTCTTCTGTTGTGTTAATATCCATTATGTTTCAAGATAAGTCTAAAAGCGAATATGTCATTACAGCTAATAAAAATGCTGTTTCTAGTGAAAAAATTATTCATTATTCTTCGGCTATTGGACGTGAACTGCTTACAGCGGCATATGTGCAGGTGCGAAAAAAACAAGGTAGCTTGAACGGCAAAAAATACCGTGTTTGTTCTGTGTTCTCAAAGCACAGAATTCCGGAAACGCTTATACCATCGTTGATTACAATTAAAACAGACGGCGGCTACAGCACATCAGTTAAAAAGGGCAATTGCGAACTAATCGACCTTCTCCTTTACTCGCCTTACAATGATATCTATGAATGCGTCCATGCTACACATGATAAAAAAGAGGATATCTGTTTTATGGATGTCAGCATTTATAGGCGGTTTGTTAATAACTTTGGCAATCCTGGTCTTGGGCTGGACTTTCCAATGAGCGCCAGTTCTGGAAGCGGTGAGTTGAATGAAGAATCTATTTTAAAAGGTTATGGCTATTCAGTAGAAAAAAAAGAAAACCTCTCATCTGTCGAGCGACAGGAACTGCTGGCGGAACTTGTTGATCTTGAAATTCTTTCAGTCGCCCAAATTGCACACTATCTTGATTTCTTTATTCACACCCGCACACACCCAAAATATACGGAGGCTGTCCACAAATGGGATTCAGATAAAAGGTTTATCGAGAATTACAAAGTTAATCCATCACGTTTTATGTTGTCAAAGTAATTTGTGTTGAAATCAACTGGTGAGAAGTTTTACTCGTTCTTAAAATAGACAGAGGATTTTCCGAAACATTTTGTCCGAGAAAATCCTCTGTTTTTTCTTTGTGAAATGCAGCAGTCCCACTGTTTATTTTGTGATTATTTACCGGAATAGTTGGGGGCTTCTTTGGTGATGAAAACGTCGTGGGGATGGCTTTCCACAAGACCGGCGTTGGTGATGCGCACGAAGCGGGATTTGGTTTTGAGCTCCTCAATGTTGTGGCATCCGCAGTAACCCATGCCGGAACGCAGACCGCCGAGCAGCTGGAACACGGTTTCGGACAGCGCTCCCTTGTAGGGCACACGACCCTCCACGCCTTCGGGGACAAGCTTCTTGTTGTCCTCCTGGAAGTAACGATCCTTGCTGCCGTTGGCCATGGCGCCCAAGGAACCCATGCCGCGGTACACCTTGAACTGGCGACCCTGATAGATTTCGGTCTCGCCGGGGGCTTCCTCACAGCCTGCGACCAGGGAGCCGAGCATGACCACGTTGGCGCCTGCGGCGATCGCCTTGACGATCTCGCCGGAGTATTTGATGCCGCCGTCGGCGATGACGGGCTTGCCGTGTTTTGCGGCCTCGTTGGCGGAGTCATAGATGGCGGTGATCTGCGGAACGCCGATACCGGCGACCACACGGGTGGTACAGATGGAGCCGGGGCCGATACCGACCTTGACCGTGTCCGCGCCTGCGTCGATCAGCGCTTTGGTTGCCTCGGCGGTGGCGACGTTGCCGGCGATGAGCGGAATGTTCGGGAAAGCGGCCTTGACCTTGGAGACGGCTTTCATGATGTTTTGGCTGTGACCGTGGGCGGAGTCGAGAACAAAGGCGTCCACTTCGGATTCCACCAGCGCCGACGCACGGTCGAGCACGTCCGCCGTTGCGCCCAACGCCGCCGCACAGAGCAGACGACCCTTGCTGTCGCGGGCGGAGTTCGGATACTGCACGCTCTTTTCGATATCCTTAATCGTGATCAAACCGCGAAGATGCCCCTCGCTGTCGATCAGCGGCAGCTTCTCAATCTTGTGCTTCATGAGGATTTTCTGCGCCTCATCGAGGGTCGTGCCCATGGGCGCCACGACCAGATCTTCCTTGGTCATCACGTCGGCAATGCGGATGTTGAAGTCGGTCATGAAACGCAGGTCGCGGTTGGTGAGGATGCCCACCAGCTTGCCGTCGGCGTCGCAGATCGGCACACCCGAAATGCGGAAGCGGTTCATCAGCTCGTTTGCCTCGTAAACGTAATGCTCGGGAGAGAGGAAAAACGGATTGGTAATAACGCCGTTTTCGGAGCGCTTCACCTTGTCCACCTCTTCCGCCTGTTTCTGGATCGGCAGGTTTTTGTGTACAACACCGATGCCGCCCTCCCGCGCGATGGCGATGGCCATGCGGCACTCGGTAACGGTGTCCATGGCGGCGGTCATGATCGGCATATTGAGCATCAGACCCGCAGCCAGTTCCGTGCGCAGGTCGATGTCCTTGGGCAGGATGTCCGATTCGGCGGGAATCAGCAATACATCGTCAAAGGTCAGACCCTCTTTCGCAAATTTTTCACTTACGGAAAAATCCATACAATCACCCCTAACTATAAATTAGTTAATTATAGCACATGCAGCCGAGAAAAGCAATAAAAATTTTCAAAGAAAAATAATTGAATTTTTTTGAAAAAACGGTTGATTTTTTGAACGCTTTGTGGTATCATACAGTAGTTGCGAAACGCAATGCGCTGCTAGCTCAGTTGGATAGAGTGTTTGGCTACGAACCAAAAGGTCAGGGGTTCGAATCCCTTGCAGC
>JBJEQK010000210.1:0-5197 GCA_051881715.1 Acutalibacteraceae bacterium
CACGCACCGCTGGTGATCAAGACCTGCGGTACCGGCTGTGTGATCGCCAAGAGTTTTGCGAGAATCTTCTACCGCAACGCCATCAATATCGGTCTGCCGATCTTGGAGTGTGAAGCGGCAGCGGAGGAAATCCAACCGAACGACGAAGTCAGCGTGGATTTCGACACCGGCGAGATTGCCGATATCACCACAGGAAAAACCTATAAGGCACAGCCGTTTCCGCCCTTTATTCAAAATATCATTCGCAGCGGCGGTCTGCTGAAATCTCTGAAGGAGGCGCAGAGCAATGACTAAAAATATCGCTGTCATCCGCGGCGACGGCATCGGTCCCGAGATCGTGGAACAGGCGCTTTTGGTATTGGACAAGGTTTCTGAGGTGTTCGGTCACAAGTTTTGCTATACAGATGTGGATATGGGCGGATGCGCCATCGACAAATACGGCGATCCCTTGCCCCAGGAGATGCTGCAAAAGTGTGTCGATTCCGACAGCGTACTGCTCGGTGCAGTCGGCGGCGACAAATGGAACAATGTCCCCGGAGACAAGCGCCCGGAAAAGGGACTGCTTCGTCTGCGCGCCGGCATGGGTGTTTACTCCAACAACCGCCCGGCAAAAATTTGGCCGCAGTTAAGCGCCGCTTCGCCCTTGAAAAAGGAGATCGTGGACAAGGGCATTGATTTTATTATCGTGCGTGAATTGATCGGCGGCATTTATTTCGGCACCCACAAAACGGAAGTGATCGACGGAGAGCCCACGGCGATGGATCTGCTCACCTACAGCGAGTCGGAGATCGAGCGCATCGGGCGCATCGGCTTTGAGACGGCGCAAAAGAGGGGCAAGAAGCTCTGTTCCGTGGAAAAGAGCAATGTTTTGGATTCCAGCCGTCTGTGGAAAAAAGTGATGGTACGCCTGAGCGCAGAATACCCGGATGTGGAACTGAGCCATATGCTTGTGGACAACTGCGCCATGCAGATCGTCAAAAATCCTGCGCAGTTTGACGTCATCGTTACGGAGAATATGTTCGGCGACATTCTTTCCGACGAAGCGTCCATGATCACCGGCTCCATCGGCATGATCCCATCCTCTAGTCTGGGTGCCACGTCCTGCGGACTGTATGAGCCGATCCACGGTTCCGCGCCGGATATTGCCGGCATGGATATTGCCAACCCCATCGGCACCATTCTTTCTGCTGCCATGATGCTGCGCTTCAGCTTTGATATGCCCGCCGAGGCGGACGCCGTGGAAAAGGCAGTTTCCGCCTATCTGGACGCCGGTTACCGCACGGCGGATATCATGAGCGAAGGCATGACAAAGGTCGGTTGTGCAGAGTGCGGTCGCCGAATCGTTGATTACATTACAAAGGAGTGACACCGATGGTTCTTTCAGGTGCGGATATCCTTGTAAGGACACTGATCGAGCAGGGCGCCGATACGGTTTTTGGTTACCCGGGCGGTCAGATCATCCATGTTTACGACAGCCTGTATAAATACCGGGACGAGATCAACCATGTGCTCACTGCCCACGAGCAGGGAGCGACACACGCAGCCGACGGTTATGCACGCACCACAGGCAAGGTGGGTGTTGTGATCTCCACATCAGGTCCCGGCGCCACGAATCTGGTCACCGGCATTGCCACGGCGTATCTCGATTCCGTTCCGCTGGTGGCGATCTGCGGCAATGTTCCCACGACCCAGATCGGCACGGACAGCTTTCAGGAGATCGACATCACCGGCGTGACGCTGCCGATCACCAAGCATAACTATTTTGTCGGCTGTGTCGATGACCTTGCCGACACCGTCCGCGAGGCGTTTCAGCTCGCCAAATCCGGCAGACCCGGTCCTGTGCTGATCGACATTCCCAAGGATGTACAGATCGCCAAGTGCGAATATACGCAGGCTCCCCCGGTCGAGGCGGACGAACCCATGGCGGCCAAGGAGATCCGCATTCAGGAAGCTGCCGCACAGATCAACGCCTCCAATCGTCCCTTCATCTATTTCGGCGGCGGTGTACTCAATGCCGGCGCGCAGGAGGAAATGCTGGCGCTGGCGGAGAAGATTGATGCGCCCATCGGTTGTTCCCTGATGGGACTTTCCGGCATTCCGACGGATCACCCCAGATTTCTCGGTATGCAGGGGATGCACGGACACTATGCGTCCTCCATGGCGATGCACAATGCGGATCTGATTATTTCTCTGGGCGTTCGGTTCAATGACCGCGTTACGGGAAACCGTTCCAAATTTGCCGTTAACGCAAAAATCGTACATATCGATGTGGACGGCTCCGAGCTTTCCAAAAATGTTCTTGCGGCGACGGGACTTCGGGGCGATGTCAAAAAGACACTGCAAAAACTTTTGCCCCTGATTAGACTTTCCCAAAAGGAAGAGTGGCAGCAAAAGATTGCGGCACTGCGGTGCGAAGAAGCGGAAAATACGGACAAGCGTGCGGGACTGACCCCCAAGAACGCTATTTGTATGCTTAATAAATATCTGGGCGAAAACACAGCGGCTTGTACCGATGTCGGACAGCATCAGATGTGGTCGGCACAAAATCTGATTTTCAGAAACCCGAAGCGTTTCGTCTCCTCCGGCGGTCTGGGCACCATGGGCTTTGGTCTCGGTGCGGCCATCGGCGCCGCATACGGGACAGGGGAGCGCAGTGTGCTCATTACCGGGGACGGCAGTTTCGGGATGTGCCTGAATGAATTGGCTACGGCCGTGACATACAATGTCCCCGTTGTGATTCTGATTCTCAATAACGGTGTTCTCGGCATGGTCAGACAGTGGCAGACGCTGTTTTTCCAAAAGCACTATTCCAACACCGTATTGAACCGCAAAACGGACTTTGTCGCCTTGGCAAAGGCGTTTGGTGCCGACGGAGAAAGCGTAGATTCTCTGGATGCGTTGGACAAGGCGCTTTCCCATGCGTTCCAATCCGAAGGACCGTACGTGATCGACTGCGCCATCGACAAGGACGAAATGGTGCTTCCCATGCTGCCGCCCGGTGGGAGCATGGATGACATAATCGTAAAGGCAGGTGACTGATTTGAATAGATACACCATTGCGGTGCTGGTGCGCAACCAGTTCGGCGTGCTCAACCGTGTAACCAGTATGTTCCGCCGCCGTCAGTTCAACATCAGCGCCCTGTCCGTCAGTGAGACGGAATCCAACGAGTATTCCCGCATCACTGTCACCTTTGACGGCGAGGATATCGCCAAACAGCAGCTGGTCAATCAGCTATATAAGCTCCCTGATGTCTGCTCCATCAAGGAGTTCGGCGCCAACGATTCCGTCAGCTGTGAGCTGCTTTTGATCAAGGTGCAAAACGAGCCGTCTACCCGCGAGGAGATCCGTGCGGCGGCCTCTGCATTCAATGCGGATATCGTGGACTATTCCAAGGATTCCATGGTGTTCCGCCTGACGGACAGCAGCAGACGCATTGATGAATTTATCAATTTCATGCGCGACTATACTATTTTGGAAATCTGCCGAACCGGCAGCGTTTCCCTGGAAAAGGGCAGCACAACCATTCGTCAAATTATAAATTTATAATAGAAAGAGGTAATAACTATGGCAAGAATTTTCTACCAGCAGGACTGCGATCTGCAGAAGCTCAGCGGCAAGACCGTCGCGATCATCGGTTACGGTTCTCAGGGTCATGCACACGCCCTGAATCTGAAGGACAGCGGCGTAGATGTGGTCGTCGGTTTGTATGAAGGCTCCAAGAGCTGGGCAAAGGCAGAGGCGCAGGGTCTGAAAGTCATGACCAGCGCAGACGCAGCCAAGGCCGCAGATATTATCATGATCCTCATCAACGATGAGAAGCAGGCAGCACTGTACAAGAACAGCATCGAACCCAACCTGACCGAGGGCAAGACCCTTGCTTTCGCACACGGCTTCAATATCCATTTCGGCTGCATCAAGCCCCCGAAAAATGTCAATGTCATCATGATCGCCCCCAAGGGTCCCGGTCACACTGTCCGCAGTGAGTATCAGGCCGGCAAGGGCGTTCCCTGCCTGATCGCTGTGGAGCAGGATGCAACCGGCGACGCATGGGATATCGGTCTTGCTTATGCACTGGGTATCGGCGGCGCAAGAGCCGGCGTTCTGGAAACCACTTTCCGCACCGAAACCGAAACCGACTTGTTCGGTGAGCAGGCCGTTCTTTGCGGCGGCGTCTGTGCACTGATGCAGGCAGGCTATGAGACCCTTGTCGAGGCCGGCTACGATCCCAGAAACGCTTACTTCGAGTGCATCCACGAGATGAAGCTGATCGTTGACCTGATCTACCAGAGCGGTTTTGCCGGCATGAGATACTCCATCTCCAACACAGCGGAATACGGCGACTACATCACCGGTCCCAAGATCATTACCGAGGAAACCAAAAAGACCATGAAGAAGATCCTCAAGGACATTCAGGACGGCACCTTTGCCAAGGACTTCCTTCTGGATATGTCCGATGCCGGCTCTCAGGTGCACTTCAACGCCATGAGAAAGCTTGCCAGCGAGCATCCGTCCGAAGTTGTCGGTGCAGATATCCGCAAGCTGTACAGCTGGAGCGACGAGGACAAGCTTATCAACAACTGATTTGTACGCAATGGCCTTGGCGGTTTATGCTGCCAAGGCTATCTCTCTTTGAAAGGTGAAAATAGTATGAATAGTGATGCTCTGAAAAACGGAATGCAGAATGCACCGCACCGTGCCCTGTATCACGCGCTGGGTCTGACGGATGAGGAGGTCTCCCGTCCTTTGGTCGGTATCGTCAGCTCTTACAACGAGATCGTTCCCGGTCACATGAATTTGGACAAGATCGTGGACGCTGTCAAGCTCGGCGTTGCCATGGCGGGCGGTACACCCATTGTTTTCCCGGCAATCGCCGTGTGCGATGGCATTGCCATGGGTCATACAGGCATGAAGTATTCTTTGGTTACCCGTGATCTGATTGCAGACAGCACGGAAGCAATGGCGATGGCGCACGGGTTTGATGCGCTGGTCATGGTGCCCAACTGCGATAAAAATGTCCCCGGGCTGCTGATGGCGGCGGCGCGTTTGAATATTCCCACTGTGTTTGTCAGCGGCGGTCCTATGCTCGCAGGGCACGTGGACGGTCACAAGACCAGCTTCTCTTCCATTTCGGAAGCGGTCGGCGCTTGCGCTTTCACTGTTGAGTCTACAGTTCTGGTTATCGGTTGGATTAAGTAA
>JBJEQK010000211.1:0-5181 GCA_051881715.1 Acutalibacteraceae bacterium
TTTAAAGGCTTGCGGATTCCAAAGGCGGCGCCTTTGGTCGCCGACCGCAGTCGGGCGAAATCCTAACAACACCAAAAGCGCAGAAGGGGGGCCAAAACAGTCCGGTGGACTGTTTTGGCGTGGGGAACTCTCGCCGGGGGTTCCTCGGTGCGAAGCACAAATCCCACAATTTTCCGTGAGGAGCGTCTTTTTTGGGTGGTGCGCCGTGTCAGTGACTGCCCAGCAGGTGGCGCAGGGGATGGGGCAGTTTTTCCGTAATGGCTTCCAAAAGCTTTTTGGGGCTGATCATGCTGTTGCCCTGGGTGAGCATGAAGATATAAGCGTCGCACACCTCGTCCCAGGAGGCGTCGCCGTACCGTCCGTCGCACACCCACAGGCGCAGATACATGATCAGCGCCAGCGCCTGATATCCCGCGATATTCTCCCGGGTGATGACCTTGTTTGGATAGTCGAAGGAGACGGATTTATACACCTGAACGAACAGGGTGGTGAACTCCTGACCGAGGATCTCCTCGAAGCCGTTCTGTCCGTGGATGCGGAAAGCCTTGGCGAAAAAGGGCTTGTCCTCCTCGATGCAGGAAAACATCAGCCGCAGTGCCTCGAGGTACATCTCCTTGTCGATGAGGATGGCGACCTTTTCGGAGATCTGGTGGCGGATGATCCATTCCAAAATTTCGTATTTATCCTGAAAGTAGTTGTAAAATCTGGAGCGGGTGATCCCGGCCTGCGCGGCGATCATTTTCACGGTGATCTTCTCAAAGTCCCGCTTCATCATCAGCTCTTTGAACGCATCGGCAATGGTTTCGTGTACTGTCTTTTTCTGATCCATAAAAAAACCTCCGCAGACATTTTACTACAGAACGAGACCTTTTGCAAATAAAACATGACAAATTCTAAAAAGTGTCAGAAAATTCGACACTTTTATCCCTATGCCGTTTGAATGCCCGGGACAGCTCTGTTAGAATGGGGTAAAAATCGTTTCAGGAGAGGATCATGAGATTAGGAATCGACATTGGTTCAACGACGCTGAAGTATGTGTTGCTGGACGATAATCATACGATCGTTTGCAAAAATTATTCCCGACATTATTCCCGTGTGGCAGAAAAGCTCCGGGAAGCACTGCAGGAGGTGCGCCCGTACTGCAAGGACGAGAAGCTCTACTGCACCATTTCCGGCTCGGCAGGACTGGGTGTCGCCGAGAAGAGCGGCATCGAATTTGTGCAGGAGGTGTACGCCACACGGCTGGCGGTCAACTCTCTGCTGCCGGGGACGGATGTGGTCATCGAGCTGGGCGGCGAGGACGCAAAGATCTTGTACCTCACCGGCGGACTGGAAGTGCGCATGAACGGTTCCTGCGCCGGCGGCACGGGTGCATTCATCGACCAGATGGCCACACTGCTGAACGTGCCCATGGACGAGATGGATGCCCTTGCCCAAAAGGCGGAGAAGAACTATACCATCGCTTCCCGCTGCGGCGTGTTCGCCAAGAGTGATATCCAACCCCTGCTCAATCAGGGCGCACAGAAAAGCGACATTGCGCTGAGTGTGCTGTACGCCGTCGTTAACCAGACCATCGCCGGTCTGGCGCAGGGCAGAAAGATCGAGGGCAACGTGGTCTATCTGGGCGGACCGCTGACCTACTTCTCGAAATTGCGGGAATGTTTCGACAACGTGCTGGCGCTTAAGGGCGTCTGCCCGGAAAATTCCCTGTATCTGGTCGCCTACGGTGCGGCGATCTCCAACTGCACCGAGGCGCGGACGCTGGAGGAGATCTTGCAGTCCACGGAGCGCTCCCAGGGCGAGAACGGCTACAAATTCTGCCCGCCGCTGTTCACGGACGAGGCGCAGTACGAGGCGTTCCGTGCCCGCCATGCCAAGGCGGAGATCGCCACGGCAGAGCTGGGCGACAATAAAAATGTATATATCGGCATCGACTCCGGCTCCACCACGCTGAAAGCGGTGGTCATCAACGAGCAGGACGAGATCGTCTACTCCGAGTACAGCAGCAACAAGGGTGCGCCGGTGGAAATGCTCAAGCGTTTCTTTGAAAATGTGTACGAAAAGTTCCCCGGCATCCACATCCTCGGCTCCGCCGCCACGGGATACGGCGAGGAGATGATCCTCAACGCCTTCAACATCGACAACGGCATCGTGGAAACCATCGCCCACTATACGGCGGCGTCCAAGTTTATGCCGGACGTGGATTTCATCATCGACATCGGCGGTCAGGACATCAAGTGCTTCAAGATCCGCAACGGCGTGATCGACAATATCTTCCTCAACGAAGCCTGTTCCTCGGGCTGCGGCTCCTTCCTGCAAACCTTTGCGGAGACGCTGGGCTACGATGTGGCGGAATTTACGCAAAAGGGACTGTATGCGGACAAGCCCGTGGATCTCGGCTCCCGCTGTACGGTGTTCATGAATTCCTCCGTCAAGCAGGCGCAGAAAGAGGGCGCCAGCGTGGAGAACATCTCCGCAGGTCTGTCCATCAGCATCGTCAAAAATGCGCTGTACAAGGTCATCCGTTCCGCCTCGGCGGACGAGCTGGGACAGAATATCGTCGTGCAGGGCGGCACGTTCCTCAACGATGCAGTGCTGCGTGCCTTCGAGATGGAGATCGGCAGAAACGTCATCCGTCCCAATTTAGCCGGTCTGATGGGTGCCTACGGTGCGGCGCTGTACGCCAAGAAATACACCGTCGGTCCGTCCAAGACCATCACAGCGCAGGAACTGAAAACCTTTACCCACCAGACGGCGGCGGTCGTCTGTCAGGGCTGCACCAACCACTGCAAGCTGACGGTCAACACCTTCCAGTCGGGCAGAAAATTCATCGCCGGCAACAAGTGCGACAAGCCCACAGGCAAGAGCAGTGCCGCCAAAAAATATAACCTGTACGCCTACAAGCTGGAGCTTCTGCGCAGCTACAAGCCCCAAAAGGGCAAGCGTGGACAGATCGGCATTCCCATGGCGCTGAATATGTACGAAATGCTGCCATTCTGGCACACCTTCTTCACGGAGCTGGGCTTCGAGGTGGTGACCCGTGTCGGCTCCGACCGCAAGCTGTACTTCAAGGGGCAGTCCACCATTCCGTCCGATACGGTCTGCTACCCGGCGAAGCTGGTGCACGGACACGTGGAGGAACTGATCGACAAGGGCGTTTCCCACATCTTCTACCCCTGCATGAGCTACAACATGAACGAGGGCAAGGGCGACAACTACTACAACTGCCCCGTGGTGGCGTATTACCCCGAGGTGATTCGGGCAAACTCCCCGCGGTTGGAAAACGTGACGTTCATGTACGACTATGTGGGTCCGCACAGACGCAATACCTTTGAAAAGAAATTCTACAAGATCATGACGGGCTACTTCCCCGACATCCGCCGTAAGGAGTTCCTGCACGCCGTCGATTCGGCGTACAAGGCGTACAGCGATTACCTCGCCGCCGTGCGCAAAAAGGCGGACGAATTTATGCGCATCGCGAAGGAAGAGAACATTCCCGCCATCGTGCTGTGCGGCAGACCCTACCACCTCGACCCCGAGGTCAGCCACGGCATTGACGAGCTGATCTGCTCCTGCGGCGCCATGGTGCTCACGGAGGACGCCGTCAGCCACCGTATGGAAAAATTCAGGGTCAATGTCCTTAACCAGTGGACATACCATGCCCGCCTGTACAGCGCCGCCGGCTATGTGTGCGACCATCCCGAGATGAACCTGATCCAGCTGGTGTCCT
This sequence comes from Acutalibacteraceae bacterium, assembly GCA_051881715.1. GTDB lineage: Bacteria > Bacillota > Clostridia > Oscillospirales > Acutalibacteraceae > UBA1425. The sequence goes on from JBJEQK010000211.1 coordinate 3,731, forward strand.
TCGGCTGCGGCGTAGATGCCATCACCACGGACGAGGTGCGCGCGATACTGGAGAGCCACGGCAAGATCTACACCCAGATCAAGATCGACGAGATCACCAACCTCGGCGCCGTGAAGATCCGACTGAGAAGTCTGCTTTCCGCTCTGGAAATGCAGAAAGCGTCCGAAAAGGAGGTTTGACCATGGACGAAAGCCATATCATCCCCCGGGTGGAGTTTACCCCCGAGATGAAAAAAACACATACCATCCTTGTCCCCGATATGCTCCCGATCCACATCCGATTCCTGTGCGATGTGTTCGAGAGCGCCGGATATAAGTTGGAGCATCTGACCAATTCCGGCAGAGCCATCGTGGATGCGGGACTGAAATACGTCCACAACGATACCTGCTACCCGGCACTGCTGGTCATCGGGCAGTTCATTGACGCCCTGAGCAGCGGCAAGTACGATTTGAGCAGGGTAGCGGTCATCATCACCCAGACGGGCGGCGGCTGCCGTGCGTCCAACTACCTGAGCCTGATGCGCAAAGCGTTCGTCAAGGCGGGCTTCGGTCATGTGCCGATCATCTCGCTGAACTTTGCAGGTCTGGAAAAGAACAGCGGCTTCAAGTTCACCCCCGATATGCTCCCGAAAGCCCTCGGCGCCGTGGTGTACGGCGATATGCTGATGCTGCTGAACAATCAGGTGCGCCCCTACGAAAAGAATAAGGGCGAAAGTCTTGCCCTTGTGGACAGCTGGGTGGAGCGGCTGAGCGCCGATTTCCGAAAGAATAAAGGTCTGACCAACCCCGCCATCCGCAAAAATTTCCGCCAGATGGTGCGTGAATTTGCTGCGATCCCGAGAGTGGAACGCAAGGCGATCAAGGTGGGCATCGTCGGTGAAATCTACGTGAAATATTCCCCTATGGCGAACAACAATCTGGAAGAATTCCTCATCAGTCAGGGCTGCGAGGTAAATGTTCCGGGTCTGATGGGCTTCTTGCTGTTCTTCATCGACCACCGGCACGAGGATCACAAGCTTTACGGCTGTTCGCTGGTGGAGCTTGCGGCGTTTGAGGCGGCGAAGGCGCTGGTCAAATCGGTGGAGAAAATTATGATCGACGTCATCAAGGAGGAGGGGACCTTTACACCGCCCATGCTCCACGATGATGTGCGCAAACTCACCGAGCCGGTCATCAGCTTTGGCTGCAAGATGGGAGAGGGCTGGTGCCTGACGGCGGAAATGCTGGAGCTGGCGGAGCACGGATTTGAGAACATCATCTGTACCCAGCCCTTCGGCTGTCTGCCGAACCACATCTCCGGCAAGGGTATGGTGCGCAAGGTAAAGCAGGTCAACCCCAAGGCGAACATCGTCTGCATCGACTACGACCCCGGCGCCACGAGCGTCAACCAGGAGAACCGCATCAAGCTGATGCTGGCCGTTGCGGCGGAGAATATGGAAAAAGAATAAATAG
>JBJEQK010000212.1:0-5135 GCA_051881715.1 Acutalibacteraceae bacterium
AGCCAAAACAGTCCGGTGGACTGTTTTGGCGTGGGGAACCCTCGCCGGGGGTTCACGGGTGCGAAGCACAAATCCCACAATTTTCTGTGAAGAGAGAAAAAACAAGCACTGTATCCTGCTCGGCAGTCATACAGTGCTTGCGGTTAATTCAAAGAAGAAAACTTGTCATAGCGGCTTAGCGGTAGCCGTATTTTTTCAGAATGGCTTCGATGCGGTCGGCGGGATCCAGCAGGTCACCCATGGACTCGTCGTGGTTGAGCGTTGCGATGATGAGAGAAATGTACTTGGACAGATCCACTTCCGTATACCATTCACGCTCCAGAAGCTCCGGCATACGGTAGATCAGGTTGGTGGTGAACACACGGTCGATCAGCCGCGTTTCAAAGGCGTTATCAAAAACTTCGAGACCGTTGCAGAACAGACCGAAAGCGGAGCAGATGAAGATACGGTTGGCCTTGAGATCCTTCAACTTGCGGGCAACCTCGATCATGGAGTCGCCGGAGGAGATCATATCATCCACAATGATAACGTCTTTGCCCTCTACATTGGAGCCGAGGAATTCATGCGCCAAAATGGGGTTTCTGCCGTTGATGATGGTGGTGTAATCACGGCGCTTGTAGAACATACCCAGCTCTAAACCGAGTACGGTGGCGTAGTAGATACAGCGGTTCATGCCGCCCTCGTCGGGAGAGATGACCATCATGTGTTCCTTATCAATGTGCAGATCGGGAACGGTCTTGACCAGAGCCTTGATCATCTGGTAGGTGGGTGTGACATTTTCAAAGCCGTGCAGGGGGATAGCGTTCTGCACACGGGCGTCGTGGGCGTCAAAGGTGATCACATCGTCCACGCCCATATCCTCGCACAGCTCGATCAGTGCATTGGCGCAGTCGAGGGACTCTCGGTGGGAGCGCTTGTGCTGGCGACCTTCGTACAGCATGGGCATGATGACGGTGATCCGTCTGGCCTTGCCGCCAACGGCGCTGATGGCGCGCTTGAGGTTGGCGAAGTGGTCATCGGGGCTCATGTGGTTTTCGTGCCCGTACATTGTATAGGTGATGCCGTGGTTAAACATATCGCAGACGATAAACAGGTCGTGTCCGCGAACGGAGTCGTGGATAATGGCCTTGCCTTCGCCGGTGCCGAAACGGGGGAAGTCGATGTTGATCAGAAACGAACTGCGATCATCGTTGCAGTCCACAAAGTCCGGGTTTTCTTTTTTGCGTTCTTCGCGCCAGGTAAGCAAATAATTGTCGATCTTTCGTGCCAGTTCATGACATCCGGGCAGTGCGATGATGCCCAAGGGACCGACAGGACTGCGTTTAAACGATACGGCTAAATCAGACATTTTTTATCCCCCATACAATATGTGATTTTTCGGTGTTGCTTTATTCTATTGTACCTATTGTAACCGCTTTTTTCAAGCTATTCTCCGTAATTTTTACAAAAAAATATATTCTTCTTTTGCGAAAAATTTTGTCGATATGTACCAAATCAAACGAAGTTTCGTTCCACATGAATCACAGCGTAATAGGTTTCGTCCTTCGTTTGCAGACATTCCTCGACCATGCGGGAAAGATCGGCGTCGGAATAGCGGAATTTGTGGGGAGTGACGAGGTCAAAGATGAGATTGGTGTGGGAGGGTCCTGCAACCACACGGAAATCGTGGATGGTCAGTGCTTCGTCGATGGATTTTACGCAGTCCATCGTCATGTTCCGCAGGGCGGCTATGTGGTCGTCATCGACAACGACGGGATCCAAATGGATGACCAGCAGCATACCCATTTCCCGCATCACATCCTGCTCGATCAGGTCGATGGTGTCGTGAATCTCTGTGACGTCATAGGTGGCGGGAACCTCCGTGTGGATGCTGCCGAAAAGTCTGCCCGGACCGTAATCGTGGATAATCAGGTCGTGCACACCCACAATGCCGTCATAGGACAGAATTTTCTGTACCAGCTTGTCGATAAACTCCTTTTCCGGGGGTTTGCCCAACAGAGTGTCCATGGATTCCTTGAACAGGCGGATGCCGGCGATGAAGATAAACACAGCCACACCCAAGCCGAACCAGCCGTCTAAGGGCAGGGACGTGAATTTGGAAAGAATCAGAGAAATAAGCGTTGCGCCGGTGGAAGCCATGTCGCCGAAGCTGTCAGCCGCCGAAGCTTCCAGAGCGGGGGAGTGGATGCGCTTGCCGAGGTTCTTGTAAAAGATCGCCAGCCACAGTTTGCCGAGGATGGAGGCGATCAGGATCGCCATGGAAAGGTAGCTGAATTTCACCGCCTGCGGGTGCAGGATCTTCTGCACGGAGGAGGACGCCAGCTCATAGCCCATGATCAGGATCAGGAATGTGACGATCATGGTGCAAACATATTCCAGTCTGCCGTGACCGAAGGGATGCTCCGCGTCGGCAGGCTTGCCGGAAAGCTTGAAGCCGAAAACATTGACCGAACTGGACGCCGCATCGGACAGGTTGTTGAAAGCGTCGGCGGTGATGGCGATACTGCCGGTGATGGAGCCGGCAAAATATTTGGCGGCAAACAGCAGGAGGTTCATCACAATGCCCACGATGCCGCTGCACATACCGCATCGGGTGCGCAGGGCGTTCTCATCTCCGCCGCGGGCGGTGAGGGCGCGGATAATCAGTCGAATCATACAAAACGCTCCTTTTCATTAAAATAGATAGGAACGCAAAGTGCCTTTGCCCGAGTTGGCGTGGGAAAAGACGCTTTGCCTTTATGAACAAACCCGTTCTCTCTGCTACACATTATACCTTCTTTCGTCGTCTTTGACAATCATATGATAGAAATTTTGTGGAAATAGCCAAATCCTCGTCAAATTTGTATAAATATTTTTGGGATTTTGAAGAAAATTTATTGAAATGTGAAAAAAGCTATGCTATACTATAAAGGATGTTGAATAATTTTAACATAGGCAAATCTTACATGGTCACGCTTCCGAAGAAGCGGAGATATAAGGAGGAATTTCTTTGAAGGTCTATAACGCAAAAAATATCCGCAATATCGTCATCGCCGGTCACGGCGGCAGAGGCAAGACTTCTCTTGCGGAGGCGATGCTGTTTCTGAGCAAGGCAACCGACCGTCTGGGCAGAGTGGCCGACGGCAACACGGTCATGGACTTTGACGCCGAGGAAAAGAAGCGCAAGATCTCCGTTTCCACCGCTGTGGCGCCGCTGGAGTGGAAGGATACAAAGATCAATCTGCTGGACACACCCGGTCAGTTTGACTTCGCCGCAGGTCTGAGCGAAGGCGTTCGTGCGGCAGAGGCGGCGCTGATCGTGACGGCGGCAGGTTCCGGCTATGACGTCGGTGCGGAAAAGGCTGTCAAGGCGGCCAACCAGCGCGGCATCGCAAAGATGTTTGCCATCACCCGCTGCGACGCGGAAAACACCAACTTCTACAAGACTTTCGAGGCACTGCACGAGGTACATAAGACGGAGCTGTGCCCGGTGGTCGTTCCCTATATGCAGGGCGACAAGGTCGTTTCCTACGTCAACTTCGCCACCGGCAAGGCGTACAGCTACAACGGCGGCAAGGCTTCCGAAACGGCAATGCCCGAGGATGACAACATCGAAGAGATGAAGGCAATCTTTAGCGAAGCTGTGGCATCCGCAGACGATGAGTTGATGGAAAAGTTCCTGATGGATGAGCCTTTCACCGCCGAGGAAGTCAAGAACGGTCTGGGCGCAGGCATCGCATCCGGCACCGTATATCCCGTGTTTGCCTGCTCCGGCTACACCACGGACGCTGTGGATCTGCTGCTGGACTGCATTGCGGACTACGCACCCAACGCCGCCGACTACGCCGGTGAGGGCGATCTCGCCTGTGACGAAAAGGGCGACCTTGCGGCGATCTGCTTCAAGACCATCGCAGACCCGTTTGTCGGCAGAATGTCCTTCTTCAAGGTCGTTTCCGGCAAGATCACGGCGGACGTTCCCGCATACTGCGCGCGTACGGGCGAGAGCGAGCGTATGGGCAAGCTTGTCCTGCCCCGCGGCGGCAAGCAGGAGGATGTGGCGGCGATTCCTGCCGGCGACATCGGCGTCGTGACCAAGCTGTCCGGCTTCAAGACCGGCGACACCCTCTGCAGCCCCAAGAAGGTCATCGAGCTGGAGCCTGTACAGTTCCCGGCACCCTGCCTTTCCATGGCGGTCAAGACCAAGAAAAAGGGCGAGGAAGAAAAGGTTACCTCCGGTCTGCTGCGTCTTGCCGAAGAAGATCTTACCATTTCCTATGTTACCAATAAAGAGACCAGAGAGCAGGTTCTGTCCGGCATGGGCGAACAGCATCTGGACGTCATTATCTCCAAGCTGAAGGCGAAGTTCGGCGTGGACGTGGATTTGACCATCCCGAGAGTGGCCTACAGAGAGACCATCCGCAAGGTCGTTGACAAGCAGGGACGCCACAAGAAGCAGTCCGGCGGTCACGGTCAGTTCGGCGATGTTTGGATCCGTTTCGAGCCGCTGGACAGCGAAGATTTCATCTTCACCTCCGACGAAGTGGTCGGCGGTTCCGTACCGAAGAATTTCTTCCCCGCCGTCGAAAAGGGTCTGCGTGAAAGCATTGCTAAGGGCATGATCGCGGGATATCCCATGGTCGGCATCAAGGCGGCGCTCCACGACGGCTCCTATCACCCGGTGGACTCCTCCGAAATGGCCTTCAAAACGGCGGCACAGATCGCATTCAAGAACGCCATCCCCGAAGCGAAGCCCACGATTTTGGAGCCCTTCGGCACCCTGAAGGTTCAGCTGCCCAAGGATGATCTGGGCGACATCATGAGCGACGTCACCAAGCGCCGCGGCAGAGTGCTCGGCATCGAGCATACGGGCGAGCACAATATGCGTGAGCTGATCGCAGAAGTACCCATGGCGGAAATGGGCAATTTCTCCACCATTCTGCGTTCCGTCACTGCGGGCAGAGGCTCTTTCTCCATCGAGTTTGCCCGCTACGAGGATGCACCCGCCGATGTGGCGAACAAGGTCATTGAGGAAGCCAAGGCCGCCGCTGAGGAAGATTAAGCAAGTTTTTGGGGGACGGTTTGAATGCCGTCCCCTTTTTTCGCTCTTCACGGAAAATTGTGGGATTTGTGCTTCGCACCGGGGAACCCCCGGCGAG
>JBJEQK010000213.1:0-5114 GCA_051881715.1 Acutalibacteraceae bacterium
GCGCCGCCTTTGGAATCCGCAAGCCTTTAAAAAGGCTTGAGCGAAACTTTTTAGCTTACAAAAATCCGTGATGAACCAAAAATGTACTTATCCCTCGTCCTGCGGCGGCAAAACCGTTCTCGGTTTTCCCTTTGCATACGCCGAGACAACGCCGCGCTGTTCCAAAATGTCGAGCATCCGCACGGCCAGCGCATACTCCATTTTGAACTTGCGCTGCAGGGACGTGGGGGAAACTTTTTTCTGTGTGCGCACGTAGTCCTCGACGCGATCCGCCAGCCGCTCGGTTAAAAACGGACAGCTCTTGCTTTCCGGGAAGGTGCGCAGGTACAAAATGTCCGCCGCCGTCAGCTGCGCCTTTTGCAAAAGGTCGGGACGGCGCTTGAGGGTGCGCTCAAGCATCTGCTCTCGCTGCCAGCGGTCGATATTGCCGTGGTGCCCCGTCAGCAGAACCTCCGGCACCGCACGATCCATCCACACGGGCGGCTTGGTATACTGCGGGTACTCCAGCAAAAAGTCGTAGTGGCTCTCTTTTTCAAACGCTTCGTCCGCCGCCAGCACACCGGGCTGCATACGGGTAATGCTGTCCGCCAGCACCAGTGCCGGCAGCTCGCCGCCGGTGAGCACATAGTCGCCGATGGACACCTCTTCGTCCACGATCTCCTCGAGGACACGTTCGTCCATGCCCTCGTAGTGTCCGCACAGCAGGACAAGGTTATCCATCTCGGACAGCGCCTTGACCTTTTGCTGGGTCAGGGTCTGTCCGGCAGGGGACATATAAATAAGGTGCGGCTTTTTGCCCAATTCCGCACACAGCGCCCGGTAGCAGTCGTACACCGGCTGCGCCTGCATCACCAAACCGAAGCCGCCGCCGTAGGGCGAATCGTCCACACGGTGGTGCTTGTCCTTGGTATAGGGGCGGATGTCGCGGCAGTGGATCTCCACCAGTCCCGCACCCCGCGCCCGCTTGAGGATGCTCTCGCTCAGCACCGCCTCGCACATCTCGGGGAATAGGGTCAGAATATCAATCCGCATCGTCAAAAATTCCTTTCATCGGACGGATGCGCACGAAGTTCTTTTCCACATCCGTTTCGATCACCACCAAGGGGATGGCGGGCAAAAGGTATTCCTGTCCGGCATCGTCCGTCACGTGCCAGACATCGTTTGCGCCGGTTTCGCTCACATCGGACAGGGTACCGTAACGCAAACCGGGGTCGTCGGCGTCGATGACATCGCAGCCGATCAGCTCGGAAATAAAGTACCGCCCCTCGGGCAGGCGGGCGTCACTGCGGCGCATATAGAGAACCTTGCCGCGCATGGCGGCAGCAGCCTCCACCGTGTCAATGCCCGCAACGGAAAGAAGCGCGACATTACCGTGGGGACGGCAAGCGCGCACTTCCAACTGCTTATTTCCGTTTTCATCCAGATACAGCTGCCGGAACCCCTTGATAAACTCCGGGGAATCACACCACGGATGCACACGCATTTCTCCGCGCACACCGTGGGTGCCGACGATTTGTCCGATTTCGAGAAAACGCTTAATCAATTTCCACAGAGATCTTCTGACCGCCCTTGACGGAGGCGGCACGCATCACGGTACGGATCGCCTTGGCGATGCGTCCCTGCTTGCCGATGACACGACCCATGTCGCCGTCCGCAACGTGCAGATGATAGACGACCACGCCGTCCTCGTCCGCATCGTCCACGGTGACGCTGACCGCGTCCGGATTTTCCACAAGACCCTGTGCAATCAGAACCAGTAAATCCTTCATGATACTCGGCTCCTCAGATTACAGAATGCCGTTTTTCTTGAACAGTGCCTTCACGGTATCGGTGGGCTGTGCGCCGTTCTTGATCCACTGCTGTGCCTTTTCGGCGTCGATCTTCACCTCTGCCGGCTCCATAAGGGGATTGTAGGTGCCGATCTCCTCAATGAATCTACCGTCGCGGGGATAGCGGGAATCCGCAACGACCACACGATAGAAAGGTGCCTTCTTTGCGCCCATACGGCGCAGTCTGATTTTTACTGCCATGATACTTTTCCTCCAAAAATTTATTGATAATTTTATAATAAGCTTAGATTTTGAAGCCGTTCATGTTTTGCATACCCTGCATCATCTGCATACGCTTCATCTGCTTTTTGGACTGCTTGCCGTTCATCTGCTTGAACATCTTCTGCATCTGACGGAACTGGGCGAGCAGCTTGTTGACATCCTCCACGTCCTTGCCGCAGCCGGCCGCAATGCGGCGCTTGCGGGAGGGGTTGATGATGTCGGGATTTTCCCGCTCGGCGGGGGTCATGGAATAGATGATCGCCTTGATGCGGTCAAACTGTCCCTCGTCCACGTCCACGTCACGGATCTTGCTGCCGATACCGGGGATCATGCCCAAAAGATCCTTGATGGAACCGAGGCGGTGTATCTGGTCGATCTGATCCATCAGATCGTTCAGGTCAAATTTGTTGCGGCGCAGTTTTTCCTCCAGCTCCGCCGCTTTCTTTTCGTCCAGCTTCTGCTCTGCCTTTTCGATCAAGGAGAGCATATCGCCCATGCCGAGGATGCGGGAAGCCATGCGATCCGGGTGGAACACATCCAGATCCTCTAACTTTTCGCCCACACCGATGAACTTGATGGGCTTGCCGGTGACGGCTCTGGCGGAAAGCGCCGCACCACCGCGGGTGTCGCCGTCGAGCTTGGTGAGCATGAGACCGTCGATGCCCAGCGCATCGTTGAAGGCAGTCGCCACATTGACGGCGTCCTGACCGAGCATGGCGTCCACGACCAGCATGATCTCGTGGGGATGCACTTCGGACTTGATGTTTTGAAGCTCCTGCATCAGCGCCTCGTCCACGTGCAGACGGCCGGCTGTGTCCAGAAACACATAGTCGTGCCCGTGATCCTTGGCGTACTTGATCGCCTCCTTGGCGATGGTGACCGGGTCGATCTGTCCCATTTCAAAAACAGGTACGCCCGCCTGTTCGCCGACGACCTGCAGCTGCTTGATGGCGGCGGGACGGTAGATATCGCAGGCGGCCAGCAGCGGTCGGCTGCCCTGATTTTTGAGCATCAGCGCCAGCTTGGCGCAGTGGGTCGTTTTACCGGCGCCCTGCAAGCCGCACATCATCACGATGGTGGGCGGATGGGGCGCAGTGTTCAGCCGTGTGCGGGTGCCGCCCATCAGCTCGATGAGCTCCTCGTTGACGATCTTGATGACCATCTGCGCCGGTGTCAGGCTCTCCATGACCTGCGCACCGATAGCACGTTCCGTAACTTTATTGGTGAAGTCCTTGGCGACCTTGTAGTTGACGTCCGCTTCGAGCAGCGCAAGGCGCACCTCGCGCATGGCGTCGCGGACATCCGCTTCGGTCAGACTGCCCTTGCTGCGCAGCCGTTTAAATGCATTTTCCAGTTTATCTGAAAGCCCTTCAAATGCCAAATGATCACTTCCTTATTACTGATCGCGGAGATCCTGCGCAATGGCCTTAATCTTGACGACATATTCATTGATCTCGCGGGAAAGGGAATGGCGCAGGTTGTAGGTGTTGATCATCTCTGCCAGCTGCGTGATCTCGTCCATGCCGGACTGGATCTCCTTGAAACGGCGGACAAGACCCAGCTTTTCCTCCATCTCAAACAGCTGCTTCTCCGCACGCTTGATGGCATCCCGCACACCTTGGCGGGTGATCTCCTCGTTGAGGGCGATCTCGGAAAGCGAAAGGTCCTCGTTGTAGTAGTATTCCAGAAAATCACGCTGCTTTTGGGTCAGCATCTCGCCGTAGAAATCCAGCAGGGTGACGATCTCCAGGTTCTTTGCCACGTTCCCCATCTCCTTGATGTGTGTAAAGTTTTTATCTTTACAGGCGTTCATTATACAGGAAAAACCGTGCTTTGTCAAGGGCTTTTTTCGGGCGAAAATCCTTTTTGGCGGGATAACTCTGTGGAAAACCCGTTAAGAAAAATTTCCCATCTATCCATGGTGGTAAACGCCGCCAAAACAGTACAACATCCTGTGCGTTGTTTTGCACAGGATGTGGATAAACCGGTGGATAATTTATTTTTGCGTACTGCGTACCGGGATGATCCTGTCCGTCAGCACGTCCCGGATCCCCAGCTTTTCCATGCGCCGCAGTTCTTCCCGGCTGTTGACCGTCCACGCATACAGCGTCACGCACTTTGCGGCGGCGGTGAGCACTTCGTCCGTATTTTCGGCAAGCTCCGGGTCAAAGGTCAGCGCAAAGTCATTTTCCAGCGCGTATCGAAGGTTCTCCCGGGTGACGGCACGCACTTGATAGCACAGCTGCGTTTCTCCCCGCTGTTTTAATGCCGACAGCACTCGCTTTCGCGCGGAAAACAGCACATAGGGCACAGGACTGTTTTCCAGCACGGCATACAGCTTCTCCGGCGAACGCAGGGAACGCACGGACAGATACGCCGTCATGCCGTATTCGGCACACTCCCGCAAAGCGGCTTGCAGCTGGGGTATATATACATTTATATACTTCTCCACGTTTGCGCCGTTGTCCAGCACCAGATCCGACACCTGCTCGGCGGTGAAATGCGCCAAAGCGCCCCTTTGCGCCGTCATGCGATTCACCGTTTCGTCAAACAGCAGAACCGGCTCTCCGTCCCTCGTCTGCGCCACATCCAGCTGCACATAGCGAAAACCCGCTTCGCCCGCCAGGCGAATGGCTTCCAATGTATTTTCCGGCGCCTTGGCGGACAACCCCCGCCGTGCGCACAGCCGAAACCCTTCCTTATCCTCGATCTCATTAAACACCGACAGCCGCTGTGTCGCCAGCGGTTTGATTGGCGTTTCCCGGTACGCCGTGACCCGGCGTGCGTAGAAAATGCCGCCGCCGAGAATCAGCGCCGCCAAACCTGCGCACAGCACCACACCGCAGAATCCTTTGACTTTTTTCATACCCGCCTCCGCAAAATGATCTGCCTTTAGTTTGTCCCAAAAAGTTCTGCGTGTGCACATCCGCAAACGAAAAGGCAGAATATTTGGTTCATCACGGATTTTTGTGGGATTAAAAGTTTCGGTCAAGCCTTTTCAAAGGCTTGCAGACTGTCGAAAAAGTCCAGTAAAAGCTGGGCTTTTTTTCGATTATGTGGTAT